>JAEWZO010000001.1 GCA_023458415.1 Bacteroidota bacterium
CGTCTTTGTGGACAGCTTTCAAGGGCAGCCGATTTGCTCTTCTTGGCAAGTGTGGCTCTTCCTTTTCTAACTAATTGTTGAATAGTAGGCATTTAATTGCTTTTTATTTTAGGGTGCAAAAGTAAGAATATTTTTTTATTCCACAAACAGTTATTGTGAATAAATTGCAAATTCAATTAGCTGAAAATCATCCGTTTCGAAATGAAGATAAAAACTGTAGGTTATTCCAAATCGGTGGAATAAATTACCTGCTCTTTTTGCAGCACAGTATCTTTCAAAATCCAAAGGATATCCGGATTTTTCATCATGATGATGTTTCCGTCGATAAATGAATTCTGAAGATTTTCATGCCCGTAACTGAATTCTTTATTAACAACAGGGATTTTATAAACTTTCGGTTTTACTTTCTTAAAGTCTTTTATGAAATAATACTTCTTCCCTTCCATCGCGGTCAGCTTCTTTTCGGTGAAAGCTTTTCTTTCCAAAAAGTTGGACGAATTCTTCAACGGATAAAATGTATTGAAAAGAAGAGAAAAAACAGCAAGCCTGAAAATTATCTTTTCATATTTCTTCTCTTGATAGCAGATGAAAATTACAGAATAAAAATACAGAAACGAGCTTTCCGCAAGAATTCGCATATTAAGCTCTTCTATTCCCTGAAAAAAAACTGTAAAGAAAACGAACACGGAATACACCAATCCGGTTGAGAGCAGTAACACATGAAAATCTTTAGAATAAGACCGGAAATGATTCTTCCAGATTCTTACCATAAAGTAAATAAACACAATGTTTATAAGAAGAAGAATACCTTCAACTGAATAAGCCAGAAGACTGCTGCTGTTCAGCTTAATCCCTAAAAACGGATTAAAAGAGTTGAAAACCCCAAGAACATTTCTAAAAAACTCTTCACCAATTCCTTTTAAATATGGATTATGCCTGAATTTTTCACCGGCAAAATCACCAAAGTTGATAAAATTAAAGAGTGCATAAGCACCAATACCAACTCCCGAAAGAAAAAGAAACCTGAAAAAGCCGCTATTCCAAAATTGAATGTTTTCCTTCCTTATATAATGGAGTAAATAAAATAGTCCAAAACCGATATAAATATATAGCCCGGAATACCTCACGGAAAACATAAGACTCATTATTAACGCCGCAGGAATGTAAAACCTATAGGATTTTCGTTCGCTATAGAAATAACCATGCACAAAATACAACAGGAAATAGAACAGGAAAATAAACGGCGCTTCCGACAGAGAATTGAAAAAGCAGAAAAAGAAAATTTTGGTTGATAGCAGAATCACCGTTTCGCGAAAGTAAAACTGCTTCAAGTAAGAAAACAATCCAATTATCGCAAAAAGCACGATATTCAGAATTCGGGCAGCCCAGAAATAATCATCGGTGAAAAAATTAAAGAACTTAATCAGCAGCGGATAACCCAACGGGAAAAGACTCCATTTTACTTCCGGAAAACTGTCGGCTAACTGTACGTAACTTATCGTATCAGCAGTTATTCCACCATAAGGCAAAAAAAATGGCGCTATCGCAATACTTAGCAGCGAAAAAACAAATAAAACTATATAAGGTGTCTGTCTCAATTATACTTGTAAAATGCAAAAATAATTCTTTCAAGATAAGAATTCTAAAAACCCGGTGAAATTCCCTGAAACTTGCTTTTCACTGCAATTTTCCGTATCTTTGAATCAAAGTAAAAAATATGAAAAATACAGCTATTATCGGTCTGAAAGAGACCAAAACCAAGGAAATCGCAGAAAAACTGAATGTACTTTTGGCCAACTACTCAGTATTCTATCAAAATACGCGCGGTGCACACTGGAACATCAAAGGAGATCAGTTCTTTACGCTTCACCCAAAATTCGAAGAACTGTATGACAACCTGGTTCTGAAAATTGATGAAATTGCAGAAAGAATTCTCACTTTAGGTGCAGTTCCGGCTCACAATTACTCGGAATATCTTGAGGTTTCCACGATCAAAGAAAGCAAAGAAGTTTCCGACGGCAACAAATGTGTGGAAAACATTCTGGCTTCCTTCAAAGTAGTCATCGATCTGCAGCGCGAACTTCTCGAAATTTCTGACGAAGCCGGCGACGAAGGTACCAACTCGCAGATGAGCGACTACATCACAGAACAGGAAAAAGAGGTCTGGATGTACAACTCCTACCTTGGAAAATAATCCTGAAATAAATTTCAATAAAATCGTCCATCTTTTGGGCGATTTTTTTATTTCTATTCTCTAAATTTGTTTCAAACAACGCAGAAAATGAGTACTGTCCGCCTGAAATCCATTCTCGATAACGACTTCTATAAAATCACGATGCAGAATGCAGTCGTTAAACTTTTTCCCAACGAAAGAGTAAAATACGAATTCATTAACCGCGGTAAACACCACTTTCCGGAAGGTTTTGGTGAAGAACTTCGTAAAGCCGTGGATGCAATGGCAGAACTTCAGCTCACGAAAGACGAAAAGAAATACCTGCAGAAAACCTGTCCTTATCTCGCGCTTCCCTATCTTGATTTTCTTGAAGGATTTCATTACGATCCGTCCGAAGTGAAAATTATTCAGAACGGAAATGATGTAGAAGTTACGGTTGAAGGACAATGGTATCGAACCATTCTGTGGGAAGTTCCTTTATTGGCGCTCATTTCCGAACTTCATTACGAAATGAACAACATGGAGCGCGACAGTAA
Source organism: Bacteroidota bacterium (assembly GCA_023458415.1). Taxonomy (GTDB): domain Bacteria; phylum Bacteroidota; class Bacteroidia; order Flavobacteriales; family Weeksellaceae; genus JAEWZO01. The sequence continues at coordinate 2,710 of JAEWZO010000001.1, forward strand.
CGAAGAGGTGATGAACACGACGCTTCAGAAAGCGGAAAAACTGAATCAACTCGGTGTTACGTTTGCGGAATTCGGCACAAGAAGAAGACATTCCTATAAAGTTCACGATCTTGTGGTTGATGCGCTAATAAAAAGCCAGAATTCAAAATTTATCGGAAGTTCAAACGTTCATTTTGCAATGAAATACAGCGTTAAACCTATCGGAACTCACGCTCACGAATGGTTTATGTTTCATGCAGCAGAATACGGTTTCAAAATGTCCAACGAATTTGCCCTAGAAAACTGGGTAGATGTGTACCGTGGCGATTTAGGAGTGGCGCTTTCCGACACTTATACCACGGAAGTTTTCTTTCAGCAGTTCGATAAGAAATTTGCAAAACTTTTCGACGGCGTGCGTCATGACAGCGGCGATCCGCTCGAATTTGCGGATAAAACCATCGCTCACTATCAGAAAAACGGTATCAATCCGATGTTTAAATACATCATTTTTTCGGACGGGCTCAACCTTGAAAAAGTGGAAGAAATCACCAAACACTGTACCGGAAAAATCGGAATTTCCTTCGGAATCGGCACCAATCTCACCAATGACGTCGGATTAAAACCAATGAATATTGTGATGAAACTTATCGGCGTTCAGGCCAACAACGGCGACTGGATTCCAACCGTAAAACTTTCCGACGAGCGCGGCAAATATACCGGTGATCCCAAAATGATTGAACTCGCCAAAGAATTTCTTAGAATCAAAGATTAAAAAATGAAAAACATAATTACGTTAGTACTAATTTCATTCACGCTAACTTCCTGTGTCATTTATCAGAAGGGAGAGCCCGGAAAACCTGGAGAGCCCGGAAAACCATCCACTGAAATACCTTTACAAAACGGATTCAACCAAAAACTGGCCGATTCTCTTGGTGCAGATAAATACGGTATGAAAAGTTATCATTTGGTCATTCTGAAAACCGGCGCAAAAGACAAAGAAATCACCGATAAAGAACAACGGGCCGAGCTTTTCAAAGGCCATTTCTCAAACATGCAGGAAATGGAAAAATCTGGAAAACTAAAACTTGCAGGTCCGTTCTCCACCGCCAATCACCTTGGTTACCGCGGCATTTTCCTGCTGGATGTAAAAACTGAAGAAGAAGCAAAATCTTATCTGCAGAACGACCCGACCATAAAAGCCGGCATTTTCGATGTTGAAATCCTGCCTTGGTACGGTTCGGCGGCTATTCCGATGCACCTCGATTATCACAAGGAAATTGCAAGGGAAAATCCTTAGTTTCAGGAGCTTTTTCCCGCTGTCCGCTGTATCTTTTGCTCCGCTGCGCTCCGCAAAAGGATGCCGCTTCCATCGGGGCTAAGAAAATTTGCTACAAAATGTAACAGGTTTTGAAAACGACTTTTCGTATTTTTGAAGAATGGAGTTAACCTACTTAATTATCGGATTTTTAGCAGGCGGAGTTTTGGGCGCAGTTATTCTGTATTTCATACTGAAATCAACCAGTGTTCCACGCAAAGATTTTGATGAAATCAACCAGAATTTCATTCGTTCCAATTCAGATTTAAACAATTCTGTCAAGAAAATCTCAGATCTTGAAATCCTCATCAGCGAAGAAAAAGCTCTCAACTCATCACAATCCGAAACAGTAAGCCAACTTCAGAAAGACGTTGCAAGAATCAACGCACTCAACGAGTCACAGTCGGAACAAATACAAAAACAAAACACCAAAAATGCTGAACAGGACGAAGAAATTGGTGCTTTAAATTCAGAAAAACAGCAGTTGATTGCCATAAAATCTGAACTTTCGGCGCAAAATGAAAGTCTTCTCCAAAGATTCGAAGAACAGAAAGAGGAAATTATAAAACTTCAGGAAGCCGCTAAAAACGAATTCAAAAACTTGGCAAACGAAATCCTGGAAGAAAAAACCAAGAAATTCACCGATACCAATAAAGAGAATCTCGATCTGCTGTTAAAACCTTTAGGCGAAAACCTGGAATCCTTCAAAAAAAGGGTAAACGAAGTTTACGAAAACGAAACCCGCGAAAGAACTTCCCTGAATACCACCATCAAACTGATGATGGAGCAGACTAACAAAATCAGTCAGGAAGCCAACAATTTGGCAACCGCACTGAAAGGCCAAACCAAAACTCAGGGCGATTGGGGCGAAATGATTCTGGAAAGAATCCTAGAAGATTCCGGCTTAACCAAAGACCGCGAGTACTACACGCAGCACAATATCAAAACCGAAGACGGTGATAATCAGCGTCCGGATTTCGTATTAAGGTTACCGGGAAATCAACTCGTCATCATCGATTCAAAGGTTTCGCTGAACGCTTACGAAAGAATGATTTCCGCAGAAGATGACGATCAGAGAATTCAAAATCTAAACCTACACATTGCAGCAGTAAAACGTCATATCGATGCTTTGGCAGACAAGCGCTACGACAATCTCAAGGAATCTTTGGATTTTACGATTATGTTTATCCCGGTAGAATCGGCTTTTCTCACTGCCATGCAGGGCGATCCGCAACTGTGGAACTTCGCGTATAAGAAACACATTATTCTATTAAGTCCGACCAATCTTATCGCCTATCTGAAACTGATTTCCGATGTTTGGAAACGGGACACACACAACAAAAACGCCGCAGAAATCGCGAGACAGGCAGGAGCACTTTATGATAAATTCGACGGTTTTGTCAGCGATCTCTTGAAAATCGGCAAAAAAATGGATGATGCCAAAGGCGATTATGAAAGCGCAATGAAGAAACTCTCCAGTGGCAGAGGAAATCTCGTTGGAAGCGTACAGAAACTGAAAAAACTGGGCGCAAAAGCAACAAAAAATTTACCCGAAGCTTTGGTGGAACGGGCAAATGAAGATTCCGACACCAATTTACTTGATACAGAAGAAAACCACACAGAAGAATGATTGAAAGCCCGCAGAACGAAAAAATAAAATATCTCACCAGACTTTCAACCGATAACCGGTTCCGAAAAAAATCGGGCTTATTTGTGGTAGAAGGAAAGCAGGAGAACGAGAGAGCTCAAAAATTTGATTACGAACCTACGGAATTCTACATCTGCGAAAGTATCTATTCAGACATTCTTCCCGCCGATAAAGTTCATTTGGTCTCCGAAAAAGTATATGAAAAAATTGCGTATCGAGGCAGTTCGGAAGGAGTAATTGGAATATATAAAGAAAAACAGAATAATCTGGAACGTTTCATTCCGAAAGCAAACTCTTCAATCATTATTGTTGAAGGAACTGAAAAGCCGGGAAACTTAGGTGCAATTTTGAGAAGCTGCGAAGCATTCGGAATTGATGCTTTAATTGTAACCGACCCAAAAACCGATTTTTACAATCCTAATGTTATCCGTTCCAGCGTTGGCTGTCTGTTCGGAATGAATATTTTTCAGTCAACCAACGAAGAAGTTTTAGCGTTTTTGATAAAAAACAAATTTCAGATATTCCCAACAATGATGAGTGCAGATGCTGAAGATCTGCAGGACAGAGATTTCACGAAAAAATCAGCAATTATTTTCGGTACAGAACATTCAGGACTTTCAGATTTCTGGGTGGATAAGGGAGAAAACACTTTGATCCCAATGACCGGAACCATTGACTCCCTCAATTTATCCAACGCAGTTGCCATCACCTGCTACGAAACACAAAGGCAAAAACAGCAATAAAATTAGACATAAAAAAACCGCCTTCCTGGGGAAAGCGGTTATTTTTTTCTGTAGTTGCTAATTATTTAGCGTCGTTAACAGCGTCTTTTGCAGCATCAGCAGCACCAGCAGCAGCGTCAGCAGCACCTTGAGCAGCATCAGCAGCACCAGCAGCAGCATCTTGAGCAACTTCAGCACCAGCAGCAGTTGTAGCAGCAGCAGCGTCAGCAGCAGCGTCAACTGTTACAGCAGCAGCAGAATCAACAACAGCAGCAGCAGAATCAGCTACCATAGCAGCAGAGTCAGATAGAGCTACAGCAGCAGAATCAGCAGCGTTAGCAGTTTCAACAGTTTCTTTTTTACAAGCTACAAGAGCAACAGCAGCGATAGCAGCTACGAAGAATGATTTTTTCATAATGAATTAAATTTTAATTTTGTTTGTTATTTTTGTTTCTAATTTCACTGTTCACATGACTTTTATCATTTGAACGGGACAAAGGTATAGCAGCAAACAAATTTGTTTTAGAAAATTAATTGTAATATCTTTGTAAAATCATTTTACAATTTTTAACAGCTGATTATCAGAGTGTTAATTAAAATATAAAGAAATAATAAAATTTGACAGATTTAGATCTTTTGCACTTTGAGCAGCTCAAAAATGAGGTTCAGGCTCAATATCTGGAGAATCACCATCCATCTTCCGATGATATTTCGAAGTGGAAAGGGATCGACATCATCTATTTTCAGGAAGACTTACGCAAAAAAGCCAAGGGGAATATTTCTGAAAAATCATTTTATACATACTTCAAAACTTCACCGGTCATAAAACTCCCGAGAATTGACATGCTCAATTTACTCTCTGTTTATGCAGGATACGTGTCATGGTATGATTTTAAGAAGAATCACTTATTCGCTGACGAAATTCTGACAATAGATGAAGAAACTGATGAGCAAACAGAATCAGAACTTGAAAAGTTGGTCGAAAAAACTGTTTTAACCAAAGAAGAAGTACCAAATACTCCAAAAACAGAAAAAACAGATGAAAAAACTATTTCTGAAGAAGTCAAAAACAGTGATTTACAAAAAACAGCAACTGATAATCAACCTGTTAATATAAATCCTGAAAAATCAATCCCTGTCGAATTAAAAGATCAAAATTCCAAACAAAAAAGAAATATTTGGTTGGGAATTTCGGCTGTTCTTGCAGCAATTGTTGGATTTTTAGGTTTTGGGGACGGATTATTCACCAAAGAATATTATTACAGTTTTATTGATGCAGACAGAAACTCAAAAATTAATGCTGAACTGCAAGTTCAGATATTAAAAGATAAGGAATCACCGATTCTTTATACTGCAAAACCTAATGAACCTTTCGTTTACAGAACAAAATCGAAGTCGCTTACGATGGTTGTTTCTTCACCATATTACAGAACAGATACTATTAGAAGAAACCTGGAAACCGCTCCGGAAGCCGAAACTATTGAACTGAAACCCAACGATTATGCAATTATGCTCTTTTACTATTCGAAATCGATAACGGATTTGAAGAAGAAAAGAGAAAGTTTGAATTACCTGATTAGTGATAACGCCCTTATCTATCAAGTTTTTGACAACGAATTCTACGGTGTTGAAACTATGGACAAACAACGTTACATTAACCTGGTAACTCTTCCATCAACCTCTTTGGAAAATTTGGAAGTAATTGAAACTAAGACTAATACCTCTGGAAAAATTAACATGATTAAATTTAAAATCGGGAAAGATGAGATTGAAAATTAAAAATTTTATATTTCTTTTTGTTCTTCTGCTAATGGCATCCTCCTGCAAAAAAGAAACAGCAGTTAGCGAACTCGACACTATACGAAAAAATAACAACAGTAAATCATATTCTGCAGCTGTAAAAGACAGCGCTGAAGCGATTAGCTCTATCACTAAACAGAAATTGCAGGAACTACTTGATCTGTCGTCGCTGTATACTTCGGGGAACCGCGATACCGAGATTGATTCGGTTATCTATGCCCAAATGCAGAGCTATTTCTACAAACCGGATTCTACTACGCTGCAGCCTTTACTTGCAGAACTCGACACTTTTAATGTAGGCAATGCTAGAATTAATGAACTGAGTGTGACAAACAGAATTATCGGCAAAGACACCATTGATCTCGCAAAGTTTAAGGTTGAATATTTCGATGAAAATACAAAGTCAATTGGTATTTTCGACCGAGAAGCCAATTATATTCTGATTCCTTCACCGGTGAAATTCAAAAAAGAATTTAAATTCTATTTCCTGAACTTCTATCCTAAAGCAGTAAAAGACAGCACTGATGTAGGTGTGACTAAATAATCCACTGGAATATCATGTTCCCAGACATCGTCGACTACTTCATTTGGCGAAAAAAATCCCACACCAATTTTCAGCACGTTTGGAGAAAGAGTGTGAAAAAGTCCATCATAAAAACCTTTCCCATAACCGACTCTGTTTCCGTGCTGATCGCAATACAGTAAAGGCGTTACCACAAAATCGAAATTAGTTTCCCCAGAATCTTCATTTGATACCGGTTCCTTTATTCCCCAATTACTTATTTCCCAAACCGTATCCGGAAAAATTTCAATGCTGATCAGCTTTTGATTATGAATTTTCGGAACAAAAACCCGGATTCCATTTGTAAAGAAATATTCAATCAAGAAGGATGTATCAAATTCCTTACGTTCCGCAATAGAAATAAAAACGTGAGCTTTCTGCTGCTTATCAGGCTTGAACTGAGAAATAAAATTCTCAGAAATCTTGGCGGATAAAGACAAAACCTCGTCTTGCGACAAGGCTTCTCTATTTGTGATATATTTTTTTCGAAGTTCCTTCTTGGTCATTTTACACTTCTTTAACTGAAATAATTTTTACCGGACATGCTTTCGCTGCTTTATCACATGGCTCAAAAGCTTCGGGATTCGGTGTCTTCAATGTATAAAAACCTTTCTTGTCGGTTGTTTTCAGGAGAACAGATTTGCCGTCCTTCTTTGACATTCGGAAATATTCAGGAGCAAATTCTGCACAGTAATTACAGCCAATGCATTTGTCTCGTTGAAGCGTGACAATAACCATTCTAAGCCTGAACTATTTTATACAGTTTGTCTGATGGGCGCACTCTGAAATCAGTCTTAAACGTGATCACATCAGCTTTTGAAGCTTTATTGGACATTCCTTTTCCATCTACCATCATTTCATCAACCTTCATTTCCTGCGAACCTGTAGTCGGCCCTTGAATTAATACGCTGTCTCCCACATTAAGATCATAAGCTTCGATTAAAAACTCAGCGATATTGGATTTTGGATAAAAATGACGCCCTTTTCCAATGTAAACTTTCTTCTGAGTAGCACTGGATCCGGAATTTGAAGACCATTCTCCTAATTCCTGACCAAGATAATATCCGCTCCAGAAACCTCTGTTATATACGGTTTCAAGCTGCTTCATCCATTCTTCTACTTTTTCTTCACTATAAGTTCCGTCTGCAATAGCGTCAATCGCTTCACGGTAGCATTTGGTGACGGTCGCAACATATTCAGGCGCTCTTCCTCTTCCTTCAATTTTCAAAACTTTCACACCTGCATCTACAATCTGATCTAAAAACCCGATTGTGCACAAATCTTTTGGAGACATCATGTATTCGTTATCCAATTCAATTTCGAAACCGGACTCCTGGTCGATAACAGTATATTTTTTTCTGCAGTTCTGTTTGCATGCGCCTCTGTTTGCCGAAGAATTATGAGAATGTAATGAAAGATAACATTTCCCTGAAACCGCCATACACAAAGCTCCGTGTCCAAAGATCTCTACTTCAACAAGGTTTCCGGAAGGACCTTTAACCTGCTCTTTCTCAATCTGGCTGCAGATTTTTTTAATTTGCGAAATACTCAGTTCACGGCTCATCACCATCGTATCCGCGAAAAGCGAATAAAACTTTGCCGTTTCAATATTGGTAATATTAATCTGCGTAGAGATATGAACCTCCATTCCTATTTGTCTTGCGTAAGAAATTACCGCCTGATCCATCGCGATTACAGCAGTAAGATTCGCAGCTTTGGCTTTATCCAGAAGAGTTTTAATAATGGATAAATCGTGGTCATAAATAATGGTATTTAAAGTAAGATAAGTTCTCACCCCTTTTTCAGAACATCTTCTCGAAATTTCAGGAAGGTCATCAATGGTAAAGTTCATTGTGGCTCTGGCCCTCATGTTAAGCTGCTCCACACCGAAATACACTGAATCTGCACCGTTATCTAAAGCTGCCTGCAAGGAAGTGAAATCACCTGCAGGAGACATTAATTCTATTTTTCCGCTTTTTGTCATTTTATCTTTGAAAAAATTTGTGTGCAAAGATACGGATTAAAAAAATGCCGATTGAAAATTCAAAACTGGCACAAATATTAAAGGTTAAATCGTTTAAACAGATTTTAATATTCAGAATAGATATATTTGAGAATAGCTTTGTCCTCGTCAGTTATTGCGACTTTTCTTCTTGCCATGGCTTTTTCAGCAACTTCATAAGCTTTTTCAAGTTTGAATTTTTCATCGCCTTTCATTCCACCCCACGAAAAGTTTTCTATCAAATTGGGAGGGAATCCGCTCTTGAAAATATTGGCTGCAACTCCAACGACCGTTCCTGTGTTCAGCTGTGTATTGATCGCGGTCTTAGAATGATCACCCATGATTAATCCGGCAAACTGCAAACCTGTGTTGAGAAAACGTTTCTGGCGGTAATTCCACAATTTTACTTCCGCATAATTATTCTTCATGTTGGATGAATTGGAGTCCGCGCCAAAATTGCACCACTCTCCAATAACTGAATTCCCAAGAAAACCTTCGTGTCCTTTATTCGAATAACCGAAAATGACGATGTTATTCACTTCTCCACCCACTTTTGAAAGCGGACCGACGGTTGTTGCGCCATAAATTTTTGATCCAAGATTAAACTTAGACCCATCACAAAGTGCGATGGGACCACGAAGGTGGCAACCTTCCATAATCTCAGCATTCTTTCCGATGTAAATTTTTCCGGTTTTAGTGTTCAGCGTTGAAAATTCGATTTCAGCGCCTTCTTCAATAAATAAATCTTTTTTATCCCCGAGAAATCCATTAGTCACAGAAAGCGGTTGGGAAGTTCGATTTTTAGTTAACAAGTCAAAATCAAAATCAATCGCCTTGTCGTTGTATGTAAATAAATCGGTTGGTTGCTTAAAAAACAAAAGTTCTTCGTGGATGTCCGTCATTTTCACGATCTGATTGAGCGAAAAATTATTCATATCAACTTTTGCAGCGAGGAGTTCGTTGTTGTAAACAAGCGCTTCTCCATGCTCTAAATTTTTGATCTGTTCCAAAACACTTTCCGAAGGCAGAAAATTCGGAACAATAAAAAGTGACTCTTCCGCATCGGGCTTTCTGAATTTTTCCTGGAGAAAATCTTCGGTAATGAAAGAAATTTTATCAGCACCAAGAAGTTTTTGCCATCTTTCAGAAAAAGTCAGAATACCACACCGCATTTCTGCAACGGGTCTTGTAAAAGTTAGCGGTAAAAAATCTTCCCAGAACTGAGCATCAGAAAAAACAAGCTGAATCATCGTCTAAATACGGTTTTGAATTAAAAATCAGTCCAAATTTAGCATAAAAAAACCTTTCAATTGCTTGAAAGGTCTTAATTATCTGTTACAAAAAATTACTTCGCGAACTTTTTGTATTTGTTCATGAACTTGTCTACTCTACCAGCAGTGTCAACCAACTTCACTTTACCAGTGTAGAAAGGGTGCGAAGTTGAAGAGATTTCCATCTTGATCAATGGATAAGTTTCTCCTTCGTACTCGATAGTGTCTTTTGTTTCTGCAGTTGATTTGCCAAGAAACATCTCGTCGTTACTCATATCTTTGAAAACAACAAGTCTATAATTTTCAGGGTGAATTCCTTTTTTCATAATTGCCTATTTTAAAATTAATTACAAAAAATTAGCGTTGAAATAAGTAATGGATCTTTCTCCGCTGAATTTTAGGTTGCAAAAGTACAAAATATTTTTAATTCAACAAATGCTTCTCTCCTAATTTTAGCAAAATTTACTTGAATTATTTTTATAAATTTGAAATCTCTACATTATTAGAAATAAATATGAAACTGAAAATAATTTTCACTCTTTTCTTTTGGGCACTTTTATTCACTGTTTCGTGCGAACGCGATGAAATAAACTTCGAAACACCTTCACAAATGCTCAGATTTGATAAAGACACGGTTTTTCTGGACACTGTTTACAACCAGGTTCGCTCAGAAACTTATGCCGTAAAGGTTTACAACGACGAAGAAAAGGACATCATGATTCCTAAAATTGCGCTGCAGAACGGAATTTCATCACTATATAAAATCAATATCGACGGAGCACCCGGAACTGAATTTACCAATGTTCCGCTACGCAAAAAAGACAGCATGTACATCTTCGTGGAAATTGCACCTGTCGCGAACGCACCGGAAGCTATTGCAGAAGAAAGAATTAATTTTTCACTACCAACCGGCGAGCAGCATGTTACTTTATTTTCCGTGGTTCAGGATGCAGAATTTTTCATCCAAAGCGACACCAATCCGAATATTCTGGAAGAAAGCACCGTTTGGGACAATAGTAAAGCGAAAATTATTTTTGGTGACCTGACTGTCGCAGAAGGAAAATCTTTAACGATTCAACAGGGAACAAAAGTGTATTTCCATAAGAACAGCGGACTGAAAATTTCAAAAAACTCAGAACTTAATGTGAATGGAGACTTGAACAGTGAGGTTGTTTTCAGAGGTGACCGAAATGATGCGCGTTACGACACCATCCCAAAAAATTGGAATGGAATTGAACTTGCTGAAGGCTCAAACGCCAACTTTAATTATGCAAAAATTATGGGCGGAACTAAAGGTTTGTCTCTAAACAAAGCGAATGCAGATATCAAAAACACAATTTTTCATACACATCAGGAATATGGAATTTATGCAGTTAACTCCGTCGTAAATGCTGAAAATCTTGTAATGAATAACTGTGGAGAAGCGACTTTTGGGATTTTCAATGGTGGAACTTATAACATCAACCATTCAACTTTAGCAAATTACTGGAATCTGAATTCTTCGATGGCTGCTCTTAGTTTGTTTGCTACAAATGAACCTGCAGATGAAGGAACGGCTTCTGCGCTAACATTGAATGTAAAAAACTCCATCATCTATTCCGATAAACCAACGGCATTGCTTTATCAACCGAGTGCGGCAGCTGCATTTAATTACAGCATTCACAATTCACTTCTTCAAGTTGGAAATGATGCAGGATTCAGTTTTGTAGGCAACGGAAATATTGTTGGCTCAATTAATAATGAAGACCCAAAATTTGTGAATTTCTATACAGGTAAAATGAATTTACGTCTGAATGAAGATTCGCCGGCGAAAAATTTAGGAAGTACAGCATTTGCAACTGAAGTTCCTTTTGATATTGTGATAAATTCACGTGTTGTAAATCCTTCCGCAGGTGCATATCAGTAATGGAAATTTCGAAACTGCAGAAAGAAGTTGACGAATGGATCAACAATGTTGGTATTCGTTATTTTAATGAACTCACCAATATGGCTATTTTGACTGAAGAAGTAGGTGAAGTTGCGCGCATTATCGCAAGAAGATACGGCGAACAAAGTGAAAAAGACAGCGATAAAAACAAAGATTTGGGAGAAGAACTTGCTGATGTTCTTTTTGTAACCCTTTGTCTTGCTAACCAAACCGGAACTGATTTACAGGAAGCTTTCGACAGAAAAATGCAGAAAAAAACAGAACGTGATAAAGAACGTCATCAAAATAACGAGAAGCTAAAATAGATGCTGCTGAAAAAATCTTTACTACAAGGAAATCAAACAATTGAAATAAGCGGTTCGAAGAGCATTTCGAATCGTTTATTGATTTTGAAACAGCTCCATGAAAATATCATTATTGAAAATCTTTCCGATTCGCAGGATACTGAAGTGCTGCAGAACGCGCTGAATTCTGATTCAGAAACGATCAACATCCATCATGCCGGTACAGCCATGCGCTTTCTTACAGCCTATTATGCTATCCAGGAAAACCGCACTGTTATACTTACCGGATCTGAAAGAATGAAGCAACGGCCGATAAAGCCACTTGTGGATGCGCTTCAGATTTTGGGAGCCGAAATTGACTACGTAGAAAAAGAAGGATTTCCGCCATTGAAAATTACAGGTAGAAAATTCACAAAAAATTCGGTTACTATTCCGGCAAACATTTCAAGTCAGTTTATTACGGCGTTAATGCTGATCGGAATAGCTCTTGAAAAAGGTATTCGAATCAAACTTTCCGGGAAAATAACTTCATTTTCATATCTGGAAATGACACTGAAAATTCTGAACAATTTGGGATTCTCAGCAAAACTACATCACAACGTTATTGAAATTGAAAACGAGTTTCAAAGCGAAAAGAAATCGCAGATTGTAAAATTTGTGGTTGAAAGCGATTGGAGCTCCGCTTCATATTTCTATTCATTTGCAGCTTTGGGAAGGGAAAACATCAACCTGAAAAGTTTCCGAACGCATTCTCTTCAGGGAGATTCTGTACTGAAAGAAATCTATTGGAATTGTTTCGGAGTGAACACCATTTCGGGATATGAAGGCAATCAGATTTCTCTGATGCCCGAACAATTTATATTTCCGGAGAAAATTTCGCTCGACATGAATAACTGTCCGGATATTGCACAAACGATTTGTGTAACTGCAGTAGCGTTAAAAATTCCATTTCATCTAACCGGCCTCGAAACTTTGAAAATCAAAGAAACCGACCGTCTTTTAGCCTTGAAAAAGGAACTGTACAAAATTGGCTGTAATACCGAAATCACTGAGGATTCTATTTTTTCAACCGGTTTTTTTGAACCATTGGAAGATATTTCGATTTCAACTTACAACGATCACCGGATGGCGATGAGTTTCGCGCCGTTTTGCCTCATAAAGGAACTAAACATAGAAGACGAAAATGTCGTAGAAAAATCGTATCCCAATTTCTGGAACGACATTGAAAAAATCTTAATCAATTAAAAAAATGACAATCATAATAACGGGCACTTCCGCAGGAATTGGTTTTGTTTTAGCCGAGCATCTTGGAAAAAAAGGTCATCGCGTGTACGGAATCAGCCGAAGACAGGTTCAGTCAGAATATTTTAAATCAGTTTCAGCAAACATTACAGATAATAATCAAGTTTTAAACGCTGTCGAGGAAATTCTAAAAACTGAAAACAGCATTGATGTTCTCATTAATAACGCCGGAATGGGTATGGTTGGCTCGGTTGAAGATTCCACAAAGGAAGATATCATCAAACTTTTCAACCTAAATCTTGTGGGTTCTGTACAGATGATGAGTGCAGTTTTACCGGTAATGCGACAAAACAAATCAGGGAAAATCATAAATATTTCCAGCATCGGTTCAGAAATGGGACTGCCTTTTCGCGGATTTTATTCAGCTTCTAAATCTGCGTTGGACAAAGTAACAGAAGCGATTCGCTACGAAGTTTCGGGATGGAATATCCAGGTCACAGCACTTCATTTGGGTGATATCAAAACGAATATCGCAGAAAACAGGGTGAGAACAGAAGTTTCAGAACCTTACAAAATAACTTTTGAAAAAATTCATCACCTTATGAACAGTCATGTAGATGATGGAATAGAACCAATTGAAGTTGCAAATTACATAGAAAAGCTGATTGAGAAGAAATCCTGGAAAGCACATTATTACTTTGGAAAATTCGGGCAGAAAATTGGCGTTCCCTTGAAATGGATTTTACCACAGAATTTCTATGAAAGTCTGATGAAAAAATACAATAAACTGGACTAAATTCTGTTGAAAACTGAAAGGTTCTTTTTGAAAAAGTTTTATTGGCTCATATCGGTTTTCATTTGTGCGTATTTCAGTGCACAGAACCACGAATTTTGGCTTACCGATATTTCTACTCAGGAAAGAACTGTTGTGAAGGATTCCGCAGCAGCCGTAAAATTTCTGGATTCGCTTTCGCAGAACAATTACTATTTAACCTCGCTCAAAAATGTAGAAAAAGACAGTGCGAAAACGGTCATTCTATACGATAAAGGTCCGAATTTCAGTAACGCAGATGTAACTCTTGATCCGGAAATCGCTCAATCAATTAAAGCGGAACCAAATTTCACCACAAAAAATCTGGATTCTTTAAAAAAGGAAATCAATCTTCACTTCGTAAAGCAGGGGTATCCTTTCAATAGGGTAACATCTAAATTTCTAGGGATGAATAACGGAGTTCCTGAAGTAAAACTTTCGGTTACGAAAACTGAAAAAAGAACAATTGACGGTTTTGTTTTCCGCGGTTATGAAAAAATCCCGGCCAGGTTTGTGAAAAATCTTGAAAAAGAATTCCGCGGGAAAACCTACGACGAAAGAAATCTTTCCTTAATCAGTCAATCTTTGCAGAATCACCCTTTTGTATTACTTGACCGGCCTCCGCAAACCCAGTTCACTAAAGATTCAACGCATATTTATCTATTCACTCAAAAGAAAAAAGCAAATACTTTTGACGGAATTATTGGCTTTGGAAACGACAAGGATGAAAAATTTTCGTTTAACGGAACTTTAAATGTAAATTTTCGCAACATCTTCAATGGTTTTGAAGATTTGAATCTCTATTGGCAAAGAAATCCGGACCGCGGACAAACTTTTGATCTGAAAACAGATATTCCGTATTTGTTTAAATCCAATATCGGAACCAACATCAACGTAAATATTTTTCGGCAGGATTCAACTTTTGCTACGGTACGCTTTATTCCGGCTCTTTATTACAACATCAGTAACCGACAGAAAGTAGGTTTGCGTGGGACGGTGGAAAGTTCTAGTGTTATTGACAGTCTGTTTGTACAGGGAAAAGATTACAGCAAGAGCGGAATTGGTGTGTGGTACAACTATACTGAACCTTCGGAAGTAGCTCTTTTTCTGTATAAAACAAGAATTGCAGCCGAATCGGATTTACTGAAAGTTAATTATACCGAAGCCGGAACAAAATCTTCGCAAATGCGTTTTATGGCTTTTGCTGAACGTAATTTCCATCTTAAAGGCAACCATTTTATGAATGTAAAAGCTGAAGCGGCACTGTTGAATTCTGATGAGGAAATTACCGGAAATGAACTTTTCCGCTTTGGCGGTTGGAACTCGCTGCGAGGATTTAATGAAAATTCCTTAACGGGTGAGTTTTATGTTCTCTCGGGATTAGAATACCGTTATTTGATTGGTGAAACAGCGTTTTTCGACACCTTTGCGCAGTATGCTCAACTCAACAACAGTTCGTTCGACAGAAAACCGAAACTGTACAGTTTTGGTGTCGGTTTTAATTTTATGCTTCCGGTTGGTTTAATGAGTTTTCAGATCTCGAACGGTAATGAGTTCGGGCACAGTATTCGGTTTGGAGACACAAAAATCCATTGGGGGATATTAACCAGGTTTTAGGTGGTTTGAATGGGAAAATGAGCGAAATCCTCTTCGATTTTTTCAACAATCTGATTTGGGATTAATTTTTCGAATCTTCTTCTTTTGAAACGCGGCTCCAATGTCTTATAAATTCCTTTTATATTACGAGTAGAAATCATAGGGTTTACAATTTCTTCTAATAAAACACTTGGATCGTCATTTGGGTAATCATAATCGATTTTTATTTCGCGGATTGTATAAATTTCTCCTTTTACAGGAAAATATCTTAGAGCTTTCATAGCATGCTCATCAAAAAAATCGTCAATACAGACCACAGAATCACCTGGAAGAAACATAAATCTAACTTTAGATACAATAAAACAAAAATATTGGTTTTCATCAAATAAATGATAAGTAAAACACCCTTAAAAAAGGGTGTTTTTTTATATCGCAATTAAAATTATTTCTTAATAAATCTTTTAGTGGTAGTATTTCCGGTTTTGTCTGTTAGTTTAATCAGATAAACTCCAGGAGCTAATTGATTGGTTTTTACGGTAGAATTATCGCCTGAAACCATAACCAATTAACCGTCTGCTGAGAAAACTTCTGCTTTCTGAACATTCATCCCTTTTACATTTACTTCAACAGTTGCAGGGTTAGGATAAAGCGAAACATTATTCAGTCCGTCAGCTTCAGAAATACCTAATACACCAACATTGAGTGAATAATCTTCTATCTGTCCGTACAGACCTCCAAAACATGGATCGTCGAAATTTGCAGGAACCTCGTAATTACCGTAATCTTTCTTAACACGCATTCTGGTTGTACCAGGAAGAGCTTCTGCAGGAACGGTAATATCTCCAAACGCCTGTATGCCATCTAAACCTGTTGAAGAGAAAACAGACACCGATCCATCCGTGAAATAAGATTCTCCAGCGTCACTAAAATTCCCGTTCTGATTCCAGTCAATAAATACAGCGAAATAATTATTGTGACCTCCTTCCGTATTTCCTTCTAATGTCATCAGATAAGTTTCTCCTCTCGATACATTTCCTGTAATATCAATAAAGTTCTCGTGTGCAGCAACTTCACTACCTTCGGCAGGCGAAGAATTGTCGATTCCGGCGAAAACCACCTTTGTAACTGGTTCTGTTAAATATTGGAAACTTAGCGGACCACAATACGGCGGGAATGGATTAGAACCAGTAGAAAAACTGAAAACTTGGCATCCCGCAGATTCACCTGCTGCATTAACACTTGACACTTTCCAGTAATACGTTGTATTTTCTTCCAATCCAGAAATAGTTGCCCAAGTGTCGTTTCCAGCGATGGTACCTAAAATTGTAGATCCGTCAACTTTATCTAAATATACATTGATTCCGGAAGGCAATCCGCCGGAAGTTGGTAGCGTCCACTCCAGCTTCAGATTACTGGTATAATCAATATTTGTTGCGCCGTTGGAAGGTGCAATAGGTGTTGGACATTCCGGAAGATCTGTCGCGGGAGCTCCACAAGTAACCTGCTTAGTTCTGAACTCTGATTCTGTTGAACAATTTTCATCCAAATGATTGTAGAAACGTACTACTCCAGTAGATGTTGCTGTCCAGGTAACAGATCCTGTTCCGGTCGCATGAACTTCAGTACCAGCCTCGTCCGAGATAGTTATAAAATCCGGAACAGACGTTTCGAACGTGTAAGAAACTCCCGAAGTAACATTCAATAAAGTATATTCACCGGCAAAACTGTCTGCAGCCAAAACAGTAGTAGATCCATCACAAATTACCGATAAGGCATTTGGCGGCCAAGCTCCGCCTGTTAGACAACCGGTGCTGTTTGGCCGTCTCTGAGAATCTGAAACAGAAATTTTTCCTTGCAGATCCTGTTCAGTAATCTTCTTAGACTGATAGTTGTACAAAGATTGAGCATTAAGATGTGTTGTGAGCGAGAACAAGCCAACTAATAGGAGAGAGATTCTTTTCATAGAAAAACTTTTTATTAGAAAAATTTAGATTTATACCTTCAATTCAAAATAAATTGAATAGTATTAAAATAATCAAAATCACATCACTCGTAAATAAATAAATAATGCCGATCAAACATGAACCAGAATTGTTCAAATTGTTGAACAAACCAGAACACTTCGCAAATAAAACAAAAAAAATCCTCATCAACTGAATGATGAGGATTTGAAAAAAAACTGGCGGCGACCTACTCTTCCGCTTTCGCAGTACCATCGGCGCTAGAGGGCTTAACTTCTGTGTTCGGAATGGGAACAGGTGAG
>JAEWZO010000002.1 GCA_023458415.1 Bacteroidota bacterium
GCACTTCTGGATGCATACGCAAGAGCCGAACATTTTGCCAGAACGGAAAGTGTTCCGGTTGTGGTTCATGTTATTGAAGTTACGCAGCCGCAAGGACATTCAACTTCCGGTTCTCACGAAAGATACAAGAATCAGGAAAGACTTTCCTGGGAAGGCGAATACGACGGTTTGGTGAAATTCCGTGAGTGGATTCTGAATTATTCCGTAGAAATTGAAGGAAACGAAGAAATTCTGGCAACATCGGAAGAACTTGACGCAATTGATTCGGAAGCGAAGAAAAGCGTGAAAGACGGACAGAAAAAAGCGTGGGAAAATTATCAGGGAGCCATTAATGAACTGAAAAACAAAATTCTGCCTTTGGTTGAAAAACTGAATTCAAACGCAGAAGTTGCCGAAGAACTCAATAAATTCAACAAACTGATTTCTGTTGCGAAAAAAGATATCTTCCATTTAGCGAGAAAAACCTTGCTACTGACAAGAGGAACAGATTCAACCGAAAGACAGTGGCTTCAGAACAAATACGAAGACGTTGCGAAAATTGAAAAAGACAATTATTCATCGCACCTGTATTCCGATTCCGAATGGAAAGCGACAAAAGTAAAAGAAACTGCGCCAATCTTTTCTGACAGTTCAGAAGATGTGGACGGAAGAGTAGTGGTTCGTAACAATTTTGATAAAATTTTTGAAAAATATCCTGAAACTTTGGTTTTTGGTGAAGACGCCGGAAATATCGGTGACGTAAATCAGGGACTTGAAGGAATGCAGGAAAAATACGGTGAACTCCGCGTTGCAGATACAGGAATCCGTGAAGCAACCATTCTTGGTCAGGGAATCGGAATGGCGATGCGCGGTTTAAGACCGATTGCCGAAATTCAGTATCTGGATTATATTTTATACTGTCTTCAGGGAATGAGCGACGATTTGGCGACGGTTCAGTACAGAACAAAAGGCGGACAGAAAGCGCCGGTAATTATCAGAACTCGTGGTCACCGACTGGAAGGAATTTGGCATTCAGGTTCTCCAATGGCCGGAATTCTGAATCTTTCAAAAGGTATCAATATTCTTGTTCCGAGAAACCTTACAAAAGCGGCAGGATTTTACAACACAATGCTTCAAAGTGATGAACCAGCCGTTATTGTTGAATGTCTGAACGGTTACCGACTGAAAGAAAAACAACCGGATAATTTAGGCGAATTCACTGTTCCTGTCGGAAAAATTGAAGTTACGAAAGAAGGAAAAGATGTTACTTTGGTAACTTACGGTTCCACATGGAGAGTGGTTACCGAAGCAGCTCTTGAACTGGAAAAACTGGGCATTTCTGCAGAAGTAATTGATGTACAGTCTCTGATTCCATTCGATTTAACACATGAGATTGCCGAAAGCGTGAAAAAAACCAACCGTCTTGTCGTAATTGATGAAGATGTGGAAGGTGGAACTACTGCTTTTATTCTTCAGCAGATCCTTGAAAAGCAGAAAGCGTTCAGATACCTTGACAGCGATCCGATGACGATTGCAGCTAATGATCACCGTCCTGCCTACGCAAGTGATGGCGATTATTTCAGCAAACCTTCAGCAGATGATATTGTGGAGAAAGTTTATGCGATGTTCCACGAAAACAATCCGCAAAAGTTTCCGAAGATTTAAGCAATTAAGAAATTATTACAAACCGCATCATTTAGAGGCGGTTTTTTTGTTGGGTTAATGTAAAATCGGATGTGGAAGCTTACTTTTCTTTCAGGAAAATCTTACTTTTGAAAACAATGACAGAAAAGAGGAATTTCGGGTTCGATTTAGTGCGCTCAATTGCGATTCTACTGGTTTTGGTAGGTCACGGTTTGGGTTTTCTTTACAGCGGAGAGTTTTCTTTTTTCTATTCATTCCTCAGTGGTTTTCTGGGTGTTGAATTGTTTTTTATTCTCAGTGGCGTACTGATTGGCCAGTTGCTCATCAAAATATTTAAAAAACCTGATTTTCTTCCTTCATTAAAGAATTTCGTTCTCCGTCGTTGGCTTCGTACTTTGCCGCTTTATTTTCTGATGTTGTTGGTGTATTACATTGGCAACCGTTTTTTCGAAAGTGTACAGAATAACGATGTTGCCGTTTGGAAGTACATTTTTTTTGTTCAGAATTTTTATGAGTTGCAACCTACATTTTTTGGTGTTTCCTGGAGTCTTAGCATTGAGGAATGGTTTTATGTTCTTTTTCCTGTAGTTCTTTTTCTCATAAAGAAATTGCAGCCGCTGATTTCCACAAAGCGGCTTTTTCTATACGGAATTACTTTTTTCGCTACTTATTTTCTGGTGATGCGATTTTCTGCGTGGCATCCTGATAGATTTCACTTTTACGAAGGTGCTAGAAAAATTGCGTTTCTACGTTTAGATGCCATTTCATTCGGAATTCTTGCAGCGTGGTCTATGCATTTCTATAAGGAAAGAATTTTCATATCCAGATACTTTCTTTTCATCAGTGGACTTCTGATTTTGTACTTCAACCAGTATATGATTTTTACTGATAACTACTCGAACCTGAAGTATTTTAATACAGTCTATTTCTCAATTTTAGGATTGGGACTTGCCATGCTTTTTCCATTAATAAGCAGCATCAATATGAAAAGTCAGTCGGTGATTTCAAGCATTACATTTCTTAGTAATATTTCATATTCGCTATACCTTGTTCA
Organism: Bacteroidota bacterium; assembly: GCA_023458415.1. Taxonomy (GTDB): domain Bacteria; phylum Bacteroidota; class Bacteroidia; order Flavobacteriales; family Weeksellaceae; genus JAEWZO01. The sequence goes on from JAEWZO010000002.1 coordinate 2,678, forward strand.
CTGGATTTTTTTCAGACTGATGGAAACTTCTGTGTTTTCATTTCTTCCTGATGTTCTGAAATTTATAGTTTTCATGGCTCTCAGTATTCTTGCATCAGCATTTCTGTACAACTTTTTCGAAAAACCTATCCTGCGGTTTCGGGATCGATTTGTTCCCGATAAATAGGAATTTTTCAGTAAATTTGCACAAAATTTAAACTCATGAATTACGACATCATAGTTATCGGAAGTGGTCCCGGTGGATACGTTACAGCAATCAGAGCTGCACAGTTAGGTTTCAAAACAGCCATTATCGAGAAGGAAAATCTTGGAGGCATCTGTCTGAACTGGGGGTGTATCCCAACCAAAGCGCTTTTGAAATCTGCACAGGTTTTCAATTATATCAACCACGCTGAAGATTACGGACTGAATAAAGTAGAAGGAAGTTTCGAATTTCCTAATGTAATTAAGCGAAGCAGAGGCGTAGCAACAAAAATGAGCGGTGGAATTCAGTTCTTGATGAAGAAAAACAAAATTGATGTCATCATGGGAACCGCCAAAGTAAAGCCGGGCAAAAAAGTGGATGTAACTGATGCCGAAGGAAAAGCAACGGAATATTCTGCAGAACACATCATTATTGCTACAGGAGCACGTTCCAGAGAATTGCCAAATCTTCCACAGGACGGAAAAAAAGTAATTGGTTACAGACAGGCACTTTCTCTTCCTGAACAACCAAAATCTATGATTGTTGTTGGTTCCGGTGCGATTGGAGTTGAGTTTGCCGATTTCTATAATACAATGGGAACTAAAGTAACCGTGGTAGAATTCATGCCGAATATTGTTCCTGTTGAGGATGAAGAGGTTTCCAAACATTTGGAAAAATCTCTTAAAAAATCAGGCATCGAAATCATGACCAACGCTTCTGTTGAGTCTGTAGATACATCCGGTGAGGGTGTAAAAGCCAATGTAAAAACCAAAGACGGAAATATTACGCTGGAAGCAGATATTCTGCTTTCTGCTGTGGGAATTTCTGCAAATATTGAGAATATCGGTTTAGAAGAAGCTGGTATTCAAACTGATAAAGGCAGAGTTTTGGTAAACGAATGGTACGAAACTTCAGTTCCGGGTTATTATGCGATTGGAGATATTATTCCAACCCAAGCTTTAGCGCACGTTGCATCCGCAGAGGGAATTACTTGTGTAGAAAAAATCAAAGGAATTCATACAGAGAAAATTGATTACGGAAACATTCCTGGTTGTACATACTGTCATCCTGAAGTTGCTTCTGTAGGACTTACAGAAAAGCAAGCCAAGGAAAAAGGTTATGAAATCAAAGTAGGGAAATTCCCGCTTTCAGCTTCCGGTAAAGCAACAGCCAACGGAAATACTGATGGATTCATCAAAGTAATTTTTGATGCAAAATACGGCGAATGGTTAGGTTGCCACATGATTGGTGACGGAGTAACAGATATGGTTGCTGAAGCTGTTGTAGCGCGTAAACTGGAAACTACAGGTCACGAAATTATCAAAGCGATTCATCCGCATCCAACAGTTTCTGAAGCCATTATGGAAGCAGTTGCAGCTGCCTACGGTGAAGTAATTCACATCTAGTTAGAAAATAAGAAAAAAAACTTTAAACCACAGTTTCTGCTGTGGTTTTTTAATAGCAGTTTTATGTACAATTTAGGTTTGGCCCTTTCCGGAGGCGGTTCCAAAGGTATTGCACACGCAGGAGTACTGAAGTTTCTGGCAGAAGAAGAAATAGAACCCGAAGTTCTTGCTGGAACCAGCGCAGGAGCAATCGTCGCAACAATGTACGCTGCAGGGAAATCGCCTAAAGAAATTGTGAACTTTTTCAAGTCGATTCATTTTTTCAAGTGGAATCATTTTTCGTTTATGAAATCGGGCGGAATTATTCATTCCGATGTTTTCAGCAAATATCTCACACCGATTTTTCAGGACAGAACTTTAGACGATCTCGATAAAAAAGTGCACATCACCGCCACCAATATACTCACCGGAAAACTTGAAATTTTTGGTGGAAATATAAAAGTGGTGGATGCCGTGATTGCATCCTGTGCGATTCCGTTGGTCGCTACACCGTATAAAATTGGCGGCGAACTGTATTCGGACGGCGGAATTCTGAATAATTTTCCGGCAGACGTTCTTCAATACATTGCTAAAAAAATTATCGGGGTTTATTTCTTACCACAAAAAGAAGTGAAAGCCACTGATCTTAAGAATATTCTCGATGTAACTTCGCGCGCTTATGATCTTCTCACTACACACGCTGAGTTGGGAAAAACAACACACTGCGACTGGCTAATCAATCCTTCAGAGCTTATCAATTATCAGATGTTCGAAAGTAAAAAAACAAGGATGGATGATATTTTCCGCATCGGTTATGAAGCTGCAAAATCTTCCTATCACAAAGATTTAATCTAAAAAAATTCGGCAAGGTATTTTGGGTAAACGAGAAGCCCAACAATCACTGCGCAAATCGACATCAGAACAACGGCACCGGATGAAATATCTTTGATGATTTTTATTCGCTCATCATAATTCGGCTGAATGATATCGCAGATTTTTTCTACCGCCGTATTCAGTATTTCCAGCGAAAGTACAGTAAAACAAACTATGAGAATTACTGCCGCGTCAATCGCATTTACTTTCAGGACAAAAATCAGAAATAGATTAATCAGAAAAGCGAAAAATTCCAATTGGAAATTCCTTTCAGATTTAAGCATCCAACACACTCCTTCGAAAGAGTTGAGAAGACTTTTGTGAAACGGCGGTTTTTTCATGTATATATTCAGAGCTTCAAAAAAATTCCGCACCGAAAAGTGCGGAATTTATGTTCAACTTTCTGTTCCGTATTTTTCAGAACCAAAAGTATTGATTTTATTTCATATCGTACATCACCAAAGCCGTAATCAGCTTCGGTTCGATGTAAGTACATTTTGGAGGCATACTCAGTTTCAGGTCAGAAATTTTAATCATATCGCCAAAACTTACAGGATACAGACCAAATCCAACAGCTGCTTTTCCACTGTCCACTTTGTCCTTGATTTTCAGAATACCGTCCATCTCAGAATTCCCTTTGATATAAAGAATTTTTTCAGAAGTATCAGTGTCTTCAATTTTTAGAATATCGCGTAAAATCAGCTTGTCAAAAAGATGATGATCCAAATTGTCCAGTGACATTTGTGCAGAACGAAGTTCATGCTTTACGTGGAGAGAGTAGAATTTTCCGCCCAAATACATCGAGAAGTGAAATTTTTGTGACGGGAAATAAGGTTCGTTTCCTTTTTCGTGGATGTTGAAGGATTTCTCCAGTTTCTTCAGGAAGTCCTCTTCAGAAATTCCGTTCAAATCATCAACTGCACGGTTGTAATCATGAATTTTTATCGACTGATTAGAAACAATAAAACTGAACACAAAGTTATACGCTTCAAGTCCGGTGTGTTTCTTATTTTTCTCGCGAAGTCTTTTGGCATTCAGCGCTGCTGAACCAATTCTGTGGTGACCGTCGGCAATGTAAAAGTTTTCCACCTGCTCCAAAACTTCTTTAAACTGCTGCATTTTCAAGCGGTTGTCGATGCGCCAAATTTTGTGTTTTACACCTTTGCTGTCTTCGTAGTTCAGGATTGGGACGTTCTTTTCCTCGTGGTTCATCAAAAGTTCCACTTTGGAATTGGCAGGGTAGGTTAAAAGCACCGGTTCTGCCTGAAGATTTACTTTCTCGAGATAATGAGCCAGTTTTTCTTTTTTCTGCGTGATGGTACTTTCGTGACGTTTTATTTTTCCCGCCCAGAAATCATCCAGAGAAACCAATCCCAACAAACCACGAAAGATGGTCTTGTCCGGTTTTATCTGCTCATAAAGATAGTATGATGAAGCGTCCTGAACCAATTTGCTTTCATCCAGAAGTTCTTCGTAATTGCTTCTTATTTTACGCAAATTTCTGTCGATATCTTTCGATTTACTTACCACGTAAGGTTTAATCATCTGTATGTAAGACGAGTCCTGCTGTGCTTTCTGTGCGATCTGTTCCTGAGTGAAATTATCCAAAGGATGCGTCGGGAAACAATCGACGTAATCTATATTGGGCCTTATGCCACGAAAAGGTTTAAATACCGGCATAACGTTTATTTTTTCTTGTTGAGTTCTATAATCTGAAGAGCGAGTTCGGTTCCGATTTTCTCCTGAGCGTCCAGCGTGTTTCCGCCCAGGTGCGGCGAAAGCGATAATGCAGGATTCATCAAAAGTGTAAGTTCCGGTGTTGGTTCATTTTCAAAAACATCAAGCGCTGCACCTGCAACTTTTCCTGATTCGATAAAATCGAGTAGTGTAACTTCGTTGATCACACCGCCTCTTGCAGTATTTACGATAAATACTCCATCCTTCATTTTTTCGAACTGAGGAGTATCGATAATGTAACCTTCTGTTTTCGGTGTATTGATGCTGATAAAATCAGTGTCAGTAAGGAATTCGTCCCAGTTGTTGGAAGAGGAAATTTCAAAATCTATTTTTTTACCATCGAAAAACTCAAGTGTGATCGTTTCGGTTCTTGGTTTTCTGGTAAGAACTTTTACTTTCATTCCAAGAGAAATCCCCATTTTCACCACTTCCTTTCCGATACCTCCAAAACCAATAACTCCTAAAGTTTTTCCCTGCAGTTCAACTGCCTTTGAATAGGATTTTTTAAGAGCGCTGAACTGAGTTTCTCCTTCCAGTGGCATCATTCTGTTGGCTTCATGAAGAAATCTGGCCAGAGAAAAGAAATGCGCAAAAACCATTTCCGCAACCGATCTTGAAGATGCATTCGGTGTATTGATGACGTGAATTCCTTTTCCTCGGGCGTATTCTACATCAATATTGTCCATCCCAACACCGCCGCGACCGATAATTTTTAATCCCGGACAAACATCAATTAATTCTTTTCGAACTTTTGTTGCGCTCCGAACCAAAAGTACATCGATATTGTTTTCATTAATAAAATCAGCAAGATGCTCTTGCGAAACTTTGGCTTCAACAAATTCAATTCCTGCTTCTTTCAGAGTGGCTTCTCCAGCCGAGGAAATTCCGTCGTTTGCTAATACTTTCATGGTTAGTTTTTTAGTTCAGAGATTTCATTACGTCGACCAAAACCTGCACGCTTTCAATCGGCATTGCATTGTACATACTTGCTCTGTATCCGCCTAAACTTCTGTGACCGTTCAGTCCGCTGATTCCTGCAGCTTTCCATGCGTTATCGAAAGTTTCTTTTTTGCTTTCATCCAAAAGTTTAAAGGAAACATTCATTAATGAACGGTCTTCTTTATTACAATACGTTTCGAAGAATGAATTTCGTTCAATTTCGTCGTAAAGCAGTTTTGCTTTGGCTTCATTTCTTTTTTCTGCAGCAGCAATTCCACCATTGTTTTCAAGATGTTGAAGCGTTAGAAGCGATGCATAAACCGGAAAAACCGGTGGCGTATTTAACATCGATTCTTTAGCAATATGAAGTGAATAGTCAAGATAGGACGGTATATTTCTTCCTGTTTTTCCCAAAATTTCTTTTTTCACGACTACCAAAGTAGCTCCTGCAGGTCCCATATTTTTTTGTGCTCCGGCGTAGATTAAATCAAACTGTGAAAAATCGATTTCGCGGGAAAAAATATCAGAACTCATATCGCAAACCATTAGAGTATCGACTTTTGGAAACTCCTTCATCTGCGTACCGAAAATTGTATTGTTGGAAGTGCAGTGGAAGTAATCATACTCGCTGCCAACAGAATAATCTTTTGGAATAAATGAATAGTTATCTCCTTTTGATGAGCCCACAATATCCACGGTTCCCATTCTTTGCCCTTCTTTAATGGCACCTGCAGCCCAAACTCCTGTTTCAAGATACGCTGCTTTTCCGTTTTCAGGTTTCATCAGATTGAAAGGCACCATAACGAACTGTAAACTTGCGCCGCCTCCCAGATAAAGAACTTCGTATTCGTCGCCCAGTTTCATCAAACGTTTTACAATTGCCCTGGCTTCGTCCATTACGGCAACAAAATCTTTACTACGGTGAGAAATTTCAAGAAGAGAAAGTCCGATTCCGTTGAAATCCAGAATGGCTTCTGCTGATTTCTGAAATACCTCCTGCGGTAGAATGCATGGTCCTGCGCTGAAATTGTGTTTTTTCATTTTTACGATTTAAAGATTTATTTGAACTGATTATAAGTTTTATTTCGAACAAAAAAGCCCACCACAAGGCGAGCTTTTCCTATTAAATTATTCACCGTGCAAGAAAGCTTTTTTCTGAAGCAAACTTTCTTCACTTTCTATATGATCTTCATCCGGAATGCAGCAGTCTACAGGGCAAACTGCAGCACATTGCGGCTCTTCGTGGAAACCTTTGCACTCGGTACATTTATCTGTAACAATAAAATATACATCGTCGCTTACCGGTTCCTGCGGATCATCTGCATCAACATTAAGTCCTGAAGGAAGAACAACGCGTCCTTTCAACGCAGTTCCATCCGACGCTTTCCAGTCTACAGCTCCTTCATAAATTGCATTATTCGGACATTCCGGTTCACACGCACCACAATTAATACATTCATCTGTTATCTTAATCGCCATTGCTGATATTTATATTAAATTTGCACAAAATTACTAAAAAATCCGCTAATTGCTTACGATGAATCACATAGAAAACAGAATTTCAGGACTTTCTAAACTGGGAGCATTTATTGAATCTTATCTTCAAAAAAACGAAGAGAACTTTACTGATTCTGATGCGTTATTCGCCGAAGTAATAAAGAAATCTGAAATAGAAAACGCGTGGTTCACACTGGAAAATCAAAAATTTGCGCTCGGTCAATGGGCAGAATTACTTTCCGAAAATAATATCAAAAAGTGGCTCAGCGAATACAGGATTTCAAAAACTCCGAAAAGAGTAGGGCTGATTCTGGCCGGAAATATTCCGCTGGTTGGTTTTCACGATGTGATTTCTGTTATTCTCAGCAATCATATTCCTATCATCAAACTGTCATCAAAAGACAAAAGAATGATTCCGTTTCTGCTGGAAAAATGGGATGAATTCACAGAAGGTGGAATCCAGTTCGAGCTCGTTGAAAAACTTGAGAATTTTGAAGCCGTAATTGCGACCGGAAGTAATAATACAGCAAGATATTTGGAGTTTTATTTTAAAAATCATTTAAGTATCATTCGTAAAAATAGGACTTCAATTGCTGTTCTGAAAGGCGATGAAACAGATGAAGAATTGCAGTTTCTTGCGAATGACATCTTTATGTATTTCGGTTTAGGCTGCAGAAATGTTACAAGAATTTTTATTCCTGAAGATTTTGTGCTCGACAGACTGTTTGAAAATTTTGTCGGTTACGGACAGATTATCAATCACCACATGTACGCCAATAACTACGATTATAACAAAGCAATTTACCTGCTGAATCTTGAAAAATTCTGGGACAATAATTTCGTGATGCTGAAAGAAGACGATCAGCTTTTCAGTCCTTTATCTGTCATCAATTTTTCGCGATATAAAGATTTAGAAGAAGTAAGAAACTTCATTTCCGAAAACGAAGAAAATATTCAGGCAGTTGTTGCAAAGCCTGAGTTGCAACTTGGTGACATCAATCTTGGTGAAGCGCAGAAACCATCGCTCAACACTTATGCTGATAATGTTGATACGATGAAGTTTTTGGAAGTTATTTAATTTAGATTATACTACAACCTTGATTTTTTAGGATCCAGCAAAGTCTGAAAAATCATCACTTCGTTCCCGAATTTACTTTCAATTCTTTCGGTAATATTGGAGAGTTCAATTTCCAGAAAATCTTCGCGTTTTTCCTCTGAATCGAAAATCAGAAGTAGGTTTGTATTTTTTCCTTCTGAGATCATTTCGCTGTACACTTCAGAAAGCAGATATTTTTCTACATCCATCAGGTTTTCAACCATTGCGTGGAGTTCGGATTCTACATATTGTTCCCATTCGTTAGAAACCTTTTCTGTATTATGAAATGTGATGCTCAGAACACTCATTATTTTTAACTTTTTTTAAGATTTTGTGGATAAATTCAGAAGCAAAAATCGGTAATTTTTTCGTAAATTAGCACGTTATTAAAAATTGTAAAAAGCGGAAAAATCTACGCTGTTGTAACGGCTTGATTTTCATCTATTAAAAAAGATTTATGCATAAAGAAGGAGAAAGGTTAATACCTATCAACATTGTTGATGAAATGAAATCTTCTTACATCGATTACTCTATGTCGGTAATCGTTTCCAGGGCTTTACCTGATGTAAGAGACGGTTTGAAACCTGTGCACAGAAGGGTGCTTTACGGAATGTATGGTTTGGGAGTTTTTTCCAACAGAAAATATTTGAAATCCGCCAGAATTGTTGGTGATGTATTGGGTAAGTATCACCCGCACGGAGATGCCTCGGTGTACGACGCCATGGTAAGAATGGCGCAACCGTGGAGTTTGCGATATCCGCAAGTCGACGGGCAGGGTAACTTCGGTTCCATGGACGGTGATCCTCCTGCAGCAATGCGTTATACTGAAGCAAGACTGAAGAAAATCTCTGATGAAGTTCTTTCTGACCTTGATAAGGAAACTGTAGATTTTCAGAATAACTTCGACGACTCGCTTACTGAACCGACAGTATTACCGACAAGAATTCCAAATCTCTTGGTGAACGGTGCGTCCGGTATCGCAGTAGGTATGGCGACCAATATGGCGCCACATAACCTAACAGAAGTTATCGACGGGATTTCTGCCTATATAGACAACAGAGAAATCACCATTGAAGAACTGATGAAGTTCATTGTAGCTCCGGATTTCCCAACTGGTGGAATTATTTACGGCTACGACGGAGTTCGTGATGCGTTTCATACTGGACGTGGTAGAATCGTACTTCGCGCTAAAGTGAACTTTGAAGAAATAGGAACCAGAAATGCGATTATCGTTACGGAAGTTCCTTACCAAGTTAACAAAGCGGAAATGATTGCAAGAACCGCTGAACTTGTGAAGGAAGAAAAAATTCCGGGCATTTATGAAATTCGCGACGAATCTGATAGAAAAGGACTTCGAATTGTTTATGAACTGAAGAACGACGCAATTCCTAATGTAGTTCTGAACCTTTTGTATAAGCATACTTCGCTGCAAACTTCTTTCAGTGTAAATAATATTGCATTGGTAAAAGGAAGACCGGAGCAGCTTAACCTGAAAGACATCATTGTTCATTTTGTTGATCATCGTCATGAAGTAATTGTAAGAAGAACTGAGTTCGAACTTAAAAAAGCAAAAGAAAGAGCTCATATTCTTGAAGGCTTCATGAAGGTTATCGGAACTCAGGACGATCTGGACAGAGCTATTTATATCATTCGTCACAGCGCAACACCACAGGAAGCCAAAGAAGGTTTGATGAAAGAATTCGATCTTTCTGAAATTCAGGCACAGGCAATTCTTGATTTAAGATTGGCACGTCTGACGGGAATGGAACTTGATAAGATCCGCGCTGAATACGATGAAATCATGAGATTAATCACCGATTTGGAGGATATTCTTTCCAACGAACCAAGAAGATATCAGATCATCAAAGAAGAACTTCTTGAAGTAAAAGAAAAATACGGAGACGAAAGAAGAACAGAAATCGATTTCGCAGGTGGCGACATGTCTATCGAAGATTTCATCCCGAATGAAACTGTTGTAGTTACCATTTCCAACGCCGGATATATTAAAAGAACGCTCCTTTCTGAATACAGAATTCAGGGAAGAGGCGGAGTTGGTAACAAAGCTGCAACTACACGTGACGAAGACTTTCTAGAATATATTGTTTCGGCAACAAATCACCAATACATGCTATTCTTCACAGAAAAAGGAAGATGTTATTGGTTGAGAGTTTTTGAAATTCCGGAAGGCTCAAGAGTGGCGAAAGGTCGCGCAATTCAGAATTTGATCAACATTGAAGCAGATGACCGAATCCGCGGTTACATCAGAACCAACGATCTTAAAGATGAAGAATACATCAATAAGATGAATGTGGTGATGATTACAAAAAACGGAACCATCAAGAAAACAACACTCGAAGCATACTCCAGGCCGAGAACCAACGGTATCAACGCCATTGAAATCCGTGATAACGACCAACTTTTAGGCGCAAGATTAACAGAAGGAAATTCACAGATTATGATTGCTACCAAAAATGGAAAATGTATCCGTTTCCCTGAAGAGAAAGTTAGGGAAGTTGGTAGAACAGCTATCGGTGTTCGCGGTATAACGCTGGAAGATAACGACGAAGTTGTTGGTATGATTGTTGTGAATGATGTGGAGAACGAAACGGTTTTGGTAGTGTCTGAAAAAGGGTTCGGTAAAAGAACCGCTGTTGAAGATTACCGTATTACCAACCGTGGAGGAAAAGGAGTTATCACATTGAATATCACCGAAAAAACCGGAAATCTTATTTCACTTCAGAATGTTACCGATGAGGATGGATTGATGATCATCAACCGTTCCGGAATCGCAATCAGAATGGGCGTGAACGAGATGCGCGTTATGGGTAGAAATACACAGGGCGTAAAACTCATCAACCTGAAAGGAAATGATGAAATTGCTGCTGTTACAAAAGTGCAGATGGATAAAGATGTAGAAGATGAAGGTGAAGAAAATGAAGATGGAAATTTTGCAACCGTTGTAGATTCCGACAATCCGGAATTTAAAGACTCTCCGCAAACAGGTGATAATACCATCAGCAATATGGGTGATGAGAAATACCTAAAGAAAGTGGAAGAGGAAGAAGCCCGCGAGAACAGGAAAATTGAAGAAGAAAAAGAGGACGACAATACTTCCGAAGACGAAGAATAATTAGTAAAGACCAAATTTTTAAATTTAAATACCAATGAAAAAAATACTTTTAAGTGCTGCAATGGTTTCCATGACTTTTGCGTTCGCACAGAAAAAAGAGATTAATGCAGCATTTAAAGCTGTTGACGGAGGAGATATGGCAAAAGCCGCTGCTCTTGTGTCCACTGCTGAAAATGCAATTGGAGGAAACGCAGCAACAACCGATCCTGAACTGATGGAGAAGTTTTACTATGCAAAAGGGGTTTCCCTTTTAAAATCAGGAAAAACTCAGGAAGGTGCTGAAGTTTTAGCTAAAATTTCAGATTTGAAAAGTGATAAATTCACACCTTCTTTAACTCCAAAAATCGGAAATCATATTAATCCGATTTTACAGGCATCAAACAAAGCTGCAATGGACGCGTACAGCGCAAAGAAATACGCTGAAGCTGCACCAAAGTTTACAGAAATTTACAACCTTCTGAAAGGAGCAGGGCAGGATAACAAGCAGTATCTTTATTATACAGCGTTGAGTTATGCTCTTGCTAAAAACAATGCTGAATCAATCCGTGTTTATAACGATCTGATTAATTCCGGATACACCGGTGTTGAAACAACTTACACTGCGAAAAACAAAAAAACCGGTGAAGTTGAGAATATGGATAAAAACACCTGGGACCTTTACAAAAAAATGGAGGCTACAGGAGATTATACAGATTTCAAAACTGAAACTTCCAAAAGCGTAGAGCAGGAACTGTACGAAACTACAGCAGCATTACTAATTGATGAAAACAGAAATGACGAAGCTCTTGCTTTACTTGAAAAAGGAACTAAAAAGTTTCCACAGAGCGCAAGACTTTCTGAACTTCAGGGTTCTGCATACTTCAAAGCGGGTAAAACTGCTGAATTTGCAGCTAGTTTGAGAGATCAGTTGTCAAAAAATCCAAACGATGCCAACAACTGGTATAACCTTGGAGTATTGCAAAGCAAAGATCCGGCAACTCAGGCTGAAGCCATTGCATCGTACAAAAAAGCGGTGGAATTGAATCCTAAATTCTCGAATGCTTGGCAAAATCTTACCTACACAATAATGGGTGACGACGGAAAATCAATTGATGAATATCAGGCGCTGAGAAAAGCAGGTAAACTGGATCAGGCTAATAAAGTTTTGGAAGAAAGAAGAAAAAGATTGGCTTCTGCACTTCCTTATGCTGAAAAATGGTACGAAAGCGATACCACGAATATCGACGCAGTAACTCTTTTGAAAGGTCTATATCAGTCCACTAAAAATGAAGCAAAAGCTGCTGAATTTAAAGCGAAAGAAGAGGCAATGAAAAAATAATTGTCATTCAATAAATAAGAAAACTGAGCAAATGCTCAGTTTTTTTATGCCTTTACCAATAGTTTTTCGGTAACAACGTGGCTCAAAATTTTTTCTTTTTTATCAATTTTCACTGTCATCGATTTGTCGAACTTTTCAATCTCCAAAACCTCTATCACTTTTCCAAGTTCTAGTTTTTTATCATTCAGAAAACTTAGGAAATCATCATCTGAAATGGTCACAGAACTGAAAACCACGACATCTCCTTTTTTGCAGCTGCTAAGCTTCTTAAGATCCTGTGCAATAATATGTCCTTCGCGGTCCGGAATTGGCTCGCCGTGAGGATCGTATTTCGGATAATTCAGGATTTCATCCATTTTATCAAAAAACTCTTCGGAATGGATATGTTCCAGCTGCTCTGCAATTTCATGCACATTTTCCCAACCGAAATTCATTTTCTCTACTAGAAACATTTCTGTTAACCTGTGCTTTCGTACAATTAAGGCTGCTTTCTTTTTCCCGGCTGCAGTTATTTTTAAAGGTTTGTAGCTTTCATAAATCACCCACTTTTTTTCGGCGAATTTCTTCATCATATTGTTTACGCTGGGCATTTTTACATTCAGAAATTTGCTCAGCTCGTTTACGGTAACCGTATCTTCCTCATTCATCAGATGAAAAACGGCTTTCAGGTAGTTTTCTTCGGTTAATGAAATCATAGTTAGAATAAGTGATTTACAAATCTAACATTTTTAAAATAAAAAAAGCGCACCGAAGTAATCGGTACGCACTCTCAAACGCTTAATTATGAATGTGAAAATGGTTATTAGTTTTTACTCCGAAGCGTTTCATGGTTTTTACAGTACAAAATTGCAGTTAAAATCTAGACGAAACCAGCGTTAAATAACCCAATTTGCAGGGTGAAATAACCCAATTTTTTCTAATTTTACTTTATGAAATTTTCTCTTAAAAACGATTACGCCGAAGGATGTCATCCTAGAATTCTTGAGGTATTAGCGAAAACAAATCTTCATCAACAGGCAGGTTACGGGCACGATGTTTACTGCCAAAAAGCTGAAGAACTCATTAAGAAATTATTGAAAAGTGAAAAATCGAAAGTGTATTTCGTTTCTGGAGGTACTCAGGCAAATTTGATTATCATTTCAGCATTTCTTCGTCCTCATGAAAGTGTTGTGGCTGTAAACACAGGTCACATTGCAACCAACGAAGCCGGTGCAATCGAAGCAACCGGACATAAAATCAATGAGATTTTTTCAGAAGACGGAAAAATTTATCCGCAGCAGATTCAGGAAGTGTTGGATTTGCACCAAAATAAGCCGCATCAGGTGAAACAAAAAATGGTTTACATTTCCAACTCAACGGAAGTCGGAACTATTTACACAAAATCTGACCTTGAGAACCTTTCTGCTTTCTGCAAACAAAACGGTTTGCTTTTATTTATGGATGGAGCGCGACTTGGTCATGCTTTAACGGCTGAACACAACGATCTTACTCTGGAAGATGTTGCTGCACTTACCGACGCATTTTATTTGGGCGGAACCAAGAACGGAGCATTAATAGGAGAGGCGATTGTAATTAACAATCCCGAATTGCAGGAAGATTTCGGATTTCATGTTAAACAAAAAGGTGCGATGCTTGCGAAAGGAAGACTTTTAGGAATTCAGTTTTTGGAATTGTTGCAGGACGGACTTTATTTTGAACTGGCAAAACACGCCAATGTTCAGGCGATGAAACTTAAAAAAGCATTTTCGGAAGCGGGCTATAGTTTTCTTTCAGAAACTTCAACAAATCAGATTTTTCCCATTCTCAGCAACCGACAGATTGAAATTCTAAGCGAACATTTTGAGTTTTATGTATGGAAGAAAATAGATGAAAATCACTCTGCAATCCGAATCATCACGTCGTGGGCAACAGAAGACGAAACCATTAACCGAATGATTGAAACCATTCAATCAATGCCTTAAAAAAAGGAAACCAATTAAGGTTTCCTTCTGTAATAATCCAAAATTATGATTAGTTGGTTGCTTTTCTTACTTCTGCTTTCGCATCTTCTGTCCAGTCTTTAGTTTTTTCCCATGCATCAGATACAGCATCTTTTGTATCATCCCAAGCTTCAGAAACATTCGCTTTTGCTCTTTCCAACCAGCCTTCTGCGGTTGGTTCAGCATTATTTGCTCTTTGTTCGCGGATGTAATCTTTTGCTCTTTCGGCATATTCATTAGCTTTCCATTGTGCTCTATCTACTGCATTTTCTGCTTTGTTGTAATCTCTGTTGTCCATGACATTTAAATTTTAAATTAATATTAAGTGATTTGATTTGTAATTATTATGCAACAAGTAATATTCCTAAAAGCGTTAACTTTATGTTAAATAATAGCGAAATGGGAATTATGTAAATTAACTGTGAAAAAATACTAGATGGAAAAAATACGTTGTGGTTGGTGCGAAAAAGACGAACTGTACAAAAAGTATCACGATGAGGAATGGGGAAGACCTGTGTATGATGATGATACAATCTTCCAGTTTCTGGTCCTCGAAAGTTTTCAGGCAGGTTTAAGTTGGTATACTATTTTAAAGAAAAGAGAAAACTTCCGGGAAGCTTTTCTGAATTTCGATTACAAAAAAATTGCAGATTTCAATTCCGACGATGTGGAAAATCTGATGCAGAATCAGGGTATTATTCGCAACCGTTTAAAGATTCTTGCCACTATTAATAATGCACAGAAATTTCTTGAAGTACAGAGCGAATTCGGGAGCTTTTCAAAATATATCTGGAATTTCGTTGATGGTAAACCGATTGATAACCATCCTGAAACTTTAAGGGATATTCCAGCAACTTCTCAGATTTCAGATGCGCTCGCCAAAGATTTAAAGAAAAGAGGGTTTAAATTTTTGGGATCTACCGTGATCTATGCGCACATGCAAGCTACTGGAATGGTCAATGATCACATAGCAAACTGTCATTGCAGAACAAGCTTTGGCTAACTATTTTCTTTGTTCGCCAAAAATCGAATCACCGAAATAAGACCAATTGCAAGGAAAAAACCTCGGAAGAATGACAAGCTGCCTTCTTCTGAAAAAAAATGAATAGCCGCTGCAATAAGCAAAGAAATTACAGCCACTATTCCGTATAGTTTTCTATCCATATTTATTTGATGATTCTTTCCAAAACCCATTCAATCATCATCTTCTCGGAAGCGTGATGGTCTGCAGAAAATTCACCGCGGCGTCTGTTCGCAATCACACAGTTTACTGTTAAAGCTTTATGGCCCAAAAGTTTGGAAAGTCCATAAATCGCAGAAGTTTCCATTTCGAAATTGGTTACGCCAAGATCATTCAATGTTTCCAAAAACTGATCATCCAACGCTTTCAGACGAAGCTGTCTTCCCTGTGGCGCATAAAAACCAGGGAAAGTTGCCGTATTTCCAATATATTTCGCATCACTGTAATAATCGGAAATATCTTTAGCCCATTCAGAAAAATAGAGCATTCCTTTTATTCTCTCGTATGGGAATTTATCAAGGAAGTTTCTGGAGAATTCATTCTCAAACTGATAATCTGAATAGAAATGCAGAAGACCGTCCAATCCCACAACATTTTCCGTAACCATCATATTATCCACTTCCACATCAGGATTTACAGAACCGCAAGTTCCTAAACGGAAAAGCTGAAGAGATTTGTGTTCGTTCTTGAATTCTTTATTCTTAAGATCAATATTTACCAAAGCATCCAGTTCGTTCATCACGATATCGATATTTTCTGTACCGATTCCGGATGACATCACCGTAATTCTTTCACCACGTAAAGTACCGGTATGCGTATAAAATTCTCTCTTGTTTTTTTGAACTTCAATTTTGTCGAAATATTTAGAAACCCTCGGAACACGGTCCGGATCACCAACCAAAATAATTTTCTCGGCAATATCTTCAGGTAGTAAATTCAGGTGATAAACACTCCCGTCGTCATTCAAAACTAATTCGGAAGCTGCAAGTTTGTTTAGCATATTATTTATTTTTTATCTGCATCAAAGGCAGAAATTCTACTTTTTTCGGATGTAACTTATCCTCCTACACGTTTTGTTTTATAGCCCATTTCCTGAAGAATCTTCATGATTTTGGCACGGTTATCACCCTGTATCACAATGATTCCGTCTTTCTCCGATCCGCCAATTCCCAATGTGGTTTTTATCTTTTTCGAAATCATTTTCAAATCGTCATCGCTGCCTTCAAAACCTTCGATAAGTGTTACTGGTTTTCCGTTGCGGCCTTTCTTTTCGAATTTACAGATGAGCGGTTCTTTCTGCACAAATTTTTCTTCGGGCATTTCGAAATCCTGCTCTTCGTGGTCAGGAAAAAGATTTTTCAGTTGGTCTCTTAAATCCATAAAACAAATTTAATGATAATCTAAAGATCAACAAAGCTGCGGTTTCTTAATTATTGCGCTTTTTAGGCATTTTCCGTTATATTTGTGTATTATTAAGACTGCATGCGGAACAAAAAATTTATCTTCGACAGGCGTGGCGCTGCTGCTCTAATTGCTGGAATGCTTGTCGGTGCATTGTTGGTGTCCATCATTAACGTGATCTCGATGTTCGTTTTTAATGAAAACCTTCAGTATACTGACTGGTATTCGGTTATTGCGAATGCAGTCGTTTTTTTGGCAGCCATTTTCGCTTTCGATTATTTCGTGGCCAGAAGAGATATGGGAAAACCTCTCAACTTCAATCTTTCTTCCAGAAATTTAGGAACCTATCTTCTTATTTTTCCAATGTTTTTTGGGATGATGCTTATCGCAGAATTTATTACAGGTAAAATCCCGATTTCAGGACCTTTCTTTGGTGAACTGTATAAAATTTTCTCGGAACTGATGGAGCAAATGACCCGCGACAAAGCAACACTCATTCTGCTTGCCGTTATTATGGCGCCACTTTTTGAGGAAATAATTTTTCGCGGTATTATTCAGAAAGGATTGATCAATAAAGGAATAGATCCAATGAAAGCCATTCTGATTGCATCTGTAGTTTTTGGATTAATTCACGGTAATCCATGGCAGTTTGTAGGCGCTGTTTTATTAGGTTGTGTTCTGGGTTTGGTATATTACAAAACAAAAAGTCTGTTGCTTCCTATTTTGCTTCATGCTTTTAATAATCTGTGTTCCGCAATGCTGATTTTTTATAGTGACACAGAAAGTTTTGCAGATGCCTTTCAGATTCAGGACTGGATTTTACTGATTGCAGGTATTGTAATATTCGCTGTTTTCTTTTATTTGTTCATGAAAAAATACCGCGTTATTTACGCTGAAAATTAATTTGATGAAAGAGATTCTTATTGCAACGCATAACCTCCATAAAAAAGAGGAAATTCAACAGATTCTGGGTACTCATTACAATGTGACTTCGCTGTCGGATTATGATATGCATGACGAAATTGTGGAGGACGGAAAAACGTTTCACGAGAATGCGCTGATTAAGGCAAAATTCTGTTTTGAAAAAACCGGACAGGCAAGTCTTGGAGACGATTCGGGTTTGGTGGTTGAAGCGATCGATGGACGACCGGGAATTTTTTCAGCCCGATATGCAGGGAATCACGATTTTAAGAAAAATATTGAAAAAGTTCTTCAGGAAATGTCGGACGAAGACAACCGAAACGCTTATTTCGTGACTGTAATGTGTCTTCAGGATGAAACAGGTATTCATTATTTTGAAGGTCGTGTGTATGGGAAATTACTTCGTGAAAGTTGTGGTGAGAAAGGATTTGGATACGATCCGATTTTCGTTCCGGATGGTCACAACATCACATTTGCAGAAATGCCCGCAGAAGAGAAAAACAAAATCAGCCACCGAAAAAATGCAATTGATAAATTTCTTGCATTCATGAAAGAAAGAAAGAACAGAATAACAGAATCAGAAAAATAACGGTTTGAGCACTTATCTTACTATACTCGGTTTCAACTCCGCCATTCCAACGGTTAATTCTTCGCCCACAGCGCAGCTTCTTGAAATGGAAGAACGCTTTTTTCTGATCGATTGTGGCGAAGGAACACAGGTGCAGCTGCGGAAAGCGAAGGCGCGATTTTCAAAAATCAATCATATTTTCATATCGCATCTTCATGGTGACCATTGTTTCGGTTTGCCCGGACTTATCGCATCTTTCCGCCTTTTAGGAAGGGAAACTGCGCTGCATATTTACGGACCGAAAGGAATCAAAGAAATGCTTGAAACAATTTTCAGAATTACCGAAACGCAACGTGTTTTTGAAGTTGTGTATCATGAACTAGAAAACAAAGAATCCGAAAAAATCTACGAGGACAACAGGGTAGAAGTATACACAATCCCTATGAATCACCGTGTGTACTGCAACGGTTATCTTTTCCGTGAGAAAACAAAAGATCGCCACCTCAACATGCAGGAAATCTCAAAATATCCAGAAATTGAAACCTGTGATTATCATAATTTGAAACTTGGAAAAGATTTTCAGCTGAGCGACGGTTACATTTTGAAGAATGAAATCTTAACGACCGATCCTGCAAAATCTGTGAGCTACGCTTTTTGCAGTGACACGCGATACCGTGAAGAAATTGTGCCGATAATTCAGGATGTGGATGTGCTTTATCACGAAGCAACTTTTCTGCATGATCTTAAAGAAATGGCGGATTATACAGGACACACAACTGCTTTGGAAGCAGCCCGAATTGCACGGAAAGCCAACGTCGGCAAACTTATTTTAGGACATTTTTCGAATAGATATGGCGATCTTACAGTTTTTACTGATGAAGCGCGCGAAGTTTTTCCAAATTCTTACCTGCCAAAAGCACTTGAGCCTGTGAAAATCGGGATTTAAGTTTGAATAATGAAGTTTGAAGAACTAAGAGATTTCCTTAATGAAAAAGCTGATTTTTACAACACTTCGGATTTTATTGCCGATGATCCGGTTAAGATTCCTCATCAGTTTTCGCTGAAACAGGATATTGAAATTGCAGGTTTTCTCACAGCTGTAATTTCTTGGGGCAACAGAAAATCAATTATTAAAGATGCTGAAAAAATGATGGAATGGATGGGAAAATCTCCGTACGATTTCATTCTGAATCATCAAACTTCAGACTTGGATTTTGTTGAAAACAAAGCCGTTCACCGGACTTTTAGTGCTGAAGATTTCAGATTTTTTGCTTCTGCGCTGAAAAGAATTTATCAAAAGTATGATTCAATGGAATACCTTTTCCTTACCGAAAATGAAGAAGAAAATTTCCGTCACGCCATCGAAAGATTCCGTACTGAATTTTTCTTGGAAAATCCGACGCACCGGAGCACAAAACACATTAGTTCGCCGTACAAAAACTCATCTTCTAAAAGATTAATGATGTTTCTCCGCTGGATGGTTCGGAATGACAGAAAAGGAGTTGACTTTGGGATTTGGGACCGCATCAATCCAGCATTCCTTTCAGTTCCGCTTGATGTTCATACCGGAAATATTTCGAGGAAACTTTCTTTGGTTTCACGCAAACAGAACGATTGGAAAACCGTTGAAGAAATGGATCATGTCCTAAGAAAATTTGACGATAAAGATCCGGCGAAATATGATTTTGCTCTTTTCGGATTGGGAGTTTCGGGAGATTTTTGATATTTTTAAACCTCGAAATTACATTATGGAAATCAACACTAAAAACCAGGAACGGCTGAGTATTCTTGAAAAAATTGCCAACGGCGTGATTTGGTGGATAGGTTCCATACCGTCGCTCGTTGTGCATACACTGCTGTTTATTTTAAGTTTTGCGCTTCCGATTTTTGGTCTTGTTGAATTTGATAAAATGCTGCTTGTTTTAACTACCGTTGTTTCATTGGAAGCAATTTACCTCGCAATTTTCATTCAGATGTCTGTAAATAAAAGTCAGGAACATATTGAGGATATTCGGGAAGACATCGAAGAAATCCAAGATGATATTGAAGAAATCAGTGAGGATATCGAGGAAATCAGTGAGGATATCGAAGAGATTAGTGATGATATTGAAGACATTCAGGAAGACATTGAGGAAATAAATGAAGACGAGGACGACGAAGAAGATCACAATGAGCGTGCGAAGAAAGTAATGCTGAGAAGTAACGTAGCAAGCAACAAAAATGATATCTCATCACTGAAGAGCAGAATTGCGGAACTGGAAAAACTATTGGATGACTTAAAGGAAAATCCTAAGAATATGTAAAATATGGTGATAATTTTATAAATGTTATATTTGGGAAACCATTTCTAAGCTATGTGAAAAATTTATCATCTCTCCTTTTAATTCTAGTTTTCAGTGTACTTACAGCACAGAAAACAGAGCGTTCACCACTAACTGAAATCCCTTCACCTGAAAGCCTCCGTGCCGGAGCTTTTATTGATGTTAACAGCAATAATCATCCGGAATCATCGTGGACTATTGAAAAACTGATTAAAGATGTTTTGATTACAGGAGGAGGAGCGTGTTCCAATCCTGAAATCAGCAATGTAAAAGTTTCTCCCAACTTGCAGGCAACGAGCGTTAACCGTTCTTGGGGATATTTCAACAGTGGCACAACAGCTTTCCCTTTCGAAGAAGGAATTATTCTTACAACAGGGTACGCAAGAAATGCCGGTAACGTACTCATGTCAAGTGCTTTAAGTGATAATTTACCAACCGGGAGCGACGATGACCTTGCACAGGTTGTTCCTGGAGTAAGTTTATACAATGCAACATATATTGAGTTCGATTTCGTTCCGCAGTCTTCTCAGGTAACATTCAATTATATTTTTGCTTCGGAAGAGTACACGGGTTCTTTTCCCTGTACCTACACAGATGCATTTGCACTGTTACTCAAAAAAGTAGGTGATCCAAACTACATCAACTTGGCGGTATTGCCTGATGGCAAAGGCCCTGTGGCCGTAACCAACATAGTTCCCGATGATTACTATTGCGGACCGATAAATGAGGAGTATTTCGAAGGTCATTTTAGCACGGAGACTAATTTTAGAGGTAGAACTATTCCCTTAAGAGCATCTGCTACTGTGGAACCCGGAGTTAAATACCGCTTTAAAATGGTTCTTGCAGACGCTGATGATTACAAATACGATTCAGGAGTTTTTCTTTAGGCAGGTTCTTTCAATTTTTGGGTACAGTTTCAGGATGAGGCAGGTGTTAGCTTACCTGATTCCATCACGATGTGTAATCTTACTCCGCAAACTTTGGTAGCAATTACGAATGATACTAATGCGCAATTTAAATGGTACCAAAATAACAACCTAATACCTTCAGCAACTACAAATACCTATACTGCAACAGATCCGGGTATTTATAAAGTAGAGGTTTATATACCAAACAATAACTGTCCGGGAGAAGCTACTGTTGAAATTATTGGTGGAACGTTTCCAACTGTTTCGAGCTCTGTACTTAAGAAATGTGCAACTACACCCAATGCTACTACTGCAACTTTTAACCTGACAGAAGCAGAAAGTGCATTATCCAGCACACCGGGCGTAACATTCAGGTATTATTTGACTGAAAGTTATGCACTGGCCGGGAACAATATTTTTATTAAAAATCCTGCTGCTTTCAACTCGGTAACTACAAGGTTGTATGTTCGAGTAAGCAATGGCGACTGTGCAAAAGTTACTGAATTAGATTTGGTAGTCAATCCCATGCCGCCGAAGCCGACAATTACAAAATCTGCAAACTCAATTTGTGCCGAAACTCCTGTAATTCTTACTTCAAGTTCACCTACGGGGAACCTTTGGTCTACCGGTGAAACTACTCAAAGTATTTCAGTTACCACACCGGGAGTATACACACTTACCTATAAAGATGGTAATAACTGTCAATCGCCGAGCAGTTTTGTGGTAATTTCAAAGACAGAAAATCCGAATGTTCAGATTTCCGGTAATCTTGTTTTTTGTGAAGGGTCATCAACAACTCTTACTTCAAGCTCGACAACTGGAAATGAATGGTCTACTGGAGAAACAACTCAGAGCATTATTGTAAATACTCCAGGAATATATACTGTAACAGTGACCACAGAAAGTGGCTGTACATTCTCAGAAAGCGTAAATGTTACCGAAACAGGTGCAACGACTGTGAATATCGCAGCTCCACAAAAAATAACCTGTACTGTAGATCAAGTTATGCTTGATGCAACAACTTCAGTTTACGAAGAAGGCAGTACTTTTTTATGGGCGGCTTCCAATGGAGGAAATATTGTTTCTGGTGGAAACACACTACAGCCCATCGTAAATAAAGCGGGAACTTATACACTTACAATTACCGGAACAGTTTGTACGGCATCCAAATCAGTAGTTGTAACAGCAGATATGTCTGTTACAGCACCTGTAATTACCGCTAACAGAAATATTATTTGTCCTGGTGAAACAGTAACGCTAACCTCAAGCTATGCCACAGGAAATGTATGGTCAACTGGAGCAACAACACAGTCTATTACCGTTTCGAGTGCGGGAACTTATACCCTGAAAACTAATGTGGGATCTTGTACATCGGCTACGGTTTCATACACCGTTACCTCTGCAACGGATCCTAATATTCAGATTTCCGGAAATCTTAGTTTTTGTGAAGGTTCTTCAACAGTACTTACTTCAAGTGTAGCGAACGGAAACATTTGGTCAAATGGTGAAACCACTCAGTCAATTACTGTAACTGCACCAGGTGTATATACAGTTCAGGTTACAACTTCGCAGGGTTGTACATTCGAAAAATCAGTAACTGTAACTAGTGTTCCGAAGACAATAGTAAATATTGCGACGCCACAACAAATTACCTGTACCGTTAGTCAAATAACTTTAGACGCTTCAACTTCAATATATCAATCGGAAAGTGCTTTCCTATGGACAGCTTCTAACGGAGGAAATATTGTTTCAGGTGCAAATACTCTAAAACCCATTGTAAATAAAGCTGGAACTTATACCCTGAAAATTACCGGATCAGTATGTAACGCTACAGAATCAGTAATTGTTACTGCAGATATGAATGTTGAAGCACCTTTAATTACAGCTAGCCAAAACATTCTTTGTCCGGGTGGAACGGTTACTTTAACATCAAGCTACGCGACAGGAAATGTTTGGTCTACAGGTGAAACTACTAAAAGTATCACCGTTTCCACTGCGGGAACTTATACCTTGAAAACCACTGTGGGAACTTGTACATCCGCAACTGTTTCACACACCGTTACTGCTGCAACGGATCCTAATATTCAGATTTCCGGAAATCTTAGTTTTTGTGAAGGTTCATCAACAGTACTTACTTCAAGTGTAGCGAACGGAAACATTTGGTCAAATGGTGAAACCACTCAGTCAATCACAGTAACAGCACCAGGCGTTTATACCGTTCAAGTTACTACTGCACAAGGCTGTACTTTTGAAAAATCCGTTACCGTGACACGGATTCCAAAAACCATTGTTAATATTGCGGCTACACAGCAAATTACATGTACCGTTACTCAAATTACGCTGGACGCCACAGCTTCCGTTTATCAGACGGGAAGTACTTTTGCATGGACAGCTTCCAACGGAGGTAACATCGTTTCCGGTGGGAATACTCTACAACCTGTAGTAAATAAAGCGGGAACTTATACTTTACTGATTTCAGGGCATTGTCCGGAAAGTAAAACCGTCACCGTCACAGAAGACACAAACGCACCAACAGTTTCTTTCAATGCTTCAGCGACATCTATTTGCGTGGGCGAAGGTGTAACGCTTTCAGTTAGCGGAGCTTCAAATTACGTATGGAGTAATCAGCTGGGAACTTCCTCTACGATCGCCGTTTCACCCACAGAAACAACTACGTACACGGTTACTGCAACAGGAAGCAACGGATGTACAACCACAGAAAGTATTACTATTACAGTCGTACCAAAAGTGATTTCGTCGTTACCGCAAATCAGTGGACAAATGTGTAGTGGAGATGCAATCTTATTGGATGCAGGAGCAGGTCCAAACTATACTTATCTGTGGTCAACAGGTGAAAATACACAAACTATCAGTGCAAATCAGGTAGGGGAGTATTCGGTTACCATCAGTAATGGCGTCTGTTCAGAAACATTTACTACAGAAATTTTGCAGACGCAGCTTCCTACCATTACCGAAATAATTTATGCTAATAATGAAGTAAGGATCATCGCTGTAAACAACTCCGAAGGCGAGCTAGAATATTCACTGGATGGATATTCGTGGCAGTCATCGCCTATTTTCTTCAATGTACAGCCGAATATTGTTGTAAATGCTTCAGTCAGGATTAAAACAACTTCGTGCTTGGTGAGTACAGAATACTTTACTTTTAAGATGGCAAATGTTCTAACACCAAACGGAGACGGAAGAAACGATGTAGTTGATTTTACCGGAATCAGCTACTATACAAACTTTACTGCGATTATTTACGATAGAAACGGGGAAGTAGTTTATAAAGCAGATAACAACCGGACAGTTTGGGATGGTAAAGAATTTGGACGCCCGCTTCCAACTTCAAGTTATTGGTACACGGTAATTTGGGACGATCCTGTAACGCAGGTTACGCAAACCAAAATAGGTTGGATTCTGCTTAAGAACGACTAATCAAAAAGCCATTTCAATTGAAATGGCTTTTTCTTTCTAAGAATGATTTTTCCAGAGTTGAGTAAATTCGATAAACTGCTCTACAGAAAGCTCTTCAGCACGTTTTGATAGATATCCGTGATTTTGCAGAGATTCCGGAATATCCAGAACTTTAAGTGCATTAGACAGTTTTTTTCTTCTTTGATTGAAACCTGCCTTCACAATTTTCTTAAACAAATCTTCATTGCCCAGAAGTCCCTCTTTCGGATTTCTCAAAAGTCGAATAACTCCTGATTTTACTTTGGGCGGCGGATTAAAAACATTTTCATGCACAGTAAACAGATACTTTACGTCGTACAGAGCCTGAACTAAAACTGACAAAATTCCATAGTCTTTAGTGCGTGGAACGGCTGCAGTTCTCTCCGCAACTTCCTTTTGAAACATACCGACCATTTCAGGAATTTGGCTGTAATAATCAATAATCTTGAATAAAATCTGTGATGAAATATTGTATGGGAAATTACCGATTACAGCCAACTGTTCACCATTTGCAAAAGCAAAGTCAGTTTTCAGAAAATCGCCGGTGAAACTGGTTTCAGATAAAACCGCATAATTATTCTTAAGGTAATCGACAGATTCAGTATCAATTTCAGCCAAAAAAGTCTGTACCGGTTTCTCCAGCAGATATTTTGTAAGTACGCCCATTCCCGGACCAACTTCAAGAACCTGATTATATCCTTCAAAACTTAAACCTTCAACAATTTTTCGTGCAATATTTTCGTCAGTGAGAAAGTGTTGACCGAGGTGTTTTTTTGCTTTTACACTCAAGATAATTTATGATTTTATTAACGTGATTTTCCTTATAGATAGGCAAATTTCGGAAGATTTTTTCTATTTTAGCCGAAAATTTTTCATTTAATGGCAAAGACGGTTGAAGATTTCAATAAAAGGCGACTGCGCTCCAGCAACATCACTGTAGTAATCAGTATTGCATTGGTTTTGTTTCTGCTCGGTTTAATGGGTCTGATTTTGATTAATGCTCAGAAATATTCAGATTACATTAAGGAGCAACTGGTGGTGAACGCCTATTTTGATGAAAATTTTGATGACAAAGATTCTGCAAAAATTGTAAAGATGGAGCAGGAAACTTTTGCCAAGATTCAGCAGCTTGCGCCTGTAAAACGTGCCACATACATTACCCGCGAAATGGCTGCAGAAGAAGCTAAAAAAAGTATGGGTATTGAGAGCAGTGCCCTGTTCGAAGAGAATATTTTCCCATCATCTGTTGAAGTTGCCCTAAAGCCGGAATTTGTTGATCCGGTGAGAATTGAAGAAGCCCTGAAACAGATCAAAGCTACACCCGGAATAGTTGAAGTAAAAAACGACAGCACTTTAATGGTGGGAGTTTACAACAACCTGAATAACATTCTGAAATGGATTCTTGGATTTTCAGTATTGTTCTTGATTCTTGCGATAGTATTAATTAACAACTCAATCCGACTTAAGATTTTTGCTAAACGTTTCATTATCAAAACAATGCAGTTGGTTGGAGCGAAACGCAGATTCATTCTTAAACCGTTTATAAAAGAAGCCATAATTCTTGGAATTATCGGAGCAATTCTTGGTTTGGCTGTTCTGTTTGGTGCGTGGTATTATTTCATTACAGAAATCGGGACACCTTTTGCGCAGGACAACAACCAGCTGATTATTCTGGTTGCAGGCATATTTCTTTTGGGAATTCTGATTACCGTTCTATCTACCATTTTTGCGACATGGAGATTTCTGAGTACCAATGTTGATGACCTTTACTACACTTAATCATGAGTAAGAAAAACAAGAAATTTTCATCTGAAAATTACGGCACTCCGGAAACAGTTAGTGAGGACAACGGCACATTTTATTTCGGTAAAAAGAATTACAAATTCATGCTGATTGGTCTTGGCCTTACTCTTCTCGGATTTCTTTTGATGATGGGAAGTGGAGCCAATACAACACCCAAAGGTAATTACGATCCCAATTACTGGAATGAAGGAATTTTCTCAGTGGTAAGAATCAGAATTGCACCGCTGTTGGTTATAGCCGGTTTTGCAGTGCAGGTTTATGCAATTCTTAAGAGAAAGTAGGGTACACAAATTTTCAATTACATTTTTAGCAGATGGATTTATTCAAGGCAATTATTATTGCAATTGTAGAAGGACTTACCGAATATTTGCCGGTTTCTTCCACGGCTCACATGATTTTTACCAGTTCAATTTTTGGTATTCAGGAAGATGACTATGTAAAAATGTATCAGGTTTCTATTCAGTTTGGAGCTATTCTCGCGGTAGTTTATCTGTACTGGAAGAAGTTTTTCGATTTCTCGAACCTAAAATTTTATCTCAAACTGGCTATAGCGATTATTCCTGCCATGGTTTTAGGATATCTTCTGGATGAAAAAATTGAAGCCGCTTTGGGGGATCCAGTTCCGATTGCCATTGTTTTGATTATTGGTGGTATTTTCCTTCTGTTTATCGACAAAATTTTCACTAAACATACCATCGACGACGAAAAGGAAGTTTCATTTAAGAAAGCCTTTATTATTGGGATTTACCAGTGTTTGGCGATGATGCCCGGAGTGAGCCGAAGTGCAGCTTCAATTATTGGTGGGATGCAACAGCAACTTACCAGAAAAGCCGCAGCTGAATTCTCGTTTTTCCTTGCAGTTCCAACGATGCTTGCTGTTTGCGTTTATTCCGTTTTTGTGAAAACTTGGGATCAGAACGGAGCACCGCAAAAAGGTTACGAACTTTTGATGCAGGGCGACAACTTTATGTATTTTGTTGTGGGAAGTATCGTCGCGTTCGTAGTGGCGGTTATCGCCATTAAATTCTTTATCGGAGTTCTTACCAAATACGGCTTCAAACCGTGGGGTTGGTACAGAATTATCGTCGGAATTATCCTTTTGATTTATTTTACTCAGTTCCAATAATTTCTGATTTTGACGGCTGAAGATTTTCTTGAAGGGCAGATTCTTTTGGTTGATAAACCTTTAGATTGGACCTCATTTCAGGCTGTAAACAAGCTGAAATACAAGCTTAAAAGAGAATTTAATCTTCCGAAAAAGTTTAAAATCGGACACGCAGGAACGCTCGATCCCAGAGCAACCGGATTGCTGATTGTTTGTACCGGTAAATTCACAAAGAAAATTCCCGAAATTCAGGATGCACCAAAAGAATATCTGACCGAAATAAAAATTGGCGTTCAAACGGAAAGCTACGATACCGAAAAGCCCGAAATTCTACAAACAGACTATTTACACATTACCGAGCAGGATATATTAATTGCTTTAGATAAATTCCGTGGTGAAATTGAGCAAAAACCGCCTGTTTTTTCTGCCATAAAGATTGATGGAAATCGCGCATATGATTTAGCAAGAAAGGGCGAAACTGTCGAGATGAAAACCAGAAAAGCCACCATTCATTACATTGAAAGTATTGAGATTGATCTTCCTTTTGTGAGGTTTACAGTTGGCTGTTCAAAAGGAACTTATATCCGAAGTTTGGCTCACGACATTGGTCAGGAATTGGGAGTAGGTGCTTATCTGACCAATCTGAGAAGAACAAAAATTGGTGAATACTCTATTGAAAGTAATACTATCGATTATCTTTCTAATGATTTTATTTTTAGTGAAATATGAAAAAGTTTTACATTTTCACTTTAATATTAGTATCTGCAATTTATTTCGGTCAGGAAAAGGAAAATCTTAAGCTCAATTTTTTTGGAGGAATACAAACAGACATCGGATTAGATCTTGGAAGTATCATCAGAAAACCCGAAAATCCGAACGATTATTATTCAACTCAGGATCAGTTTCCGACATATTTTACTTACGGTTTTACCGCGCAAGTTGGTTATCAACCGCTCAATTGGTTGGCTTTAGCAACCGGAATTCGCTACAGTTATATTTCACCGAAATTTCACAACATTTATTGGTCGGTTCAGCCGTATTTTTTCATGAATAATCTTCGTGATAAAGATTTCGAATATTTAACTTTGAATTTCGGAAAGCAAATCAATTCCACACAGGGTTTATCTAATAACGGTTTTATAGGCATTGGTGCAGGAAAAATCGATTTGATGAATGAAAGAATTGCGCAGAAATTTCAACTGAATCTAGATGTGCAGGTTGCCGATGATGCGATTTGGTTTGTAGGTTTCTCGTACGGTATTACTTTTTTCGGTAATAAAAATCTGTAATGAACGAAAAGACACGTATTAATAAATATCTCTCAGAAGTAGGCTTCTGTTCGCGCCGTGAAGCGGATAAGCTTTTGGAGCAGGGTAGAATCACCATCAACGGAAAAGTGCCTGAATTAGGAACAAAAGTTTCTGACGAAGACGAAATATTGGTAGACGGTGATTCCATCAGAAAAACTGAAGAAAACCACGTTTATATCGCGTTGAACAAACCGGTGGGAATTGTCTGCACAACAGATACCAAACGCGAGAAAAATAATATCGTAGATTTTGTAAATCATCCCAAAAGAATTTTTCCGATTGGCCGACTTGATAAACCCAGTGAAGGTCTGATTTTACTCACTTCGGATGGTGATATTGTCAATAAAATTCTTCGTGCAAGAAACAATCACGACAAGGAATATATTGTGAGAGTTGATAAGCCAATCACTCCTAGATTTCTGGAGAAAATGCGCAATGGCGTTCCAATTCTGGATACAGTGACGAAAAAATGTGAGGTGGAGCAGATTGACACGTTGTCATTCAGAATTATTCTGACTCAGGGATTGAACCGCCAAATCCGCAGAATGTGCGAATATCTCGGTTACGAAGTAAAAAAACTGAAACGCATCCGGATTATGAACATCAAACTGGATGTTCCAGTAGGAAAGTGGCGAGATCTTACCAAATTCGAAATGCAGGATTTGAACGAACTTCTCCGCGATTCCAGCAAAACCATCGATTAATACTTTTCAATCAGATAGCGGTACGCTTTAAGGTATTTGTTGAGGCGTTTCGCATCCTTTTCCGAAATCGGTCGGTTGAATCTGCGGAGATCCATATTATCGCGCAAATCATTTAGTTTTACGGCGATTGCCAGTTCCGACTTTTCCGTTCTTTTTACAAAATCTTCGTAATCTTCGTCGGGATTCAGTTTAGTTACGCATTTCACCGCAAACAGGATGTGCTCCGGAAAACCTTCGCTGCGCAGATAATCAAAATCGAATTCGGGACAGTCTTCCACCACATCATGTAGCGCACCAACAATTTTTTCGTCCAGAGTTTTTCCGTAATTCGTCACACGCAAAACATGGGCAATATAAGGCGCTCCGTACTTATCGGTTTGTCCTTTGTGCGCTTTGTCAGCAATTTTTATGGCTTTATTTAAAAGTTCTTCTTTGGTCATTTCAATTGTTAAATTTCAACATTCAGTTCCTCAATTCTGCGACCGTCACCTACCACGAAAACAATATCATCGGTAAGTAAAATTTCGGTGGATTCCGGATTCAGAATTCTGTTTTCTCCACGTCTTATGGCAACAACAAGTCCCATCGTTCTTTCGCGGATTCCACTTTCACGAATGGTTTTTCCATTGGCTGAAGACTTTTCGTTGATGAGGATTTTGCCCAGTTTAATATCGGAACGGTCTGCTTCATTCACCAATTCTGTGGCATCAAAAACCGGTTTAAATTTCTGAAACTGTTCGTCAGTTGCAATAATTCCCACCTTATCAAAAGGATGCAGCACTTCGAAGCGTGCCGGACTGTGAATCAGTTTTTCGCCGCGCTGAATATATCCGATGTTTACTCCATATTTTTCACGCCATTTCAAATCCATCAGTTCCTTTCCAACGTAAGGCGCGTTCGGATTAACTTCCATTTCAACGATATGAACATCCCACGCCGCCAGTTTAGAAGAAATCTCAGGATTATTTTGTGGTAACCTGCGGTTTTTCTGCTGCTGCTGAAAAATTTCACGACTGTTAAGATTCGATACAAAACGTTCTTCAATCATGCTGTAAAGACTCTTCAATTTCTTGGAAAAAACGAAAAGTAAAATCACAACAATTGGAATGGTGATGAAGAATGAAATCTGTGTAGAAGCAAATCTGTCGAGGAAAAAACCTAAAATAAGAATTCCTAAAACCACTCTCACAATATCGAACATCAGTAGCGGCCCCATATTGTATTTTGCTTTTCCCCAAAGTTCGTAGAAGGCATTAATGTTCGGTTTTCTAACCATAAACGCCCATAGAAAAGGGAAAATTAAAACGATTGGAAAAACATTACCAATAATGTTTTTCACGGCATTATTATCCAACTGATTGTTGATGAACGGAATAATAAAATTGGAGCAAAGCAGATAAACCGCAATGATCAGAATTCCGTTGATTACCATAATTTTAGCGTAACCCTGAAGCAAAGTTTTCCAGCTGTTTTCTGCCTGAATACTTTGCGTATTGGAAGAGTAGGCGTTGATACGCTGCAGCACTTTATCAGGAATTACTTTTTCAAGCCAGTTATAAAGCGGCTCGGAAAGTTTAATAAGATAAGGCGTTGTAAATGTGGTGATAGCAGAAACTCCGACCGCGACTGGAAACAGAAAATCTGAGATTACACCGAGCGACATACCCAAAGTTGCGACAATGAAGGCAAATTCACCAATCTGCGCCATACTCATCCCAACCTGAATTGACTGTTTGAGTGGCTGACCGGAAATCAGTGCACCCAAAGCTGAACTGAAAAGTTTTCCGAAAAGTGTAAGTAAAGTCACCACAAGAATCGGCACTGCGTATGTTACCATCGCTTGCGGATCGATCATCATCCCGATTGACACAAAAAATATCGCAGCAAAAAGATCTTTTACTGATTTCAGAACGTGTTCTACTTTTTCGGCTACGGTGGTTTCGGCAATTAAAGAACCCATCACAAATGCACCTAATTCTGCAGAGAAACCTACATTCACAGCAATTAAAACCATTCCTAAACACAACCCGATGGAAAGTATCAGAAGAATTTCTTCATCAACCAAAGACTTGATATTTCTAAGGAAAGTTGGCAAAAGATAAATCCCAAGTATAAACCAAAGAACAAGGAAAAACAACAGTTTTGCCACTGTAAAAAGGATTCCGGTTCCGTCAACGGTTTTCGTCACAGCAATCGTTGACAGCAAAACCATCAACAAAATCACGACGATATCTTCAACTACGAGAACTCCAAAAACTGTTTTGGCAAAATTTCTTGTCTTCAAACCGAGTTCATCAAAAGCCCGAATTATAATTGTCGTACTGGAACTCGCAAGCATACCACCCAAAAACATAGAGTCCATTGTACTCCAACCTAACATTTTACCGGTAAAATATCCGGCGAGTGTAATAAAAATGATTTCGACGAAAGCGGTTATGGAAGCCGATCCGCCGACATTCATCAGTTTCTTAAAACTAAATTCAAGTCCTAAAGTGAAAAGCAGGAAAATTACTCCAATTTCGGCAAGTGTTTCTACGTTTGCAGGATCGAGAACAGATGGAAAAAGTTTAAAATTCTGACTTACAATAAACCCCGCAATAATATATCCTAAAACAAGCGGCTGTTTTATCTTTCTGAAAATCAGAACAACTGCAGCGGCAACAATAAGGATTAAAGCGAGATCGACGATAAGATCGGGAAGGTGATGCTCCATAAAGACATTTGCCCAAAAATACGAAAAAATGCCCTGCGTTTGCAAGGCGTTTTTCTAAATTTAGGTAAGGAATTAGTAGCTTCCTTTAGTGATGTAGTGCGCAGCAATCTTTTCAGTTAATGCCACTACATTCGGTGTGTTTGTGTATTTCGTGAATCTTCTCAAGCCGGAAAGCATCATTCTCTGCTCATCGCCCTCTGCGAAGGATACGATTCCTTCTTTAGCCGCTGTGATGATCGCTTCAACTGCTTTGTAAAGGTTCAGTTGAGCCATTGCAGCTTCTACGGAATCCGGTGCAAAATGTTTCTCAGCTCTCAGGATTGCAGATTCTGCCATATAAATCTGGTTCAGAATTTCAGAAGCATTCAGTAGCAAGTGCTGCTGCTTTTCAATTTCAGTCATATATTTCTGAAGCGCTGCTCCGGAAACCATCAGGAATACTTTCTTCAGATTAGCGATGATTGCTTTTTCCTCAGACATATACGCTGAATAATCAGGCACTTCGAATGAAGGAATTCCCATCAGTTCTTTGGAAATCGCCATTGCCGGAGAAAGAAGATCCAGTTTGCCCTGCATAGCACGCTTGATCAGCATTCCAACAGCAAGAAGTCTGTTAATTTCGTTGGTTCCTTCATAAATTCTACCGATTCTGGCATCTCTCCACGCTGCTTCCATTGGTGCATCAGCAGAGAATCCCATTCCTCCGTAAACCTGAATTCCTTCGTCGGCTGTTTTTTGAGTAAGGTCAGAAACGTAAACTTTCAGGATTGAACATTCCACTGCGAATTCCTCCACACCTTTCAGTTCAGCTTCCTGATGGTTCATTCCACCTGCAACCAGTTCAGCAATTTTATCTTCCACATCTTTTGCACCACGGTAAGAACCTGCTTCAGAAACGAATATTCCGGTTGCCATTTCAGCAATTTTCTTACGGATGGCTCCGAAAGTTGAAATCGCTACACCAAACTGCTTTCTTTCGTTTGCGTACTGAATGGAGTGGTTGGTGATTCTTCTCTGTCCGTCAAGGTTTGCTGCTGCAAGCTTGATTCTACCTACATTCAGAGCGTTCAGAGCGATTTTGAAACCGTTGTTTCTTTCACCTAAAAGATTTTCAACAGGAACTTTCATATCGTTGAAGAAAACCTGACGAGTAGATGAAGAACGGATTCCCAGTTTGTGCTCTTCCTCACCGAATGTCATTGATTCAGGATTTTCAAGCTCGCTTCTGTTTACCACGAAACCGGTAATGTTTTTATCGTCATCAATTTTCGCGAAGAACGTGAAAGTATCGGCAAAACCTGCGTTGGAAATCCACATTTTCTGGCCGTTGATGATATAATGTTTTCCGTCTTCAGAAAGTCTGGCTTTTGTTTTTCCGGAGTTTGCATCTGATCCTGCATCAGGTTCAGTTAAACAATACGCTCCGAATTTTTCTCCAGCGGCCAAAGCCGGAAGGTATTTCTGTTTCTGCTCTTCAGTTCCGTAAAGTAGGATAGGAAGTGTACCGATTCCGGTGTGCGCTCCGTAAGCCGTTGCCAAAGATCCGTTGGCTCCGGAAGCGATGTCGCAAGCCAGCATCGTGGTTACGAAGCCCATTCCAAGTCCACCGTATTCTTCTGGAACGGCAACTCCCAAAACGCCCATTTCGCCCAATTTACGCATACATTCTTCAGTCAATGCATAATCTTTATGTTCGAAACGTTCGTGGTGAGGAACTACTTCTCTGTCAATAAATTCGCGAATGGAATCGCGAAGCATTTTCTGTTCTTCGGAAAGTTCTTCCAGTGAAAAGATGTCGGCTGCCGGAGTTTCAGTAATCAGGAAATCCCCGCCGATCAGTGATTTTTTAGTTGTTGTATCGCTCATTTTTTTAAGATTTTAGATTTTGAGAGGAAAGAGAAAAGAGTAAAGACTTACTAACTCTCTTTCCTAACTATGATATTATACCAGGGTTTTTTGAAATCCCGAAACCATTTTCTGTAATTCCGTGATTTGATTATCAAGTACTTCAACGTTTTCCTTTTTAATAAAATTTCTTCGTGAAGAAATGATGACTTGAGTCTGCATTTCATAAAGAGAACCCTGACTAATTTCCAGAAATCTGTTGAAATCCTTGTTTGAACTTCTGCTTGATCCTTCAGCAATGTTTGATGGTACAGATACTGCACATCTGCGAAGTTGAGACTTCAACCCGAATTCTTCTGATTTTGGAAAAGTTTCCGTTTCCTCATAAATATCAACAGCTAAATCAATGGATTTATTCCATATGCCCAGGTTCTTGAAATTATGTTTCATCTGAATTCGGTTTTCGTTATTAGTCTATGTTCTTTTCTCTTTATTCTTGCTTCTCTAAAGAAGTTCAAAAATTGAAGCTGCGCCCTGTCCGGTTCCTACACACATTGTTACCATTCCGTACTTGTTGCCGCGCTTTCTCATTTCATCAAGAAGCTGAACGGTCAGTTTTGTTCCGGTACAACCCAGCGGGTGACCAAGTGCAATTGCACCTCCGTTTACGTTCACGATGTCTTTGTTAAGGTCAAGTTCTTTCTGAATGGCTACCGATTGAGAAGCAAAAGCTTCGTTCAGTTCAATCAGGTCGATGTCTTTCAGTTCAAGTCCGGCCTGTTTCAAAGCTTTTGGAATCGCGTAGATTGGACCCATTCCCATAATTCTTGGTTCAAGACCTGCAGCTGCGTAAGAAACCAGTCTTGCTTCCGGTTCCAGACCGAGTTCTTTCACCATTTCTTCAGACATTACCACTACGAAAGCAGCGCCGTCCGACATTTGTGAAGAGTTTCCGGCGGTAACCGAACCTCCGTTGGCGAAAACCGGACGAAGTTTTGCAAGACCTTGCAGAGAAGTGTCTTTTCTTGGACCTTCATCAACCGTGAAATCGAATTTCTTGGTTTGCATTTTCTGGTTTTCATCCAGGAAGTTGTATTCCACAGGAATCGGAACAATCTGATTGGCAAATTTTCCTTCTTCCAGCGCTTTCAAAGCTTTCTGGTGAGAATTGAATGCGAATTCGTCCTGCTCCTCACGGGAAATTTTATACTGATTCGCCACTGCTTCAGCAGTGTAGCCCATTCCCCAGTAATAATCAGGGTTGGTTTTTGCCACATCTGTTTCAGGAACCGGTTTGTAACCGCCCATCGGAATGTAACTCATAGATTCGGTTCCACCTGCAATGATGCAGTCGGCCATTCCTGCCTGAATTTTCGCAGAAGCAATCGCAATCGCTTCAGAACCGGATGCACAGTATCTGTTTACGGTAACTCCCGGAACTTTGTCAGTCTGAAGTCCCATCAGGGAAATCAAGCGCGCAACATTCAGTCCCTGTTCTGCTTCTGGCATTGCGTTTCCAACGATCAGGTCGTCAATTCTGTTTTTGTCTAACTGTGGCAGTTCAGCCATCAGCTTTTCGATAACGGTAGCCGCCATCACATCAGGTCGTGTGAAGCGCAGGGAACCTTTCGGTGCTTTTCCTACCGCTGTTCTGTATCCTTTAACTATATATGCTGTATTTGACATTTTTATCTAAATATTTAGTGATTAGTTTCTCAGCGGTTTTCCATTCTGTAACATATACTGAATTCTCTCAAGCGTTTTTCTTTCACCGGTCAACGATAGGAAAGTTTCTCTTTCAAGGTTCAGCAGGTACTGTTCTGTTACGACAGTCGGTTCGGAAAGATTTCCACCCACCATCACATAGCCGAGTTTATCAGCGATTTTCTTGTCGTGTTCAGAAATGTAATTTCCGGCAAGCATCTGGTCGGTTCCAACGTAGAACATACCAAGCGCGTCTTTACCAAGAACGGTAACTTTCTGCTCTATTGGTTGTGTGTAACCCTGTTCTGCAAGGAGTTTTGCTACTTTTTTCGCTTCAGCAATCTGACGGTTTTTATCTACCACCACGATGTCTTTGTGCTGCTCCAGAATTCCCATATCGTAAGCTTCGTAAGCGGAAGTTGCTACTTTACCCATCGCGATGTTCATAAAGGCGTCGCGCAGACGGTTGGTTTTCACATCATCTTTGTTGAATTCACGAGAAGTTCTCAAAGTAAGTTCTTTGGTTCCGCCACCGCCAGGAATTACACCAACTCCGGTTTCAACCAGTCCGATGTAAGTTTCAGCTGCTGCAACCACTCTGTCGGCGTGCATCGTCATTTCGCAACCGCCTCCTAAAGTCATTCCGAAAGGTGCAACCACCACAGGAACAGAAGAGTAACGAACTCTCATCATTGATTTCTGGAAGTAAGCAATCGCCATATTCAGATCATCCCAATCCTGGTCAATTGCCATCATCAGAATCATTGCGAGGTTGGCTCCAACGGAGAAATTCGCTCCCTGATTTCCAACAACAAGTCCGTCATATTCTTTTTCAGCAAGGTCGATGGCGCGGTTCAGTCCGTCAAGAACGCCACCTCCAAGGGAGTTCATTTTGGAACGGATTTCAAAGTTGATGATACCGTCGCCCAGATCCTGAATGGCAGATTCGGAGTTGCTCCAAAGTGTTTTATCTTTTCTGATATTGTCGAGGATGATGAATGCGTCCTGTCCGGGAATATCAGCGTAATTTGATTTGGTTTGATCGAAGAAAATCTTGTGACCTTTCTCGTTTACTTTGTAGAAAGATTCCACATTTTTTACCCAGTCTGAAACTTCGTACCCGGCTTCTTTAGCCAGCTCAATTCCTTTCTGAACGCCAACTGCATCCCAGATTTCGAAAGGACCGTTTTCCCAGCCGAAACCTGCGCGCATTGCATCATCGATTTTGTAAACCTCGTCGGAAATTTCAGGAACTTTATGCGAAACGTACGCGAAAAGAGCTCCAAAAGATTTTCTGTAAAGATCTCCGGCTTTGTCTTTTCCACCGATTAAAACTTTGAATCTGTCGATTGGCTTATCGATGTTTTTGGTCATTTCCAAAGTAGGGAAGCTGGATTTACCCTGAAGTTCGTACTCCATTGTATCCAGGTTCAGGCCGCGGATTTCGGATTTTCCTTCAGCGTTTTTCACTTTTTTGTAGAAACCGCCATCCGTTTTGGAACCGAGCCATTTGTTATCCATCATTGTCTGGATGTAATCCGGCAGTTCGAAAACGTTGTTGAAATTGTTGGCTTCAGCGCCGCTTGCGTGAACACCTTTTGCCACCATCACCAAAGTATCGAGACCAACAACGTCTGCAGTTCTGAACGTTGCAGATTTCGGACGCCCAATTACAGGACCAGTTAATTTATCGATGTCGGTTACATTCAGACCAAGGTTTTTCACTTCGTGAAGAAGGTTCATCATCGAGAAAACCCCGATTCTGTTGGCGATGAACGCAGGAGTATCTTTTGCAAGAACGGTAGTTTTACCCAGCATTTTCGCACCGTAATCCATATAGAACTGTGCGATTTCCGGATCGGTATCCTTGGTTGGAATTACTTCTAATAAAGGAAGATATCTCACCGGATTGAAGAAGTGCGTACCTGCGAAATATTTCTTGAAATCGTCGCTTCTGCCTTCTACAAGCATATTGATCGGAATACCGGAAGTGTTGGATGAAACCAAAGTTCCCGGTTTTCTGAACTGCTCAATCTTTTCATACACCGATTTTTTGATGTCGAGTCTTTCAACTACCACCTCGATGATCCAGTCGGTGTTTTTGATTTTCGGCAGATCGTCATCAAAGTTTCCGATTTTGATTCTGTCGGCAAATTTCGGTGTGTAAAGCAGGGCAGGGCTTGCTTTTTTGAGTTTTTCAAAGTTTTCGGAAGCAATTCTGTTTCTTACGGCTTTGTCTTCTTTGGTCAGACCTTTTTTCTGTTCGGCTTCAGTCAGTTCAAAAGGCACGATATCCAGCAAAAGCACCTCTACACCAATGTTGGCGAAGTGCGCTGCAATACCGGAACCCATAATTCCTGAACCGAGAACCGTAACGTGTTTAATTCTGCGTTTCATTTAATATTTTATTTTTTCTTATTTAGTTCTGCTGTAATTTTCTGAATTTCGGACATCACCTCGCGGAAAGTTTCCAGTTTTTCTTTTGGAATTCTGTCGGTAATAGCTTTGTTAAAATTCAGAACCACTTCCTTAGAAATATTTCTTGAATTGAGTCCTTTCTCGGTAAGCTTAATGATTACTTCACGCTTATCTGTCGTGGTTTTCTCTTTATAGATATATCCATTGTCCTCCAGAAGTTTAATAATTCTGGTAAGCGAAGTAGGTTCAATCGCCATTTTAGGACCTAAATTGGTACTTCTTGTGCCATCTTTCGGATCAATTTTTAAAAGCGTAAGACTTTGCACTACAGTGGCATCATGATCCTGCGCCAAATCGGTGTACATTTTGGAAACAGCCAACCAGGTCTGCTTCAGGATCAGATCTATTTCAATCTTGTCGTCTTTGTTTTCCATAATTTTTCGTTTGTCGTCTTTCCAAATATAAAAACTATTATGCATGCATAACATATTCTTTCTGTTAATTTTTTGTTAAACACTGACAGTCAACCTATTAAAAAATATGAAAAGCATAATACTATGCATGCATAATATTTCTAAGAAGCGGAGAAAATGTAGAATTAGTGAAGGTTTTGAACTATTTTCTGAATATCAGCAAAATTATTTGCGAATTGTTGAAATTTTTCACCAGAAATCTCCCAAATTTCATTCTGATAGATAAAATTATAGGACGACAGGTCTTTTTTGAAGTTTTTCTGTAGAAAAGAGTAGAGCAATTCTTTCTGAAAATCGGGAGCAGAAATCTTAGGACTCACAAAGCTTTCGTGAATATCAAAAAACTGCGGGTTGATTAGTTCTGGATTAGTAAGTAAAATGTCTTCAGCGATGCCGCTCTGCATTGCTAAATTTTTAACGTACCAGATTTTATCGGAAAACTCTTTTGCCAAACGCCAGTCGTGCGAAGAAAAAAGAATCAGTTTGTTCTCTTTTTCAGCGAGATTTCTAAGTAATTTAAGGATGGTAATTTTGTTCTCTTCATCCAAATGAGTCGTTGGTTCATCGAGAATAATGACAGGTGAATTCTGAGCTAAAGCACGACCAATTAATGCTTTCTGGAGATTTCCGTCGGAAAGTTCGGAAAGTTGCCGGTTCCGGAAAGGCTGTAAATTTAAAGTCTCGATAATTTGTTCAACATCAGTTTTATCAGCTTCATTGATGTCAAAATAATACGGGTAATGAATGTATTTTCCGAAAGAAATCAGATCAAGAACATTATAACCGGAAGGAATTTTTGATTTTGAAAAAACTACAGCAATGTTTTCTGCGATTTCTTTCGCAGTGAATTTTTCCACACTTTTTCCTTTCAGCCACACTTCACCATCAAGAATCGGAATCTGATTCAGGATACTTTTAATCAGCGTAGTTTTTCCGACACCATTGTTTCCAATTAAGAGACAGACTTCACCTAGATTCAAGGAAGCATTCCCACCTTTTATTAAAGGCGTGCTGTAACCGATGTCTGTATTTCTTAATTCTAAAAACATTTGCTAATATCTACTTTTCAAAAGCATCATCAAAATCACCGGAATTCCGAATAAGGAAGTAATAACATTGAGTGGAAATTGTGACAATTCAGATAAAACTGAAAAAACTTCCATAATTAAAATTCCTAAAATCATATTTAAAATCCACTGTTGCCATAGTTTTGCCGGATTATAAATGATTCTGCAGAAATGCGGAACCACAATCCCGATAAAAAGAACAGGTCCTAAGAACGCTGTAACCGAGGCCGAAAGTACAGATGACGCAATAATGATGCTGTATTTCAAAGCATTTAAGTTCACGCCAAAAGTCTGTGCGTAAGAAGTTCCCAATGCATTTCCGATTAAGGGTTTTATCGATTTAAAACTTAGAATCAGTCCAATTACCACTAAAATTGAAAGAATTATTATCTGATTTCGCGAAACCGAATTATTCGCTCCAAAACTCCACAAAATATAATTCTTCAAACTCTGGTTATCCGCATATAGCTGTAGAACCGAAATCACTGCTCCAGCCAAAGCTGAAACCAGGAAACCGAATATAATAAGAAAAGATTTATCCTGAAATCGTTTAGAAAATGCCAACAATATGAGCATCAACAAAAGACCTCCCAAAACTGCTGAAAAACTTAGAAAACTGTTTTGCAAAAATTCAGGTAAAGCGAGATTGTGCGAGAAAAAAATATAAAAAGCAACACTCAAACTCGCTACAGAAGTGATCCCCAAAACAGAAGGTCCTGCCAAAGGATTTTGAAAATATTCCTGAAGCAGGAATCCGGAAGTCGGAATGGAGATTCCGGCCAGAAGCATAACCAAAACGCGATTAATCCTGAAATCTGCGATTTGGGAATGATCCGTTCTTGAAAAAAAATCGGAAAAATTAAGCTCAATAAATCCTGTATTCAGGTTGATGATGATGGACAAAACAACGCCCAAAATCAGCAGAATACAGAGTGTGCGGAATTTAGTTGACATTTGCAGAATCTACTGCAGGTGGAAGTAACGCGTTCATTTTTGCTTCAAGCATGGCTTTGCTCATCGCACCGATAGTTTCATCGGAAACATTTCCTCTTTTCATAACAGTAAAAGGAATTGAACCGCCGTCCCACTGCTTAAAATTATTGGCAAAAAATTCCGGAGAAAGTGCCGCACCATCCAGTAAAACAGTATTTCCGGAAATTCCGTGCTCTTCTGTAAATTCTTTAACGGTAACGTCCCATTCAGCTCTGTCATCGACGCTTACGAAAGTAAATTTTACAGGCTGATATTTGGTTCTTGCCATTTTTTCGGTGAAGTGCGGAAGTTCACGAATGCATGGCCCACACCACGTTGCAAAAAAATTGGTTACGTATAAAGTATCGTTTTCTTTAGGTTTCAGGAATTCTGCAGCCTGTTCCGGAGAAAACTCAATTTTTCTGAACGGAATTACTGTGGAAACCACTTCATTGCTTTCCGGAACTGTTACGGAATCTACAGTAAAATCTTCAGTGTTTTCAGTAACCTGTGTATCTTTTTTACAACTGACCAATGTCACTGCAAACAACAATGCCGGGATAACAATTTTCATATTATTTTTTCTATTTTTGAATCTGCAATTATTATGGAAAATCTTTCACCGAAGCTGAAGCGGGCGGAATTTCACCTGCTAAAATTACATAAAAAAGAACAACTCACCAAAAACACTTTCTCGCTGGAATTTTCTGTGCCGGAGCATTTGATGGCCAATTACCGCTATGATGCAGGGCAGTACGTAACGCTGAAATATCTATCAAACGGTGAAATTTTCCTGAATGATTATTCAATCACTTCAGCGCCGCATGAAAATAAAATTTCGCTCGCCGTAAAAATAAATTCAGAGAAAAGCTCTACAAAAGATCTGTTCGAAAACTACAATATTGGTGATGAAATGGAAGTTTCGGAACCGAGAGGACGTTTTACGCTAATTTCGAAACCGCATGAATTCCGTACCATTTTAGGATTTGCGGGTGGAATCGGAATTACGCCTATATTGAGTCATTTC
This sequence comes from Bacteroidota bacterium, assembly GCA_023458415.1. Classification (GTDB taxonomy): domain Bacteria; phylum Bacteroidota; class Bacteroidia; order Flavobacteriales; family Weeksellaceae; genus JAEWZO01. The sequence continues at coordinate 44,556 of JAEWZO010000002.1, forward strand.
AAACATCTTCTGCATAGCGAACCTCGAACGAGGCTGTTTCTTTTTTATGGGAACAAAAGTTCTGAAGACATTATTTTCCATTATGAATTACAGGAACTGGCAGAAAAATACAGCGACAGACTGCAGGTTTTTTATTTCTTTTCACAGGAAAAAAATGCTGATCAGCTTTTCAGCGGACGAATTAATGAACATAAACTGAAACTTATTATCAACCAGATTCTGCACTTGGATGATACTGACGAAGAAAGCACAATTTGGGATGCGGTAGATGAAGTTCTGATTTGCGGAAAAGGCGAGATGATCAGAAGTTTGGCTAATGCCTGTTTCGAAAATGGGATTCCGAAAAAGAATATTCATTTTGAACTTTTTGAAGAATTCAACGAAGATATTTACCCGCAGGAAAAAGAGTTTCCGCTGGTTGAAAATATTGAAACCGAGTTTAAAATCTTCAACCAAAACTATACTACAACCCTAAATGATAACCGCACGAAACTATTGCAGCAATTGCTGATTCACAAGTTTCCAGTTCCATATTCCTGCAAATCGGGAATTTGCGGAATCTGTGAATGTATTTTAGAGGAAGGAGAAGTGGAACTGCTGGAAAATGAATACCTAACCGAATCCGAAGCAGGACAGGGAAGAATCCTGGCTTGTATGTCCGTCGTTTTAAGCAAAAAAATAAAAGTAAATTTCGATTTGTTTTAATTGAAGAAAGTACTCAGCATATTCAGAATATATTTCGCTCTGGTTGAAATCGGGGTGCTTTTGATGATTCTGGCCAATATCTGGGTTTTTGCGCTAACCAACGGAAGAACATATACCCGAATTTCCAAAATTCCTCCACGTGATACCGCACTCATTTTAGGAACCTCTCCCAAGATGATGTCCGGAATTGCCAATCCGTACTTTACGGCAAGAATGGATGCCGCTGCACTGCTTTTTCATCACGGAAAGATTAAGAGAATTATTGTTAGTGGTGAAAAATCACAAGGTTATGATGAACCTGCCGCGATGAAAAGATATTTGATTTATCAGGAAGGAGTTCCGGAAAATATCATTACTGAAGATCCAAAAGGCTACAAAACCCAAATCAGCATTCGGCGTTGCAAAGAAGTCTACAAACAGGAAAATGTGATTATTGTTTCACAGGGATTTCATAATCTGCGTGCGTTATTTTTTGCGCGTAATAACCAAATGAATGCATTGGCTTTTGATGCACAGGATATCAGTAAACCTGAAAGTTTCTACAGAAATCAGTCGAGAGAATTTTTGGCGAGAGTTCTTGCAGTTGTTTATTATCTTTTTGGTATTGAACCGGAAAAGTAAAAGTTTTCCCCGATTTGCCGAGGCGAAAACTTAAAATCTTATATTTGTAAAAACAAAAGAATAATGCTCGTAATCGGAATTGCAGGCGGTACCGGATCCGGAAAAACAACAGTGGTAGAAAAAATTGTGCAGCAACTTGATGTTGAAGGCATGAATATCCTTTCTCAGGACAATTACTATCATGACAATCAACACCTTACACTTTCAGAAAGAGAGGCTCTGAATTACGACCATCCAAAATCCATCGATTTTGATCTTTTGTTGGAGCATGTAAGAATGCTGAAAAATCATCGGTCGATCGAGCAGCCAGTGTATAGTTTCGTAACGCACTCCAGAACCGGTGACCACGTTCTTATCGAACCAAAAAATGTTTTGGTTGTGGAAGGAATTTTGGTTCTGACCAATAAAGAACTTTTGAAAGAATTTGACCTGAAAGTATTTGTTCATGCAGATTCCGACGAAAGACTTATTCGTAGAATCCGTCGCGATACACAGGAAAGAGGCCGTGATCTTACCGAAGTTCTTCACCGCTATCAAACTACTTTAAAACCGATGCATCAGGAATTTATCGAACCTTCTAAAAACGAAGCTGATCTAATCATTCCAAATATGCGTCAGAACACGGTTGCCATTGATTTTCTGTCTACCGTGATCAATAACCAACTCAAAAAAGCACACTGAAAATGGAAGAATTAATTAAAGATATCAAGCCGAAATCTCCAACGGTGAAGTTTCTTCAGAAATACATTCTCAACAAGTATTTCATCACCATTTTTCTGTTTTTGGTCTGGATGATTTTCTTCGACAGCACTTCTTTTCTGGTTGTTAATGAAATGAACCGTGAAGTGAACAAATACGAAGAGCAGCTTGCTTACTACAAATCTGAATACGAAAAGAACGACCGCTTTTACAAAACTTTAATGAATAATAAAGACGAGAAAGAAAAATTCGCGCGCGAAAATTATTTCATGAAAAAACCGAATGAAGAAATTTTCATTCTCGTGGTCGACAGTACAACAATTACGAAAAAACAATAGCAATGTTTCCGAAAATTTCGCCTCAGGATTGGGAAAACCTGGTTCAGAAACAAATGAAAACTGAAGACATCTACGATGTTCTTAAAAAAGAAAACACCGAAGGAATTACTGTAAAACCATATTACAGCGACGTAAAAACTCCTTTGAAAAATCTTCCGAAAGTTGAGGAATCCACACATTTGGTTTCCGATTACCACACTGATTTGGAAGAAAATGTTTTTGCTTTTGTACTGAATGAGAATGTAGAAAATCTTGAAGAAAAAGCCATTTTCATCAACAATACCGATCTCGCTGCACATCTCAAAACAGAGGAAGGCAACAAATATTTCTCGCTGATTGACATTTTCTCTGATGACGAGAAAGGAGAAATCAATGAAAATTTAGGTCATGAACTGATGGCAAAATCTTTCGACAGAAATCTCTGCATTGATGTTTCGCTGCACCAAAATTCCGGTGCTTCAATTGTTCAGCAGTTGGCATTCGCACTGGCCAAAGCGAAGGATTTAACGGAAGTTTTCGGTGCCAATATTTTGAAAGATTTAGTTTTTAGATTTTCAGTTGGTGGAAATTACTTCTTCGAAATCGCGAAAATCAGAGCATTTAAATTGCTTTTTAACCAACTTTCAAAAGAATTTGGCTTGAATGAAGTTCCTTTTATTTTTGCTGAAACTTCTTTACGAAATAAATCTAAAGCAGATCCTGAAAATAATCTGATTCGCTCTACACTGGAACTTTCTGCAGCCATGATTGGTGGAGCAGATGCTGTATACACGAACAATTTTAAGATTGAAGGAATAGATGAGCTTTCGTCTGAAATTTCTTTCAAACAACAGATAATTTTGGCTTATGAAAGCATTATCAACGTTTTTGACGATGCCGGAAACGGAAGCTATTATATTGAAGATATTACGCAGCAGTTTGCTGAAAAATCCTGGAAAGTTTTTCTTGAAACCGAAGACAATGGAGGATATTGCGAAATGCTGAAAAAAGGAGAAATTCAGAAGATGGTTTACGAACATGCTTTGACAGAACAGCAATGGGTGGAAGAAGGAAAACAGAAAATCATCGGCGTTAATTTGTATCCGAAAGTAGAAAAAACCAAAGATGCAGATGCACTTTATTCTGAGAAAGAACTTCGTGCAGTTCGCCTTTCCGAAATGTTTGAATAAAAAAAATGTCAAATTTCGAACTGATTACAGCTCCGGAAGTACAACAATTTATCAATGCAAATCTCAACGCAGATTTGCATTCTTTGTTACTTAAAAAATCGCCGTTCGAAAATGTTTCAGTGCAAGAAATTGTGCAACAGATTCGCGGTAAGAATGTTGCTGCAAAAAAGTTTCCGTTTCTTTTGGAAGATGGTATCTTATTTCCACCGAATCTCAACCTCGAACAGGCATCTTCACAGGCGACTGCTGAATACAAGGCAAAAAATCTTTCCGGTAAATCTTATTTGGATTTAACCACCGGATTTGGAATTGACAGTTATTTTCAATCACAAAATTTTTCAGAAATAACTTTGGTGGAACAGAATGTTGAACTTTCTAAAACCGTTCAGCATAACTGGAAAATTCTTGATAGAAAAGCAGAATTCATTTCTGGAACACTGGAAAGTTTTCTTGCTGAAAATAACAAAAAGTTTGATACAGTTTACCTCGATCCGGCGAGAAGAGATGAAGAAAAAAACAAGAAATTCCTGTTAGAAGATTTATCTCCCAATCTTCTTGAAATTTGGGACAGTTTATCAGAAATTGCAGACAAAATAATTATCAAACTTTCCCCACTCATCGATATTTCTTATTTAATTTCTGAGTTAAAAGATGTCGCGGAAATAAAAATCATCGGAGTGAAAAATGAAGTGAAGGAAGTTGTTGTTTACATAATTCCCGGTTCAGAACAGGAACCACTGATAACAGCAATAAATCTTCAAAGTAATGACGCAGAGTTTTCTTTCACGCGAAGTGATGAAAATGCTGCAAATTCCGTTTTTTCAGAGCCGGTGACTTTTCTTTATATTCCAAACAGTGCAGTCCTGAAATCTGGAGGTTTTAATTTGGTTTCTGAAAAATTCGGTCTGAATAAACTTCATCCCAACACGCACTTCTACACATCAGATAATTTTGTTGAAAATTTTCCCGGTCGAATATTAAAAAATGAAATCATTAATCCTGCTTCAATTAAAGGCGGAAAATTTAATATCATTTCCAAAAATCATCCGCTGAAACCGGAAGAAATCAAGAAAAAATACAAAATTACAGATGGCGGAGATCAGTATTTAATTTTCACACAGTCGGTGAAGGGAAAAGTTGTCCTAAAATCCGAATAAAGTTTTGTGCAAAACAGCAATAATTCTTACTTTTGGTCATTCAAAAATTTCAGAATGAGAAAAATTGTATTAGGTTTTGCTGCAGCTGCACTAGTATTGAGCTGTAAGAAAGTTCCAAAAGGTTCTAACTACGGCGTTATTCCGTTGGAAGAAGGTGTTGAAAGATATGATTCTTACGAAACCCGCGGTGGTAGAGCACACGGAACAGATTCTGCCGGAGTTCACAATAATGCATCAAGAACAGCTGTTGAAGTGGATGTAAACGGTACAAAACTGAAAGCATATCAAGGTGGATTGGAGCAAACTATGGTTGGTTTTCTTTCTGCAGGAAGCTACACCAATGCAGCAGACGACAATGCTTTGAAAGACAGATGGTACGATTTCGATAACGTAAATTTCAAAATGGGATCTACCAACCAACTGGAAGCAGGTTCTGCAGAACAGCTTTCCAACCTTGCTGCGATTCTGAAAGCATATCCTGATGCAAAAATTAAAATTGGTGGTTACACAGACAAAACCGGCGACGAAGCGGTAAACAAATCTATTTCTCAGGGAAGAGCCGATTTTATTAAGTCTGAACTTACAAAACTTGGAGTTGGAGCACAGGTTATTACTGCTGAAGGCTACGGAAGTCAATATGCAACAGTTCCAGCAGAAGCTTCTGATGCAGAAAGAGCCGTAGACCGTAAAATGGCAGTTAGATTTACAAAATAATAATATTTAGTTCGATAAAAGCGAAATGTCTTGCAACAGCAAGGCATTTTTTTTATTTTTACGGAATACCCTAAAATTTTAGAAATGCAGGAAACATTAAACTACATTCAGGAAAACAAACAAAGATACGTTGACGAACTTTTCGAACTTTTGAAAATTGCTTCCATTTCAGCTGATCCGGCTTATAAAGATGAAGTCTTGAAATGCGCCGAAGTTTGCGCCGATCATTTAAGAAATGCAGGAGCAGATAATGTTGAAGTATCTCAAACCAAAGGTTATCCTATTGTTTTCGGTGAAAAAATAATCGATAAAAATCTTCCAACGGTTTTGGTTTATGGACATTACGATGTACAACCTCCGGATCCGCTTGATTTATGGACAAAACCTCCGTTTGAACCTTATATTGAAAAAACTGATTTGCATCCCGACGGTGCCATTTTCGCGCGTGGTTCCGCAGACGACAAAGGACAGTTCTTCATGCACATCAAAGCATTTGAAGCGATGATGAAAACCAGCGGTGTTCCGTGCAATGTAAAATTCATTCTGGAAGGTGAGGAAGAAGTGGGTTCCGTAAGTTTAGCCGATTGGGTAAAGGAAAACAAAGAAAAACTTGCGTGCGACTGCATTCTTATTTCAGATACAAGTCTTTATTCTACAGAGCAGCCAACCGTAACTACTGGTCTTCGTGGATTAAGTTATGTAGAAGTTGAAGTGGAAGGTCCGAACAGAGATTTACATTCCGGACTTTACGGCGGTGCAGTACCGAATCCGATTCATGTATTGAGCAGGATGATTGCGCAACTGATTGATGAAGAAGGCCACATCACGATTGATGGTTTCTACGACAATGTTCTCGTAGTTTCTGATGAAGAGCGTGCAGAAATGAACAAACTGAAGGACGACAAGGAAGAGTTCAAAAAATCTATCGGTTTGGAAGGAGTAGAAGGTGAGAAAGGTTATACCACTTTGGAAAGAACATCGATTCGTCCAACTTTAGACTGCAACGGAATTTGGGGCGGTTACACAGGCGAAGGTGCAAAAACGGTTATTCCATCCAAAGCATTTGCAAAAATTTCCATGAGGTTGGTTCCTTATCAAACACCAGACGAAATCACGGAAAAATTCACAAAATATTTTGAGAAAATTGCTCCGGATAATGTTCGCGTAAAAGTTAATCCGCATCATGGTGGAATGCCTTACGTTTTACCGAGTGATACGAAAGAATTTATCGCAGCAAGAAAAGCGATGGAATCTGCATTCGGAAAAGAAGTTCTTCCATTCAGAAGTGGCGGAAGTATTCCGATTACAGCAATGTTTGAAGAAGTTTTGGGCGCAAAATCTGTATTGATGGGATTCGGCTTAAGCTCCGATGCTATTCACTCACCAAACGAGCATTTCGGATTGTTCAATTTCTACAAAGGAATCGAAAGTATTCCACTGTTTTTTGAAAACTATACAAAAGGCTAATCGTGAAGGGAAAAATTAGATTTAAACTCAACAAAGATTTTTTCTTTAATAAAAGAAAATACGGGATTTTTGTTAACGGTACACATGCAGGAGATCTTTCGAACAGAAATTTGGAATTGGACGTTACAGAAAATTATGGGTTACATCAAATAGAAATAGTAGGTAAAAATTACATCAAAAAATTTGATTTAAACATTGGTCCGGCTAATGTAATCAATCCTGTCTATGTTTCACACAGCATCCCTTCCGGAATTAAAACTCCAAAGTTGGTACAGGCTTTTTTGATTATTCTGTTCATCGCAATTTTCGTCTATTATATTGCTGTTAAAGAGCAGATACCAAATTATCTTTTAGCTCTTGTCATCTTTTTTTCGGTTTTCTTACTGAGGGAAAACGAAAAAGAATTCAAAATTCATCTTAAAAGATTTTCGTTGTCTTAGTTTTAATAAATAAACGCTTCTTAAAAGCAGCGTTTTTTTGTATTTTTAAAAAATGGAAAATAAAGTAGCTTACATTACAGGCGGAACCAAAGGAATAGGTTTCGGAATTGCTAAAACACTTCTTGACGCAGGAATAAATATTGCCATTTCCGGAAGAAAAGCTGAAGATGCAGAACGCGCAGCAAAAGAGCTTTCAGCCGACAGCAGCAAAGTGCTCGGAATTGCTTCTGATGTTAGAAATTATGATGATGAAAAAAATGCAGTTCAACTGATTACAGAAAAATTCGGCAGGCTCGATTATGTGATTGCCAATGCAGGTTTAGGAATTTTTAGTCCAATTGACGAAATGTCTTTGGAAGACTGGGACACCATGATTGAAACCAATCTTACCGGCGTTTTTCATACGTTGAAAGCCAGCGTTGAGGAGTTGAAAAAAACGGAAGGTTATTACATTTCCATTGCGAGTTTGGCCGGAACCAACTTTTTTGAAAACGGATCGGGTTACAACGCCTCCAAGTTTGGTGTGGTTGGTTTTACGCAGGCTGCGATGCTTGATTTAAGAAAGCATAATGTAAAAGTTTCGGTAATTCTTCCTGGCTCTGTTTCCACGTATTTCAACGGAAACGAGCCTTCGGAAAAAGATTTCTGGAAGATTCAGCCTGAAGACATAGGAAATCTCGTTTTGGATATTTTTAAAATGAATCCTCGTACGCTTCCGAGCAAAATAGAAATTCGTCCTTTACGTCCGGGAGGAAAATAATTTTTGCATCAGTAAATATTTTGATTCTTCAGCTAAATAAAATGTAAGAACACCTCATTTTTTGGGGTGTTTTTTTTATATTTAATGCATTGAATATCAAAAGATAAAAATACTATGCATGCATAGCACTTTTTTCATTATCTTAGCGAACATTAAATAAAATTATACCTATGAAGATATTAGTTTGTATCAGTAGTGTACCCGATACTACATCTAAAATTAATTTTACTGCAGATAAATCTGCATTCGACAAAAACGGAATTCAGTGGGTAATTAATCCATTGGACGAATTTGCTTTAACAAAAGCTGTAAAACTTCAGGAAACTCAGGGAGCGCAGGTTACAGTTCTTAACGTAGGAGATGCTGCTACGGAACCGGTAATCAGAAAAGCTTTGGCAATCGGTGCAAACGATGCGATCCGCGTAAATGTAGATCCGAAAGACAGCTATTCGGTAGCGAAAGAAATTGCAGCCGTAGCTCAAAACAACGGTTACGATTTAATTCTTTGCGGAAAAGAATCTTTGGATTACAACGGTGGAGCAGTACCTGGAATGGTTGCTCAACTGCTTAATCAGCCATTTGTAAATGCATGTGTTGGTTTGGAAGTAAATGGTGCTGAAGCGAATGCAGTGAGAGAAATTGAAGGTGGTAAAGAAACTATTTCTGTAAAACTTCCTGCTGTTATCGCTGGACAGAAAGGTTTGGTGGATGAGAAAGAACTGATCATCCCGAACATGAGAGGAATTATGTCTGCAAGAACAAAACCTTTGGTTTTGCAGGAGCCAGCTTCGTCTGAAGTAAAAGTGGAAAGCGTTTCTTTTGATGCGGTTCCGCCAAGAGCTGCCGTGAAAATGGTTTCTCCGGACAATCTGGATGAACTGGTAAGATTACTTCACGAAGAAGCAAAAGTAATTTAATTCAATCCTCAATTTTTAATTTCAAATTATAAGAAAATGGCAGTATTTGTATACGCAGAAAATATAAACGGAGTCTATAAAAAGGCAGCTTTCGAAGCGGTTTCTTACGCAAAAGCAATCGCAGAAAAATCTGGAGATTCCGTAACAGCAGTTTCTATTAACCCAACTGATTCTTCAGATGTTCTTTATAAATATGGAGCAGATAAAGTAATCAACGTAAAAGATGAAGGTCTTAAAAACTTCAGCGCTAAAGCTTATGCACAGGCAATGAATGAACTTGCAGACGGAAACATCATCGTGTTCCCACACACAACCGATGCTTCTTCAGTTGCACCAATGCTTTCAATCATGAAAAATTATTCACTGATTACCAATGCAGTGGATGCTCCGGAAAGCACATCACCATTCCAGGTGAAAAGAAAAGCTTTTTCAGGAAAAGGTTTTATGGTAGCAAAAGCTGATGCTGCAGGAGTAATTGTAACGGTTTCTCAAAATTCATTTGGTGTGAAGGAAAACGCAGTTTCCGGTTCAGAAGAAGTGAAAGATCTTGCTGTTGCAAATGAAGATACTAAAGTTCTATCTCACGAACAGAGTTCAGGGAAACTGGATCTGAAAGAAGCTGAAGTGGTTGTTTCTGCAGGAAGAGGAATGAAAGGACCTGAAAACTGGGGAATGGTTGAAGATCTTGCTAATCTTTTGGGAGCAGCTACAGCATGTTCAAAACCGGTTTCAGATATCGGTTGGAGACCTCACTCTGAACACGTTGGACAAACCGGAAAAGCTATCGCACCGAATCTATATATCGCAATCGGTATTTCCGGAGCTATTCAGCATTTGGCAGGAGTTAACTCATCAAAAACAATTGTGGTGATCAATAACGATCCTGAAGCACCTTTCTTCAAATCTGCAGATTATGGAGTTGTGGGCGATGCTTTTCAGATTGTTCCGGCTCTTACAGAAAAAATCAAAGCTATTAAAGGTTAACTTATCCTTGATTATAAAAAGAAAACGCTTCACGAATCTGAAGCGTTTTTTTATTTCGAATTTGATTTAATCGTGATGAAACTCACTGATGAAATGCAGTTTAACATTCGGGAATTTTTCTTCCGTCATGTGAATGGTGAACGAAGAATCCGCCAGAAAAACAAGCTGATTGTATTTGTCTCTTGCCAGAAAACGCTGCTTTAAGCGGGCAAATTCCTTAAATTCTTCAGACCTTTCATCTGCCTCCACCCAACAAGCTTTATGAATGGAAAGCGGTTCATAAGTACATTTCGCGCCATATTCATGCTCAAGTCGGTATTGAATAACTTCATACTGCAGCGCACCAACGGTTCCAATAATTTTTCGTCCGTTCATTTCCAAAGTAAATAGTTGCGCAACACCTTCGTCCATCAGTTGATCGATACCTTTCGCAAGCTGTTTCGCCTTTAATGGATCATCATTATTAATGTAACGGAAATGCTCCGGAGAGAAGTTCGGAACACCTCTGAAACTCAGCTTTTCACCTGAAGTCAAGGTATCACCGATTCGGAAATTTCCGGTATCGTGCAGCCCAACAATATCTCCCGGGAAACTTTCTTCCACAACTTCCTTCTTGTCTGCAAAAAAAGCATTCGGTGACGAGAATTTCATCTTTTTATTTTCACGAACGAGCAAATAGTTTTCATTTCTTTTAAAAGTTCCGGAAACAATTTTCACGAAAGCAAGTCTGTCACGGTGTTTCGGATCCATATTCGCGTGAATTTTGAATACAAATCCTGTAAAATCTTTTTCTTCAGGTTTTACAATTCTAACATCACTTTCTTTTGGTTGCGGCATCGGTGCGATATCAATAAACGCATCCAAAAGTTCGCGAACACCGAAATTATTCAATGCAGAACCAAAGAATACCGGCTGCAGATTGCCTTCCATATAATCTTCACGATTGAATTCGGGATATACGGACTGAACCAATTCAAGCTCTTCACGAAGCGTTGCTGCTGCTTTTTCGCCGATAATCTCATCAATTTTAGAATCATTGATGTCATCAAACTTTACAGTATCACCAACTTTCTGCTTCTTTTCTTCCAGAAATAATTGAATATTGTTTTCCCAAATATTATAAATTCCCTGGAAGTCACTTCCCATACCAATCGGCAAAGAAAGAGGAACCACTGTAAGTCCCAGTTTCTGTTCCACTTCATCCAAGAGATCGAACGCATCTTTACCTTCACGGTCAAGTTTGTTAATAAAAACGAGCATTGGGATGTTTCTCATTCGGCAAACCTGAACCAATTTTTCCGTCTGTTCCTCAACACCTTTTGCCACGTCAATAACCACAATTACAGAATCAACGGCAGTTAAAGTTCGGTACGTATCTTCTGCAAAATCTTTGTGACCAGGAGTATCGAGAATGTTGATTTTATGGTCTCTATATTCAAACGCCAAAACTGAAGTTGCAACCGATATTCCTCTCTGTCTTTCAATCTCCATGAAGTCGGAAGTTGCACCTTTTTTTATTTTATTGGATTTTACCGCTCCGGCTTCCTGAATGGCACCACCAAAAAGCAAAAGTTTTTCGGTAAGCGTGGTTTTTCCGGCATCGGGGTGCGAAATAATTCCGAAAGTTTTACGCTTCTGTATTTCTTTGATTAAATCTGACATTACCTATTTTATGGCTGCAAAAATCGGGAATTTTTATGGAAAATGAAAGCGCCGGTTTTCTAACGAAAATCATCTGAATTCTCGGGACAAATCCTTTGAAATTGACTAACTTTGCGGCAGCAAAAAAAACAAAAAAAATGTCAAAAAAAGCTATCCTTGCAATCCTTGACGGATGGGGAATCGCAACCAATCCCGCAGTTTCAGCAATCGACCAAGCTAATACTCCTTTTATGGATTCGTGCTATCAAAATTTTCCACATACCACATTGGAAGCCAGCGGACTTGCTGTTGGACTTCCGTTCGGACAAATGGGAAATTCTGAAGTTGGACACATGAATCTTGGTGCAGGTAGAGTGGTGTACCAAAATCTCGCAAAACTGAACATTGCCGTTGATAACGCGACGTTAGGGAAAGAAAATATTATTACTGAAGCATTTGAATATGCGAAAATAAACAACAAGAAAGTTCATTTTATCGGTTTAGTTTCCGATGGCGGCGTACATTCACATATCAATCACTTAAAAGGTTTGCTCACAGCTGCACACGAATATGGACTGAATGACAATGTTTTTGTACATGCTTTCACCGATGGACGTGATTGCGACCCACATTCGGGAAAAGGTTTTATTGAAGAAATTATCGGCCACATGAATACCACTACCGGAAAACTGGCGTCGGTTACCGGCCGTTACTACGCAATGGACCGTGATAGAAGATGGAACCGTGTGAAATTAGCGTATGACGCAATGGTACATGGAACAGGAGAGCAAACTGTGGATGTTCTTCAATCGATTCAAAATTCTTACGAAAAAGAAGTTACCGACGAATTTTTGATGCCGATGGTTTGTCTTGGACAGAGCAATTTGCCTGTTGCAACAATAACTGAAGGTGATGTTGTTTTTTGTTTCAATTTCAGAACAGACCGCGGAAGGGAAATTACAGAAGTGCTTTCTCAGGCTGACTTTCCGGATTACGGGATGAAGCATCTTAATCTTTATTATGTTACAATGACCAACTACGATAAGGATTTCAAAAATGTAAAGGTTGTTTTTGATGAGGAAGTTTTACAGGGTACTTTAGGAGAAATTCTTGAAAGAAACGGTAAAAAACAGATTCGCGTGGCCGAAACCGAAAAATATCCGCATGTTACTTTCTTCTTCTCAGGTGGCCGTGAAGCAGAATTCCTGGGCGAGAGCAGAATTTTATGTCCAAGTCCAAAAGACGTTCCGACGTATGATTTCAAACCTGAAATGTCTGCTTATGATATCACTGAACAGATTCTTCCGGAAATTAACAACGAAACTGCAGATTTCATCTGTCTGAATTTTGCCAACACCGATATGGTGGGACATACCGGAGTTTTTGAGGCCGCAGTAAAAGCAGCTGAAACCGTAGACGAATGCATTCAGAAAGTAGCAACAGCAGGTTATGAACATGGCTACACTGTTTTTATTCTTGCAGATCATGGTAATTCTGATGTGATGATTAATGAAGATGGTTCTCCGAACACACAGCATTCAACCAATTTAGTTCCGCTGATTGTGATGGATAAAGACAGAACTTGGAATTTGAAACCCGGAAAATTAGGAGACATTGCCCCGTCAATTCTTACAGCAATGGATGTTGCTGTTCCTGAAGTGATGACCGGAGATATTATCATAAGTTAAAATAATCTTAAATTACTTGCGTGAAATCTTAAAATATTATAAAAAAATACGTAAAATGTAGTATTGTTATGCAGCACACTTCTACGTACTTTTGTAAATGACAAGTGGGTAAAAACCAACTATGAAAACTAACGCAATGTAATTTTGATGAGAAAAAATCTATTTTTCTGAACCGGTGTAACGCCGGTTCATTTCATTTTAGGATTATTATTATGTAATAAATATTATATTTGTAGGAGAAAAAATAAATATGTACAATAAATTAGTCCGCATAGAAGTGATGAAAAACCTCGGCAAAGAAGTCGGAGATTTCATCAATTCGTACCTTACACCTGTAGAAAAAATTTGGCAACCCACTGATTTTCTGCCGGACCCTACATCAAAAGACTTCAAACATGAAGTACAAGAACTGCAGGCATTTGCTCAGGAAATGGAATACGATCTTTTTGTAACGCTCATTGGTGACTGTATTACCGAGGAAGCATTACCAAGCTACGAATCCTGGATTATGGGAATTGACGGAGTGGATCAGGAGGAGAGAACCGGATGGTCGCAATGGGTAAGAAGTTGGACAGCTGAAGAAAACCGTCACGGCGATTTGCTCAACAAATACCTTTATCTCTGCGGAAGAGTCAACATGCGAGAAATCGAAATCACAACTCAATATCTAATTCAGGATGGTTTTGACTTGGGAACCTCGATGGATCCATACAGAAATTTCGTTTACACAAGCTTTCAGGAAACTGCAACCAACATTTCACACAGAAGAGTAGGGACATTTGCAAAGCAAAGCGGAAATAAAAAACTTGCAAAAATGTGTGCCGTGATTGCCGCTGATGAAGCGCGACATGCAAAAGCTTACAAACATTTCGTAACAAGAATTTTCGAACTGGATCCATCTGAAATGATGCTTGCTTTCGAAGATATGATGCGTAAAAAAATTGTAATGCCTGCACATTTGATGAGAGAAAGCGGACAGAAGGCCGGAGAACTTTGGGCACATTTTTCAGATGCAGCACAACGCGCAATGGTTTATACAGCACAGGATTATATTGATATTATGCAGCAATTGCTGTACGATTGGAAAATTGAACACATCACCGGACTGAATGAAAAAGCTCAGAAAGCTCAGGAATATTTAATGAAACTGCCTGCAAGAATGCAGCGAGTAACCGACCGTATTGCAACGCCGGATTTGCAATATCAGTTTAAATGGGTAAGAACCTAAATCACACATTCATATTTTAGCGGGGCGGTTTTTAATCGCCCTTATTTTTTTATCTTTGCACAAATTATTTTTCAAATGAAAAGCAATAAAAAACTCGCTATAGATTTTGACGGCACCGTGGTAGAAGATGCATATCCTGGAATTGGGAAACCAAAAACTTTTGCATTCGAAACCTTAAAAAAATTACAGTCGGAAGGTTACCGTCTTATTTTGTGGACCTACCGCCACGGAGACAGGCTGCAGGAAGCTGTAGATTTCTGCAAAAAAAACGGTGTGGAATTTTATGCTGTAAACTCCAGTTTTGAGGGAGAAGTTTTCGATAATGCAGAAGCTTCAAGAAAAATTGATGCTGATCTTTTCATTGATGACCGTAATCTTGGAGGTTTTCCTGGTTGGGGCGAAATCTATAATATTATCAATGAAAGAATTGAATTCCGTGTTGAAGGAGGTGAAGTTCTTGCCTATTCAAAACTGAAAAAAGAAAAGAAAAAAGGACTTTTCTGGTAAACATTACCCATCTGTTACGCTAATTTATGATTCAGTTAAAATCACTTGATGAACTCCGTTTAATGCGAGAAAGTGCACAGTTGGTTTCCAAAACTTTAGGTATGGTTGCCAAAGAAATTAAACCCGGCGTTACCACAAACCATATCGATAAAATTGCAGCCGAATTCATTCGTGATCACGGTGGCGAACCTGCATTTTTAGGAATGTACGGTTTCCCCAAAAATCTTTGCATTTCTCCCAACGAAGAAGTTGTTCACGGTATTCCCAACGACAAACCTTTGGTGGAAGGCGATATTCTTTCGGTAGATTGTGGTGTTTACATGAATGGTTTTTACGGCGATCACGCGTATTCGTTCGAAGTTGGAGAAGTAGCTCCTGAAACCAAAAAATTACTGAAAGTAACCAAAGAATCTCTTTACAAAGGGATTGAACAGTGCGTTCGAGGTAAGAGAGTGGGAGATATTTCCAATGCGATCCAAACGTATTGCGAAAGCCATGGTTACGGAGTTGTACGTGAATTGGTTGGTCATGGATTGGGCAGAAAAATGCACGAAGATCCGCAAGTTCCCAATTATGGCAGAAAAGGAAGTGGAAAAGTTTTGAAAGATGGAATTGCATTGGCTATCGAACCAATGATTAACCTTGGGACTCATGAAGTGAAATTTCACAGTGACGGTTGGACTGTAACTTCAAAAGACAATTCGCCTTCTGCACACTTCGAACACGATGTTTGTATCATAAACGGAAAACCGGTTTTGCTTTCCACATTCAAATACATTTACGAAGCTTTGGGCATAACAAGTGACGAAGAAAAACCATTCGCAATGGATTTCTAATGGGAATCATCAAGACCATTCTCAACATTGTGCCGCGTCCGGTTCTCATTAATCTTAGTATCGCTGCACGACCGCTCATCGATCTTTACTTTAAAGGAAACCGTTTTCAGGATCCAATTAACGGAAAATCTTACCGCAAATTTCTGCCTTATGGTTACGGAAAACAGCGAGCCAATGCACTTTCTCCGGGAACTCTGAGTTTAGAACGTCACCGGCAAATGTGGCTGTATCTGAAAAACGAAACCGATTTTTTTACAAAAAACCATAAAGTTCTTCATATCGCGCCGGAGCAGGAATTTCTCCGTAGATTTAAGAAGATGAAGAATTTGGAGTATACTTCTGCTGATTTATTCTCACCAATTGTTGATGTAAAAGCGGACATTCTGGATTTACCATTTGAAGATGAAAGCTTCGATGTAATCATCTGTAATCACGTTTTGGAACATATTGAAGATGATCGTAAAGCGATGAGTGAATTGTATCGGGTGATGAAACACGGCGGTTGGGGTATTTTCCAGGTTCCGATGAAGAATTCACTTGAAAAAACGTTCGAAGATTTCAGCATAACTGATCCTGCAGAAAGACAGAAGCATTTCGGGCAGTACGACCATGTACGTTGGTACGGAATGGATTATTTTGACCGCTTGAAGAACGTTGGTTTTGAGACCGAACCACTATTTTATTCACAAAAATTTTCAGCAGTGCACATCAAAAAATACGGTTTAACGCCTAATGAAATTCTTCCGGTTGTTTTTAAGAGATAAAAAAGAGCTGCATTTGCAACTCTTTTTCTTTATAATTCTTAATGTTATTTAGCTTCAAGAACAACGTCGTCAATTACCCATTGCTCATTATTATCGTTATTACGCATTACTATTCTTAATCCTACAATAGTATTAGGAATATTTGTTATACTCACATAAGTGAGCCCATCGTCACCTGAAGAGCTTTTATGTATCGAAGGATTTCCAAAAATTGTTGTGGCAATTCCGGTAGCATTAAAATCCCATGTTCGATTACTAGTAGCTCCTTCAATTCTAATTTGCTCAGTAAATCCTGTGCCATTATCAATTTCAACAGCGACATAATCGGTAGTTTCAGCACCATTATTAGCATTACCAGAGAAAGAGGCAAGCCTGAAAGAGAGTTCAAGATTATTGCTATAAGCCGAGGCATCAAGTGTTCCAGATGTAATAATTCCTGTATTACTACTTGCCGACCGTTGTAATCCCCAGTCCGGTGAAACCCATCGCGGAGAATTTGGTGTATTTCCGTTAGAATTTACAAAAGTAATTCCGGATCCAAATCTTTTATTTCCGGGCCGCAATATATGAAATAATAATGTTAACATTTCCTTATATAAATAAACTTATCATAATATTAATATGATTAAAGAATAGTTAGGTCAAAAAGCATTTATTTAACTTTGCATAATTAAACAAAAAAGCATGCATAAAGCAGGATTTGTAAATATAGTAGGTAAACCCAACGTTGGAAAGTCAACACTTCTTAACGCACTGATGGGAGAGAAGTTGGCTATCGTGACACAAAAAGCGCAAACCACTCGTCACAGAATTTTCGGAATTTATAACGAAGAAGATCTTCAGATTGTATTCTCCGACACGCCGGGAGTTCTCGATCCAAAATATGGTCTTCAGGAAAAAATGATGGATTTTGTAAAAGATTCATTACAGGATGCAGATGTTTTTCTTTTCATTGTGGACATCACTGATAAATCGGAACCTAATGAATTCCTGATAGAAAAACTCAATAAAATTCCGGTGCCGGTTCTTATTCTGATTAATAAGATTGATGCTTCCAACCAAGGTGATTTGGAAACGGCGATGCAGCTTTGGCATGAGAGAATTCCGAAAGCTGAGATTCTTCCGATTTCTGCTTTGAAGAATTTTAATACAGAAATTATTCTGCCGAAACTGAAATCTTTACTTCCGGAAAACCCGCCATATTACGACAAAGACCAATTTACAGACAAGCCTGAGCGTTTTTTTGTTAATGAAGCTATCCGGGAAAAAATTCTATTGAATTTCGAAAAGGAAATTCCGTATGCCGTAGAAGTGGTTACCGAACAGTTCAAAGAAAAAGAGGGTATTATCTTTATTGATTCTATAATATATGTTGAGCGTGACACGCAGAAAGGAATCATCATTGGTCACAAAGGTGAAGCCATTAAGAAAGTTGGAACTGAAGCGAGAATTGATTTAGAAAAATTCTTCGCCAAGAAAATCCATCTCAACCTGTTTGTAAAAGTGAAAAAAGACTGGCGCAAAAACGACCGCGATCTTAAAAACTTCGGTTACCGCTAAACGATTTTAGCTAAAAAAGAAGGTGTTGAAGATTTTTATTAGCTTTGTTCAAAATTGATGAAAAAATGAACTATTTAACTTCTGTCCGCTCCAATCCGGCTGCTGTTAATGTGGTTTCACTTTTAGTGAGAATTTTAGTAGGAGTCAGTATGATTATTCTGCATGGCCTGCCAAAACTTGAAAAACTGATGCAGGGCGGCGATATAAAATTTTTCAATTTTCTGGGAATCGGTGCTGAACCGAGCTTAATTATCGCGCTACTTTTGGAAATTATCTGTTCCTTTCTTATTATTTTGGGACTTTTTACCCGTCTCGGTGCAGGAATGCTGATTCTCGTAATGCTTGTTGCAGCTTTCGGCGCTCATGCAGGCGACGGTTTTAAAGTTCAGGAAACCAGTTTAATTTATCTGTGTCTGTATCTTTTGATTTTTGTGTACGGACCGGGAAAATACTCCGTAGATGCAATGATCAGCCGAAGACGCGAATCCCGTTGGTAAATTTTTAAAAATGTATATCAATGCAGTACTTAGGTGCTGCATTTTTTATTTATTAATCGTAATTTTCGTAAAAATTTGATTATATGAAGTTAAAACTAACCGTGTTCATGCTGGCTTATCTTAATTTTGGATTCGCTCAGGAAAACATCACATTTCAAAAACCTTCGCAGGAAATTCTTCAACTTGCTGATTATCAAAGAGCGCCATCCATTATGATGGACAGCAACAAAGAATGGCTTATCTTAAGTTATCGAGACACCTACAAATCTTTGGACGATCTGAATCAGGAAGAAATGCGTTTAGGCGGACTGAGAATAAATCCGGTAACCAATATTTCCAGTACTGTAACGTACATCAATAATCTTAAAGTAAGAAAACTGAAAGATAAAAATGAAATTCAAGTAAAAGGATTGCCGGCTAATCCGAAAATTACCAACTTTAGCTTTTCTCCGGATCAGAAGAAAATTGCATTTACCAACACCATTCAGAACGGAGTGGAGTTGTGGGTACTCGATTTGGCAACGGCAACAGCAAAAAAACTCACATCAGTAAATCTTAATGCGAATCTTGGAATGCCGTTTACATGGTACAAAGATTCCGAAAACCTTTTGGTAAAAGTACTTCCGGAAAATCGTCCCGCACTTTTGGACGAAAAGAAAAACCTTCCGACTGGTCCTACAGTTTCAACATCCGATGGAAAAGTTTCTCAGAACAGAACCTATCAGGATCTTTTGAAAAACCCACAGGACGAGCAGAATTTTGATACGCTTACTAAAGCTGAACTCAAAAAAGTAAACATCAGTGGCAATGTTTCAGATTTCAAATCAGAAGATATCTATTCAGGAATGTCTTTCTCGCCGGATGGAAATTATCTGTTGCTTACCACAATCAAAAAACCTTATTCTTATATCGTTCCGCTGAACAGATTTCCAATGTCGACCAATGTGTACGACAGCAAAGGAAACCTTGTAAAAACGGTAAACGAAGTTCCGTTGAATGAAATTATGCCAAAAGGTTTTTCTTCAGTCAGAACAGGAAAAAGAAACATGACATGGCGCGATGATCAGCCAGCAACTTTGGTTTACGCCGAAGCTTTGGACGGCGGTGATCAGCAAAAACAGGCAGAATACAGGGACGAAATTTTCACCTGGGAAGCTCCGTTTACAATTGCGCCTAAATCGCTGTTCAAAACTAAACAGAGATATTCCGGTGTTGAGTGGTCGAACGCCAATTATGCAGTAATTCATGAAAGATGGTACGACACTAGAAATCTGAAATCTTTCCTGATCAATTTAAATGATAATAGCGTAAAAGTAATTCAGGACAGAAATTCTCAGGATGTTTACAGCGATCCGGGCAGTTTTAATGAAACCAGAAACCAATACGGAAGATACGTTATCGATGTAAACAACGGAAAAACTCACTTGATTGGTGAAGGATTTTCAAAAGACGGACAGAAACCGTTCATCGATGAATTAGATCTGAAAACCTTAAAGAAAACTCGTCTATACACCTCAAATCTGAAAAATCAGAAAGAAGACATCAGCGACATTATCGATATCAAAAAAGGGGAGATTCTAACTGTTCAGCAGTCAGCGAATGAATATCCAAATTACTACATTAAAAACATTAAGAACGGAAAAACTTCGGCGGTAACCGCTATTAAAAACCCGTTTGAAAGCATCAAAAATGTTTACAAAGAAGTAATTACCTACAAAAGAAATGATGGAGTAGAACTTACCGGAACCCTTTATTTACCGGCTAATTACGACAGAAAAAGTAAAAAAGAAAAACTTCCGTTACTGATTTGGGCGTATCCTACGGAATACAAAGACAAAAATACTGCAGGCCAGAACACCCAAAACCCGAACGATTTCACATTTCCGTCTTACGGATCTTTCATTTACTGGGCAGCGAAAGGTTACGCAGTTTTGGATGATGCAGCATTTCCGATAGTAGGCGAAGGCAAGGAAGAACCAAACGATACTTTCGTTCAGCAACTGGTTGCCAACGGAAAAGCGGCGATTGATGCAGTGGATAAATTAGGATACATCGACAGAAATAAAGTTGCTGTAGGCGGACATTCTTATGGCGCTTTTATGACTGCGAATCTTTTGACACATTCTAAAGATTACGCGTGTGGAATTGCACGAAGTGGTGCTTACAACCGAACTTTAACACCTTTCGGATTTCAGCGTGAACAAAGAAATTACTGGGATGTACCGAATGTTTACAACACAATGTCACCGTTTATGAATGCGGACAAAATGAAAACTCCGATGCTTCTTATTCATGGTGAAGCTGATAATAATCCGGGAACTTTCACTTTGCAGACGGAAAGATATTTCCAGGCATTGAAAAATCTTGGTGCGCCTGTACGAATGGTTTTATTGCCGAAAGAATCGCACGGTTATGCAGCGAAAGAAAATATTCTTCACGTACTTTGGGAACAGGATCAGTTCCTGGAGAAATGTCTGAAGAAATAAATAAGTAAGATCTCTGCCATTGGGCAGAGATTTTTTTATGTAACAATGTTACAAGGATTTTAAAACAATTGATTTCTTCACCAATTAATATGAAGAGGAGTAAAAGTATATTATAATCTATTCTTAGATCACAAAACAATTAGTATTTAACATAATATAAATTATAGGCTAAATATGATTTTAGCGATTTATTACATCTTCAGAATTTCCTGCTAATCATATTCTGGCTACTTCTTTTAATTGTCATCACTGAAAAAATTACAATAAAAATAATACAGGCGATTCTCAGCGATTACAAATTAAATCCTATAAAGCTCAAACTAGTATATAAACATTTCACAACATAGCTTTAATCTGACAATTAAATCTTTTATAAGATTCTCAGCGATTAGAAATTAATCAGAAACCATTTCGAAATCTTTCAATTCAACTTTTTGTAAAACTTCTAAACCGACTGTAGATCAGATTAAATTCGTATATGAGATTCTCAGCAATTAGAAAAATTAAAAGTACACCTAAAATCCTAATGAGAAGATCTTTCTAATTTTGATTCATTTACTCTATTTATTCAAAGCTTTTAATGTGCACAAGCTTTTATTTAACATAACATTATCCTCTTTCAATGGATTTTTGTAATTTTAAACCTTAACCCATTCATCATAAATCTTTAAAAATGAAAAAAGTTATTTTGCCTTTTCTGATTGCTGCATTTGCCATAAGCTGCGAGAAAAAATCTAATGAATCTGTGACAACCACAACAACTCCGGCTGATTCTACAGTAACAGTTTCTGAAAGCAATGAACCGATACAACCTTCTTACGAACAAACCTGTTATATGAAAGCGACCGGACAGGATTCTCTTTTCGTAACGCTGGACGATAATCTGGGTACCATTACCGGAAAAATGTATTATAAAAACTTTCAGAAAGATTCGTCTTTTGGCGATGTAAACGGCGTTCAGAACGGCGATACCATAAAACTGATGTATACTTTTGAGTCTGAAGGAATGGTTTCGGACCGTGAAATTTATTTCCTGCGCAAAAACGGTAATCTAATTGAAGGAATCGGTGATTCAAATACTGAAGGAAATACTTCTCTTTATGCGGACTACAGTAAAATTCAATATAATGACGACCAAACGCTAAAGCAGGTTACCTGCGAAAATTTTGAAGAAAAATTCAAGCGATAAACACCTAATCTAAAGCAGCGATGGCTGCTTTCGTTTTTTCAAACGTTATCAATTCCCTTAAATACTAACTTTTTTCGAAAATTGTTTTTTCCAATTTTCAGGAAAAGCTTATTTTTAGTCAAAATTTTTCTATGTCATACTACCCTCTTACAAGCATCCCGGATTACTATTTAATGGATGAGCTGCTAACCGAAGAACACAAGCTAATTCGCCAGTCAGTACGCGACTGGGTGGAAAGTTTTGTAATGCCGAAAATAGATGAAGCTGCACAAAACCATACCGATATTCCGGATCTGTTGAAAGAATTGGGTAAAATTGGTGCTCTTGGACCGTACATTCCTGAGGAATATGGCGGTTCCGGTCTGGATCAGATTTCTTACGGACTGATTATGCAGGAACTTGAAAGAGGCGATTCGGCGGTACGTTCCGCAGCTTCTGTGCAAAGTTCGCTGGTTATGTTTCCTATTTTTGAATACGGATCTGAAGAACAGAAAAGAAAATATTTGCCAAAATTGGCATCCGGAGAAATTATTGGTTCTTTTGGATTAACTGAACCTAATCACGGTTCAGACCCAAGTTCAATGGAAACTCATTTCAAAGATAACGGAGATCATTATTTGCTGAACGGAGCCAAAATGTGGATTACTAATTCTCCATTGTGTGATATTGCCGTAGTATGGGCAAAAAATGAAGAAGGAAAAGTTCAGGGATTGATTGTTGAACGTAGTTTCGAAGGTTTTACCACTCCGGAAACCCATAATAAATGGTCGCTTCGTGCTTCTAAAACCGGTGAGTTGGTTTTCAATAATGTGAAAGTACCGAAAGAAAATCTGCTTCCCGGAGTTACAGGATTGAAAGGTCCACTTTCATGTTTGAATTCAGCGAGATACGGTATTTCGTGGGGCGTAATTGGAGCTGCAATAGATTGTTACTGTACAGCAGTTCAGTACACGAAAGAGAGAAAACAGTTCGGAAAACCTATCGCTTCATTCCAGCTTCAGCAGAAAAAATTGGCTGAATTTCTAACTGAAATCACAAAAGCGCAACTTCTTTGTCTTCAGCTTGGAAACCTGAAAAATGAGCACCGTGCCACACCTGCGCAAATTTCTATGGCAAAAAGAAATAACGTTAAAATAGCCATCGACATTGCCCGTGAATCGCGTCAAATGCTTGGCGGAATGGGTATTATGGGAGAATTCCCGATGATGCGCCACGCTGCGAATCTGGAATCGGTGATTACTTACGAAGGAACACACGACATCCATCTACTGATTACAGGACTTGATATTACCGGAATCAACGCTTTCGGATAAAAGCAAAAGCCAGGAAAATTTTCCTGGTTTTTTTATGTATTATAACTTACATGAACTTTTTCGGTAAAAGGAATTTCGGGATTTAGAATTTCCAGAATGATGTTCCGAACGGAAACCATCGCGTCAGTCAGATTACCTTTTTCAAAACTCAGAGGAACCGGACCTGCTTTGACATCCGCAAAACTCCAAATTGCAGTCTCTACCTTTTCGCCCATAAATTCGGGCATTTTATTTACTGAGTAATGATAAATGCACAACTGCATCGCCTGCTTTTTATCTGAACTGAAAAAATATTCCTCTCTTTTTTGTTCCTCAATTTTTACATTGAGATTCTGAATTTTGGCAGTTTTATAATCAATAATTCTCAGTTTTCCGCAAAGTCGGTCAATACGGTCAATGTAACCCAGGAAAGAAACTTTATCACCGGTTTCATCATCAATCACAAAATCAATTCCTTCAAACTTTCCTTCGATAGCAACAATTTCCAATGTTTTTCCTTTACGGACGAGATTCAGATCGTATTCCAAGAGCTGAACCACTACTCTTTCAGCGATTGCTTTATGAATGTAGTTCATACCTTTTTCATAGAATTCTTTTTGGTGTTTCAGTTCCTCAATCGCCGCATTCATAGCTTCATCCAAATTCTCAATAGCGTGAAGTAAATCTCTTTCAGTCAATTCCTTACCGATAAACTTTTCATAAATAAACTGAAGTGCGAAATGCACCAGATTTCCATAACTTCTCGCCGAAAGTTCTTCTTCAATTTCGGTAGCTTCTTTTGTTTTCAACACTTTTGTCAGGTAGAAATCAATCGGATTGTAGTTATAAGAAGTCAGGTGAGACGCGGAAACCCTCTCTTTCCAGTTTTCCAGAGCCAACATCACTGTTTCTGTTTTTTCTATTTCCATCGGGTTTTGAGAAATTGGCTCCGATGAATTTTCCGCAATGAAATGGTTGAGATTATGGTCGCTTTCAATCTCAATCTGAGTGATAAATCTGCTTTTTTCACCCACGTTTACTCCCGAACTCAGTGCGTTGCATAGTAAAGAAATGTGTTCCGCATCCTGCAACAAACGATAGAAATGATATGCATAAATTCCATCATTTTCCAGGAAAGTATGCATCTTGAACTGCTTTCGCACATCGTACGGAAGATAAGTATTCTGTGTGTTTCCGAGCGGAAGTTTACCTTCATTCACCGAAAGAAGAATGATATTCTTGAAATTCAGAAGACGCGTTTCCAAAAGTCCCATCACTTGAAGTCCTTCCAAAGGTTCGCCCATAAAATCAATGGTTTCGGATGAAACTAACTGATTAATCAGAACTTCCAACGTTTCCATTTTCAGCTCAAAAGAATATGGCGTAAACTGATTTCTGATGATCTTAAAACTCCGCTCAAAATAAGAGATATTTTCATATAGAACATCATCCAAATCTCTGAATTTTAATTCTGTACAGAAATCAATAAATCTGTCGATGAGTTGTTTCGCTTCCTGTTTTTCCAGAAGAAAGAAAAAACTGAGATCCGAAAGATAGTGCTGAAGATTCTTTGTGGAAATGTACGCCACGTTTCGTTCTTCAATAAATCGGATAAAATCGGCTACAATCTTTTCGTCCGTCGCAGTTTTAGGCATCTCTTCCAAAATCGCGAGGACATCATTATAGTAGTAAGATGATTTATTTTTCTCCAACTGTTTCTGCAGGTAAAAAACCTGTTTTACAGCATTTGAAAATGAAAGATTTTTAAGCGGAAAGCCCATTGTAATATTCAGTTTTTCTGCAACGGACATTGCGTCCAATGCGGCCGGAAGAAGATTTTCATCAAGCAGAACTATTGCAGTATCGCCAAATTCTTCAGGCGGAATATTTTGGAAAATCTCAGGAAGCAGAAAAGTTTGTGTCACATTTCCGGAAACTTCATAAACATCGATTTCCTTTTCTTTGCGAAAATCGTCTTCAATCCAGCGGAGATCTCGGCTGCTATTGAATTCTTTCCACTTCATATGTTCGCGGAGAAACTTGCCTGCTTCCTGCCTTTCGTCCTCAATATAATATCGGTCGCTTTGGAAAAAACATTCGGCTTTATTCTGCTGCAGTAAAGATTTTACCAGAAGTTCTTCAACCGGCGTAAATGCGTTAAACCCAATAAAGACAAAGGTTTCATTGGTATTCTGAACAAATTCCGGGATGAATTGTTTTGCTGTTTCATGTAAAATGCCGGAAGTTGCCCAGTTTTTTTCGGCCAGTTTTTGTTTCAAAGCAGGCAGAAAAATATTCATTTTCCTCCAGAAGTTAAGATTTCTTTTTCGTGGAGCGTTTTCATCGCCCAAATCTTCACCCCAGTTTTTAATTCGCTCTTCATCAAGCATATACTGTAAAACCGCGGTGCTGTCATCCGAAAATTTCAGCATGTCGTCCCAGTCTTTCAGAATCGTTGGAAACCATTTTAGAAACTGCGAAAAATCTTCATCACCAATTTGCTGCCGATACACATCGTAGGCAAAAAGCCACATTGAAATCCCTTTCAGTTCCTGCTTTCCGGCAATCTTCCTTATGACTTCTTCAACGGTTAGAAATTCTGGAAGCAAGCCAGAATACTGTTTTTCGCTCAGTATTTTTTTGATAAAAACGACAGGTCTTTTTCCGGGTAGAATAAAAGTAAATCCTGAAAGATCAGGATTTAGATTTAATAATTCGGTAATAACTTTATTAAGAAATTTCATGAATTTTCTGCGATAGATTTTTTTAGGTTGATTGATTTAAATTACGGAAGTACGACAATCTGTTTTTCAATCCACTTATTTTCCTGCTGTTCATTGAAGCCGTTCCAAAATCTGAAAGTGTAAATTCCGGTTTCCATTGGCTGAAAATTAATTCTGGAAGCTCCGGTGATTACTTCATTTTCACAAGTATTTCCTGTTTTGAATTTATGATTAATCACGGTTCTTACAAATTCTGCAGAATAAAGATAATCATAGCGCCAAAAGCCTTCGCAACCTTTTTGATAAGGAGAAAAAACTTTGATTTCCTGAACGGTGTACAGGTTCATTGTGTCATGTGGAATCTGTACACTGTCGATCATTACAGGAGATATATCGGTAATGACATTTTCGTCATCTCTGTCGCTGCAACTTGCAATTCCGATGAGGAGCAGCAACGCAAATCCAAGATTAAGTGCTGTTTTCATTTTGATAATTTTTTAGATTGGATAATTATCTAACGTTAAAGTTAATGATTTATGAATTAAAATTCCCCTTGGAAAGATAAACTACCTTTTTAGTTTCAAAAAAATCTTCTTCAAAAATTTTGTTCAGTTGAAAAACTTCTGCGCGTAATCCGGCCAATTCCTCGGCAAGATCGCCTCCTTTCAGATACAGTACACCGTTGTGTTTTGGATTAAACTGTTCTTTTTCGAATTTACCTTTTAACCAGCGAAGAAAAACCGGCATCTGTGTTACAGCACGACTCACTACAAAATGGAATTTTTCTTTCACCTTTTCAGCTCTTCCGTGTACTGCAGTTACATTTTTCAAACCGATCCCTTCGGAAACTTCGTTCACCACTTTTATTTTTTTACCGATAGAATCAACCAAAGTAAACTGAACATCAGGAAAAAGTATAGCCAATGGAATTCCGGGAAAACCACCACCTGTTCCAATATCCAAAACTTTTGTTCCGGGAGCAAACGACATTATTTTGGCAATTCCCAGCGAGTGCAGAATATGCTTTTCGTAAAGCGACTCCATATCTTTTCGGGAAATGACATTAATTTTTTCATTCCATTCATTGTACAGCTCCTCCAGTTGAGTGAACTGCGCTTCCTGATCCGGTGAAATCTCAGGAAAATATTTTTTAATTAAAGCTACCGACATCTTCTTTGTATCTGTCCGCAAATGTAAAAAAAAGCACTGCAAAACTTGCCCAAATTCTTTAACTTTACAGATTAAAATTTTACTATGGAGCAATATTCTGACCGGCTGAAACGCCTTAGTTTTTCGCAGACTTTTGTAATGAGCAATAAGGTGAGAGAAATGAAAGCGCAAGGAATCGATGTGATAAGTCTGACTTTAGGTGAACCCGATTTTGATGTTCCGAAAAATATAAAAGAAGCAGCGTTTGATGCTATCAACAATAATTTCAGTCACTACTCTCCTGTTCCTGGATTTCTGGATTTGCGTGGAGCGATTTGTGAAAAATTGAAACGCGATAATAATCTGGAATATTCGCCATCACAAATCTGCGTTTCCAACGGAGCGAAACAGTCTATTTTGAATGTCCTTGCTTCTGTTCTGAATGATGGTGACGAAGTAATTCTTCCAAAACCATATTGGGTGAGTTATCATGAAATGGTAAAAATGAATGGCGGAACCTCAGTTTTTGTTGAAACATCCATTGAAACTGATTTTAAAATTACAGCGGAGCAACTTGAAAAAGCCATCACTCCAAAAACTAAAGTTTTACTGTACAGTTCACCGTGTAATCCTTCAGGAAGTTTCTATTCTTATGATGAGCTGAAAAGTATTGCGGAAGTGATTGCAAAATATCCACGTATTACCATTATTTCCGATGAAATTTATGAATACATCAACTATGACGGAAAGCACACCTCTATCGCCGAATTCCCTGAAGTTTATGAGCAAACTGCTGTCATCAACGGAATGTCGAAAGCGTTTGCAATGACCGGCTGGAGAATTGGGTATTCTGCATGTCCGACCTGGCTTGCGAAAGGCTGCGAAAAAATCCAGGGACAAATGACGAGCGGCGCAAATACTATGGCTCAAAAAGCTTCCATCACCGGGCTAAAAGCCGGACCGGAAGAATACCGCTATATGATTGATGAATTCAGGAAAAGACGGGATATCGTCTACAATCTGATGAAAGACATTCCCGGTTTTAAAGTGAATTATCCTGAAGCTGCTTTTTACTTCTTTCCCGATATTTCTTACTACATCGGAAAAACATTAAATGGAACAGAAAT
Source organism: Bacteroidota bacterium (assembly GCA_023458415.1). Classification (GTDB taxonomy): domain Bacteria; phylum Bacteroidota; class Bacteroidia; order Flavobacteriales; family Weeksellaceae; genus JAEWZO01. Next base: position 73,214 of record JAEWZO010000002.1, read on the forward strand.
TAAGGATTCCGATGATTTTGCAATGTTCCTTCTTGAAAATGCACACGTTGGTTGCGTTGGTGGCGTTTCGTTCGGAAACCCGCACTGCATAAGGTTTTCTTATGCAGCTTCAGAAGCTGAACTGGTGGAAGCGATGACCAGAATTAAGAATCTTCTGGAAAAGATTTAATATCTATCAATTTAATTTTAGTTATTTGTTTTATCTATCAGAAATGCGCTTTTTGATAGATAAAGTTTTGTACCTTTGCATCATTGAAAAACAGATAAAGTATTAACTAAAATAAATAGATAAATTATGTCACTAGTAGGAAGAAAATTTCCAAACATCACAGTAGATGCAATGTCTGAAATGGGTGATGATCTAAGAATCAACATCTTTGAAGAAGCTACACAAAACAATCAGAAAGTATTGTTATTCTGGTACCCGAAAGATTTCACTTTTGTTTGCCCGACTGAACTTCACGCTTTCCAAGAAGCTCTTGGTGAATTCGAAAAAAGAAACACCAAAGTGGTCGGCGCATCTTGTGATACCAACGAAGTACACTTCGCATGGCTGAACGTTTCAAAAGACAACGGTGGTATTGAAGGCGTAACTTACCCTATTCTTTCAGATACACACAGACAACTTGCCAATACTTTAGGAATTGTAGATCAGGATTTCGAGTACGATGAAGAAGGAAACGAAACTTTCACAGGATCAAACGTAACGTACAGAGCAACTTATCTTATCGACGAAACCGGAAAAATTTTCCACGAAGCGGTAAACGATATGCCACTTGGAAGAAACGTAAACGAATTTCTAAGATTAATTGATGCATACACGCACGTACAAAAACACGGAGAAGTTTGCCCTGCAAACTGGGAAGAAGGAAAAGATGCGATGAACGCAGACAGAAAATCAACTGCAGAATATTTAGCTAATCACTAATATTTTTTCTGAGGTTTGATGTAACAGTCAAACCTCAATTTTTTAACACTAAAAATTCATTATCATGTTTACAGAACTTACAGAAGATAAATTACAGCAACTGGTAAACAACAGCGAAAAAGTTGTTGTACAGTACGGTGCTTCCTGGTGTGGAAACTGCCGTATTATGAAGCCTAAATTTAAGAAACTTGCTTCCGAAAACGATGCAATTCCATTCTATTATGTAGATGCAGAAAAGCTTCCGGAAAGCCGTAAAATGGCTAAAGTTGACAACTTGCCTACTTTTGCAATCTTTAAAAACGGTGAACTTGTGAACCAGGTTCAGACGAACAAAGCAGAAAGTTTAACAGAATTATTTAACGAACTGAACTAATGAAACTACCTGTAATTAGACAATTCTATCAGAACCAAACTGCAGAAAACCTTGAAAAAACTCTGGAAGTTTTGGAAAGTTTCAGCGAGTTTCGTGGTGTATCTGATGAAGACCTGAATGTTGTTGGAGAAATTATCACCAATATTTGCGGTGCATTGGAAGTTCACGCTGCTGTACAGGCAGGTGCAACTGAAAAAGACGCACTGAACGGTTTTGCCCAAAAAGTAATGGGCTCCATTGATAAATAAAAATTATCAGATTTGATTAAAGTACAAAGCAGGAAAATTTTCCTGCTTTTTTTATGAGATTTAATCCCGGTCTTTTTTACCCTTTGACTTTTTGTACTTCTTGTAGTCGGTATTTCTGTACCTTCTGTCATCGTCGCGATCGTCGTCACGGTCGTTTTTCTTCCACTGGTTGTTGTAAATATTGCGTTTTTTCTGTTGACCTTTCGCATAATCGGTCGCTTTTCCGCCGTAAACTTTTTTAGCTTGACCAGGAGGAAGATTTCTGTTGTTGCCGTAAACCGGATAGTTTCCGTTTCTTGAAAGAATTCCAGGTCTTCCCTGAACGTCGCCTCTTCTTATTACTCTACCGTTCTGATAAACATTTCCTGATCTGTCACGATAAACTTCTCCAGTTCTATAAACAGTACCGTCCGGAGCTCTGTAAACACCGTTATTAGAAGGATATCTGTTATTATCGGGATATCTGTTTCCGTAATATGGATCTGTAGCACCACAGGAAACCAAAACGGCACCCAACGCAAAGGTGGCAGCTATTTTCAATAAATTTTTCATCTTACTTAACTTTTATAATTAAACTGAAAATAGTTACTCAATCTTAATGCCAAAAATGTAAATCAGTGAATTTTATACGCTTTCGACAACGCTGCTGCGGCGTTCCAAAAGGAAATAATCTCTCCAAACTCCGTTCATTTCAGCCATTCTCTCGCGTACGCCAACTTTACGAAAACCCTGTTTCTGAAACATCGCAATGCTTCTTTCATTTTCCGGAAAAATTCCTGACTGAAGCGTCCAGAATCCGTTTTCTTCACTGTCCAGAATGAGTTTCTTTAGCAAATAGGTTCCCAAACCTTTTCCCTGATGACTGTTTGCCAAGTAAATACTTACTTCTGCAACACCACGAAAACAGTGGCGGTTACTTACAGGTTTCAGCGCGCACCAACCAACGACATTATCGTGTTCGTCTTCCAGCACAAATCTGCAGCAATTAAGATGATTAATATTCCAGCTTTCCCACGAAGGGACATCTTTATCAAAAGTTGCATTTCCTCCTTCGATGCCTTCTCCGAATATTTCTAAAACTTTTGCACCGTCCTCCGGAAGCATTTTTCTTATTTCGAAATTCATTTACGTGTAAATCTTTAGGTGTAAAAATAAAAAAACCATTCAGAAACTGAATGGTCTTTTATAACTCTCTTCTACATATTATCTTGTCGCAATCATTAATCTTACAGGCATCACGAATGCAGTATTTCCTGTTTTTGCCTGTGATCTCTCAACATCAACTTTATACAATAAACCATTCATCACTTCTTCCAGTTCTCTGGCTACAAATTTACAGTCGCTGGTTGCGTGAACATTTATTATTTCACCGTTTTCCGCCACTTCAAAACGCACATCAGAATCTACAATTCCGTCCTGATAATTTGGATTATCAAAATCAAAATTCGTCACTACAAGGTTCCTCAATTCAGAAAAACCATCGGCGTTGGAAACTTTAATTTCTTCTATTGTATTTTGTTGTGCATTTATGCTATTGAACATTGAAGCAGCAAAAACAAAAAACAAAACCCCTAAAACATTAACTACATATTTTTTCATTGCTTTCTTATTTAATTGATTAATAAAACTTTAGATGTGTAAACAAATATATACATTATTATTTACACTAAATTCAAGTTGAGTTAACATTCAGTTAACATTGCAAATTAAAACGCTGAAAACAAACAAATTATATGTTGAATAAATTTTAAAATTATCTGATAAAAACAAAAAATCTGCATATTTCTATGCAGATTCTATAGTTAATTATAAGTTTACGGATTAAAGTTCCTTCTTCAAAAACTTACCGGTTAAAGATTTTCTGGATTTAATAATTTCTTCCGGAGTTCCTTCTGCGACAATCATTCCACCATGTTTTCCGCCTTCCGGACCGATATCAATAATATAATCCGCAAGTTTAATCACATCCATATTATGTTCAATAATAATGAAAGAATTTCCTAAATCAACCAATCTGTTGATGGCATCCATCAGGATTTTTACGTCCTCAAAATGAAGTCCGGTTGTAGGTTCATCCAGAATGTAAAGCGTATTTCCGGTTTGCTTTTTAGAAAGTTCAGTGGCAAGTTTAATCCGCTGCGCTTCTCCTCCACTAAGCGTGGTAGATTGCTGACCAAGGGTGATGTAGCCTAAACCTACATCATGAAGGGTTTTTACCTTGTTAAATATTTTTGGAATCGGTGCAAAGAAATCTACAGCTTCGTCGATGGTCATTTCAAGAACATCAGAAATAGATTTTCCTTTATATCGTACTTCCAGAGTTTCCCTGTTGAAACGCTTTCCGTTACAGGTTTCACAATGCACATAAACATCGGGAAGAAAATTCATTTCAATTACTTTTAAACCGCCTCCCTGACACGTTTCGCATCTTCCGCCTTTCACATTGAAAGAAAAACGTCCGGCTTTGTAACCCCTGATTTTCGATTCAGGAAGTTCAGCAAAAAGATTTCGGATGTCGGTAAACATTCCTGTGTAGGTTGCAGGATTGGAGCGTGGCGTTCTACCAATTGGGGTTTGATCAACATCCACAATCTTGTCGATATTATCCAAACCATCCACTTTTTTGTATGGCAAAGGCTCCTGAACAGCTCTGTAAAAATGTCTGTTCAAAATTGGATATAAAGTACCGTTAATTAAGGAAGACTTTCCACTTCCGGAAATCCCGGTAACTACCACAAGTTTTCCGAGAGGAACTTCGAGATTAACATTTTTCAAGTTATTTCCAGAAGCGCCTTTCAGAACGATTGATTTGCCGTTTCCCGGTCTGCGAACTTCAGGAATTTCAATTTTTCTTTTTCCGGAAATATAATCGGCCGTAATGGTATCTGCTTTCAGAAGTTCTTTCGGATTTCCCTGCCATAAAATTTCACCGCCGTGTTTTCCGGCTCTTGGTCCAATATCCAGAATTTCATCTGCTTCCAGAATCATGTCTTTATCGTGTTCTACGACGAGAACTGAATTACCGATGTCACGAAGATTTTTTAGAGATTTAATCAGTCTTTCATTATCGCGTTGATGCAGACCAATCGACGGTTCGTCCAAAATATAAAGAACATTCACCAGTTGCGAACCAATTTGTGTTGCCAAACGGATTCTTTGCGATTCTCCACCGGAAAGCGTTCTGGAACTGCGGCTTAAGCTCAGATAATCCAATCCAACATCGAGCAGAAACTGCAGACGGGTTTCTATTTCTTTCAGAATTTCTGAGGCGATGATTCTGTTCTTCTCAGAAAATTTATCTTTTACGTCATGAAGCCATTCTTTCAGATCAGCAAGACTTAGTGCGTTAATTTCTGCAATATTTTTTCCATCAATTCTAAAACTCAGACTTGAAGGTTGCAAACGGGTTCCTTTACATTCGGGACAGACTTCTTCAGTTGTGAAATGTCTTTCCAGAAGTACGGCATCGTAACTTTCCTTATCGCCGATAATTTCTTCGATAATAGGAACCAATCCGTCGAAATTCACTTTAATTTTCTTTGTAATTCCGGCGTGTTTCAGTTGTTTAGAAACTTCTTTGTGCGCTCCGTAATACATTAATTCCAGAGCTTCTTTCGGTATCTCTTTAAAAGGGGTTGAAAGATCTGCATCAAATATTTCAAGAATATTCTTAATCTGTGAAACAATCCATTTGTTGGATTTCATGTCTTCCAACGGCAGCAAACCACCCTGATTGACAGAAAGTTTCGGATTATCGACAAAATATTCCGTATTTACTTTTTTGATGGTTCCCAATCCTTTACAATTCGGACAACTTCCCTTTGGAGAGTTAAAAGAAAAAGTATTAGGTTCCGGCAAAGCCATAGAGTGACCGGTTTCGTCATCCATCAGATTTTTGGAGAAATACTCAATATTATCGCCGTTCAATTTTTGAATACCTATTATTCCCTCTCCCATTTCCATCGCAGTTCTCAGCGACTTTTCCATTCGATTTTCGGTTGCATTTTCACCGATAATCCAACGGTCTATCACAATATCAATATCGTGGGTTTTGTATCTGTCGAGTTTCAGGTCGTATTCAATATCCTGAAGTTCACCATCAATTCTTGCCTGACCGTAACCTTTCTTAGCCATTTGAACAAAAAGCTCGTGATAATGCCCTTTTCTGGACCGCACAACCGGAGCGAGAAGCATAATTTTTTCGCCTTTGTAATTTTCTTTAATGGTTTCAAGAATCTGTTCTTCGGTATAACTCACCAGTTTTTTTCCTGATGTAAGTGAATACGCATCTGAAACTCTGGCAAAAAGCAAACGCAGGAAATCGTAAAGTTCAGTCACGGTTCCAACAGTGGATCTTGGATTTTTATTGGTGGTTTTTTGTTCAATAGCGATTACTGGTGAAAGACCTTCAATTTTATCAACATCGGGCCTTTCCAATCCTCCTAAAAACTGGCGTGCATACGCTGAAAATGTTTCGATGTATCGACGCTGTCCTTCCGCAAAAATGGTATCAAACGCAAGGGAAGATTTTCCCGAACCCGAAAGTCCGGTAATCACCACTAACTCGTTGCGCGGGATTTTTACATCTATATTCTTAAGATTGTGTTCACGGGCGCCGTAAACTTCAATATATTCTTTTTCCTGAGACATTTTATAAATGATTATTTCCGGAAAAATCAAAATCCAGAATCCTGCAAAAATACGGAATTATTACCGATAAAACTGCGAAGCTGTTTTCTTTAAATTAAGATTCTGGAGTCAAGACTATCACTAATTAAAATCAATTTAAAAATAAAAGCAGATTATTTGTAACCTTTTTAAAATCTGTTCGTATAATTAATTAGAGCCCATAAAAAAGGGCATATTTTTCTAAATGAGACAATTAAAAATTACAAAACAGGTTACCAACAGGGAAACCGCATCATTAGACAAATATCTGCAGGAAATTGGTAAAGTAGAACTGATTACCGCCGACGAAGAAGTTGAACTGGCACAAAGAATCCGCGCAGGAGACAGAGCTGCACTGGAAAAACTCATCAAAGCCAACCTTCGATTCGTTGTTTCGGTTTCTAAACAGTACCAAAACCAGGGACTTTCGCTTCCGGATTTAATTAACGAAGGAAATCTTGGACTGATGAAAGCAGCCAAAAGATACGACGAAACCAGAGGTTTTAAATTTATCTCTTACGCCGTTTGGTGGATTCGTCAGAGTATTTTGCAGGCATTGGCAGAACAGTCCAGAATTGTAAGATTACCGCTGAATAAGATTGGTTCTATTAATAAAATCAACAAAGCTTACGCTCACCTTGAGCAGGAAAACGAAAGACCACCTTCTCCGGAAGAACTGGCTGAAGTTTTGGATATGAGCGAAGAAGATATTAAGGAATCGATGAAAAACAGCGGGCGTCACCTTTCGATGGATGCGCCGTTGGTAGAAGGTGAAGACTCTAACCTTTATGACGTACTTCGTTCCGGTGAATCACCAAGTCCTGATAAAGATTTGATGCTTGAATCTCTTCAGATTGAGATTGAAAGAGCTTTGCAAACATTAACTTCACGTGAAGCAGATTTGGTAAGACTTTATTTCGGATTGAACGGAAAACACCCAATGACTTTGGAAGAAATTGGTGAAACTTTCGACTTAACCAGAGAAAGAGTTCGTCAGATCAAGGAAAAAGCAATCAAGCGACTGAAGCACAACACAAGAAGTAAGATTCTGAAATCTTACCTTGGTAAATAAATATATTCTGAAAAAACAGAAGCCGCAAATTTTGCGGCTTTTCTTATTTTATCCCGGTTGGAAATTCTTTTTTGCGAGTTCTTTTCGGACTCGACTTAAACTTTCCGGCGTGATTCCTAAATAAGAAGCTACCATCCATTGTGGAACGCGTAACATCAAATCAGGATACATTTTAATAAAATTAAGATATCGCTCTTCAGCAGTTTCGCCAAGCAACGAATTCACGCGGTTCTGAAGATTGCGGATATGTTTCTGCAAAAGAAGATCGTTATTAACGATTGTCCCTGGAAAATTGAGTTTCAAATTAGGAAAAAAGTCGTTATCCAGAAGCACCACTTTCGAATCCTCCACTGCTTCAATATAATATTTCGATTTTTCGCCGAAATAAAGTGAACTGCGGTCGCTCATCAACCATTGTTCCGGTGCAAACTGAATGATGCGATCTTTTCCGTTTTTATCAATGGAATACATCCGAAGCAGGCCACTTTCCACAAAAAAAGTATGCTGACAAACCTCTCCTTCCTGAAGTAGAAACTCCCCTTTTTTTACAGTTTTTTCAGTGTAGTAAATGCTGCATCCCGAAACACTTTCCAAAGGAATATCCAGCACCTCCGAGAGGTAATGATTCATGTTCTTCATCATAACACTAAAGATTTTGAAATGCTGTGGTGCGAAGCTTCTTTGACGACTTTTCCATCCGTCAAAACGATGAGTTGAGGACTTTGGTGACGCACACCGAAATCTTCTTCAATTTTATTGGAAATGCTGCGGAAAGCCAGAAGATCAAGGAAATAAAATGAAACATCCGAACCTAAATTCGCCACCTCTTTCTCAAAATTCTTAAGAACAGTTTTGCTGATATAACAACGTGTTGAATGCTTGAAAATAGCAACTTTTCTTACGTGTGATTCTTCCACCGCTTTTTCCAAATCAGCTTCAGATTCAATTTTCTTCCACAAAAAATCACCGTTGTTTTCTGTTGAGCCGCTGCCAAAAAATTTATCTAATAAACCCATTTTTACCAGTTTTTTTCTTTTTTCAAATTTTGAATATGTGCAAGATGATGGTCGCAATGCCACGCGTAATATGCCAAACTTTCTCTCAAAGTGATGGAACGGTTTTGCTCCGGATGAAAAAATGTACTCTCATCAAATTCGCGGTTGGTGAGTGCTTTCAACTCGTAAACCCAACGTTTATGAAGTCCTTTAAGAAGTTGTAGCGCCGGTTTAATATCAATAGTGAAGCTGTCCTGAAGTTCAGCCCAAGCTGCTTCGTTGTAAGGTTTGACAACTGGATTCTGTTCCGTTAGTGCGAGCTTAAACCGAATAAAAGAATTCATGTGGCTGTCTGCGATGTGATTTACCAGTTGTCGAACTGTCCATCCATTTTCCCGGTATTGTGTATCCAGCTGTTCATCGTTCCACTCACCTACCAGATTTTTAAGTTTATTCGGGAACATTTTAAGTACCGTAATATTATCTTCCACGTTAACATCAGAAATATTTTCCGGAATTTCAAACTTTCCCAAAGGATATTTTTTTTGCTCTATATTGTCCATTGTCCGTTTAAAAATTGACTTTTTGTCTGAATGAATTCAGTTGGTAAAACTTTTGTCTTTTTCAATTCATAAATTTACCAAAAAATAAAATTTGAAACTTATAATTTTTATCAATTTAATTACATTATGAAAAAAGCCCTAATTATAGTAGATGTTCAGAACGATTTTTGTGAAGGCGGCTCACTCGCAGTTCCTGAAGCTAATTCTGTAATTCCTTATATCAACCTTTTAATGCAGGAAAACCAATATGATCAGATTATCCTTACTCAGGATTGGCATCCGGCAGATCATAAAAGTTTTGCATCGGTAAACGGCAAGAAAGTAGGCGAAACCATCAATCTGAACGGCGTACCACAGTTTATGTGGCCCGATCACTGTGCGCAGGGAACTTTCGGAGCGGAATTTCACAAAGACCTGAATATTCCTGAGAATGCGCACATCATTCAGAAAGGTAAAAATCCGGACTTTGACAGTTACAGCGGTTTTCAGGACAACAACCATTTTATGAAAACCGGTCTTGAAGATTTTTTGAAATACCATGACATCCAACTGGTAGAAATTGTTGGTCTGGCTTTGGATTATTGTGTGAAATATACGTGTATTGATGCAGTGAAAGCCGGCTTCATTACCTGTTTGCATTTCAACGGAACCAAAGCGGTAAACGTAAAACCTGAAAACGGACGCGATACGATTTACCAGCTTCTCGAAAACGGAGTAACAGTTTTAGGATAAAAAAAAGGGTGAAAAAATTCACCCTTTTTTATGTCATTTGACCCGGCATAAATGTAATACCTACGCTTCCAAAATAATTAATTCTTGCGCAGATATTCTGTCTGGAAATCGGATAATACGGCGTTCTTTTTAGTGCTTCGTCTAACATTTCCATAATTTCACCACTACAAAGTGAGGCCGATAATACATAGAGTGTTCTTCGGTCATCGTTGTTGAAATAATCTTCATCAGCCGGTAAAAGAAACTCTTTTATTTTATTTTTATTTGTCGTGTAATATCCGTCAAATTCAAGTCCAAGCTCCACGGCACGGTTATGAATTTCGTTAATGCAAGGTCGCAAATATTCTTCAAGATTTCCTTTTGATTCTTCGAAATAAAATTCAAAGTCTTCTTTGTAAGACATTGATTAAAGCATCTTCAAATTATTCACTTCCAGCTCTGTAAGAATTCTCCAGTGTCCGCGCTTAATGTTTTTCTTGGTTAGTCCTGCAAACATCACACGGTCCAAAGCTTCCACTTCGTAGCCAAGTCGTTGAAAAATTCTTCTGATAACACGGTTCCAACCAATATGAATTTCTATTCCGATTTCATTTTTAGGTTTGCCGTCGATGTAAGAAATGTTGTCAACTTCAGCAACACCTTCTTCCAAACGGATACCTTCTGCGATTGCGTTCAGGTCGGCTCTGTCGAGCTTTCTGTCTAACGTCACATGGTAGATTTTTTTCATGTTGAATGAAGGATGCGTCAATTTTTTAGTCATGTGTCCGTCATTCGTCAAAAGAATAACTCCAGTAGTAGAACGATCTAACCTTCCGACCGGATAAAGTCGGTAAGGAGACGCATTGGCAACAAGATCCATTACGGTTTTACGGGCCTTTTCGTCCTTGGTTGTTGAAATGTAACCTTTCGGCTTATTCAAAAGAACATATACAGGTTTTTCCGGAGTAATGCTTTGTCCGTCGAAAATTACTTTATCGGTCTTTTGAACCTGATAACCCATTTCCGTAACCACTTTTCCATTTACTTGAACTAATCCCTGTTCAATCAGTTCATCGGCCTCTCTCCTACTACAAATTCCTGAATTGGCGATGTATTTATTCAGACGGATAGTGTCTTTGTGCAGATCTTTTTCAATTTTGTTCAGTCTTCTTCTCTGCACGAAAGATTTTGCACGGTCATCGTCTCTGTCGTCACGGTTGAATGGCTTTTTTGGACCGAACTTACGATCACCTTTCTCATATTTGTTGCGAGTATCAAAAGATTTCCCAACTCTTTTTCCGGTACCTTTACGTAATGATTTTTCGTAGGATTTCGCTTCGGACTGCGACATTAGCCTTCCTTCTCCTGCTGCAGGAGGTGTCTCTGATCTTTCGCCACGGGAAGTTCTTCTGTCTGAATTATGTGTTTTTGAAATTCTTGGTTTTTTACCTTTATCTGAAGAGTTTCTGTCTCTGCTCATTTATTCTGAAATTTGTGCAAAGATATGATTTTTAGGAGGATGCCGCGATAAAAACCTTTATCTAAGAAAATGACTAAGTATTCCGTCTGCAAGCATACACAGAATTCCAACAAAAACCCACAAGCGCAAAACGTTCAGCGCATAAAATACAGTTTTCTTGCTGTTTCTAATAATCAAAGAAATGCAAAGCGCTATGATAAACATTCCAACTGCAAAATAGTACATCATCACGTTCTGAAGCCCGCTTGCGAAAACAATGAGCATCGAAACCAGAAAAAGGAGTATGCAAAGAATGACTGAAATATATTTTGCCGTTCGCGAACCGAAAAAATTCGGAATGGTTAAATAGCCGAAAACTTTGTCTGCGTTCTTGGTCAGCATATCTTTCAACACATCAATTATTAAAATGATGAGAAAAAGAAAAACTGCCATAAAAAATATCTTCACTGAAAAAGTTTGATAATAAACGAGCATTCCGAAAAAAGGATACAGCGTTAAACTGACGAAAGTAAGATTGTTAAGAATTAAAATTCTGCTGAGTTTATGGCTGTAAAACCACATCAAAAACTGATACACCAGAAAAAATATTAACACTCGTGGCGAAAGTAATGCAGCAACAGTAAGCGACACTAAATTAAGTCCCAAATAAAAATAGAGAAAATATTTCTGCTTTAGAAAGCTTTGTAAACGTGTACTAAAAGGCTTCAAAATTTTGTCCTTTTCACGGTCGTAAAATTGATTGATAATTCCACCCGCTAAAATGCTTAGAATAGCACAAAAAATAATTCCGTGCACACGAAAATCAAAAACAAAAGTTCTGAAACTTTCTTCGCGATTGAATAAAAAAAATGTGGATACATAAAGCGCAAATGTGAGCAGAGCCACGACGAAAACCCTTGCTCCCAGCAAAAAACCCACTAACTGTGAAACCCTGTAAAGAATGTTTCGGCGTGAAGACTGCCGGTTATTCAAGTTAACCTCTTTCCCCGACATAGGCAGAAATTAGAATCGGTAAATTACTTCCTTCTCGAAACCCTGCAGCATTTTTTCAGCTTTTTCGTAATCCTTGGTAAAACCAAGAATATAACCTCCACCACCGCTTCCGCAAAGTTTTAGATAATATGCGTTAGTATCGATTCCTTTTTTCCAGATGTTGTAAATACTCGCCGGAATCATCGGTTTGAAATGCTCATAAGCCCAAACAGAAAGATTTTTGAGATTCTTGAAGAAAGGATTCATTTCTTTTTTCAGAAAGGCATCAATACACGCATTGTTGTATCTGATGAACTCTTCTTTCATTGTTTTACGGAAACCTTCGGTTTTCATCTTCTCGAAGAAAATCTGTACCATTGGTCCGGTTTCTCCTGTTATTCCAGAATCGATCAGGAAAATAGCGCCTTTTCCTTCAGTTCCTGATGGAATCGCTACTTTATCGACATCTTCCTTGTTTTCAATCAGAATCGGAAGATTCATATAACAGATGAGCGGATCAATTCCTGAGCTTTTGCCGTGGAAATAACTTTCCAGCAAGCCGAAAACTTTCTTAAGTTCTTTTAATTGAAGTTTGGAAATGCTTTCCGGTGAATATTTCTGAACAGAATACTTTTCAAAAATCGCTGCTACTAAAGCTCCTGAACTTCCTACTCCATAACCCTGCGGAATATTGGAATCGAAGAAAAGTCCATTTGCGATGTCGTTCTGTAACTGTATAATATTCAGTTGAAAATCTTCCGGAAGCTGCAGGTTTGCAAGATAATCTGAATATTTTTGTAGCGATTGATTGGATTTTTTTTCAAAGTCTGAAGATAAATCAGAAAACTTCAGTGCGCCTTTATAGAAGCTGTACGGTAGCGTAAGTCCCTGCGCATCTTCTATTATACCATATTCTCCGAAAAGAAGAATTTTCGCATAAAATAGAGGGTTTGTCATAGTTTTATTTAAATCACTGATTTTCACTGCAAAAATACAAATTTTTCAATAAATCAGTTTGATTTTTATTTCTGCAACTTCTAAGCCAAATCTTTAAGAATTCGCAATACTAAATTACATCTCTGTCTTTCAGCATATGGATTTTAACAAACCGAATCAGAATAAGTCCTACAGCGAAAAATATCGTCATTGAAAGCGCTGCAAACCGCATATTATTATAATGCTCAATAATCGTTGCAAAAATGAAAGTTCCTAAAATAATTGCCAGTTTTTCCAATACATCATAAAAACTGAAATACGTGGTATTATCCATTCCGTCTTCAGGAAGCAATTTTGAATATGTTGAACGCGACATCGCCTGCAAACCGCCCATTACCAAACCAACAACTGCCGCCACACCGTAGAATTGATATTCAACATGCGGATTTTCCTTGTTGAGAAAATACGCTGAAAGACAGGCAACAATCCACAGAATTACCGCAATAGAAATCACATTTTTATTTCCAATTCTTCGGGACAGTCTTGAAAAAATAATGGCCCCAATAATTGCTTCAATTTGAATTACAAGCAATGTCGCGATGAGTTTCCCCTGGTCCAGATTAATTTCACTCTTTCCAAAAAGTGTAGCCATCAGGAAAATAGTCTGCATCCCAACGCTATAGAAAAAGAAACTTGAAAGGAAAAATTTCAGATTAGTATCGGCAAAAAGTCGGCTTCCAACTTTATAAAGTTCATTAAAACTCTCTTTAGCAACGTCGATATAAAAATTGATGTTATCCTTCAGAACTTCCCAGAAACCACCCTGCTCTTCATGTCTTTTGAAAATATTCTTGTAATTAAGAAGCACGAGATCTTTCGGTAACTGATCTTTCACATTTCCGAACTGAGGAAGATGCTTGAAAGTATACTGCGCAAAACCGAACCACCACGCTCCTGTGAAAAGAAAGGAAATTCTTGTGTACATTTTAGCCTGTTCAGGAGTTTTAGCCAAAACCTGAATTAAAACTAAACAGATTATAACCAAAATTACCGAACCAATATATCCGTAAACATATCCTTTTGCGGAAAGTGCATCCTGTTTTTCGGGTGTTGCGATATCCGGAAGAAAGGAATTATAGAAAACCAAACTTCCCCAAAATCCAACACTTGCCGTTATGCTGAACAGAAGACCGAGGAAAACATTCTGCATTCCTGTAAACATCGCTAATCCCATACAGGAAGTTGCTCCCAAATAGCAGAAAAACTGGAGGAAAGATTTTTTATTTCCGATCGTATCTGCAAGAGACGACAGAAATGGAGACAATAACACAACAATCAAAAATGAAATCGTAAGCGAATATCCATAAATAGCATCCGGTTGATATTCTTTCCCAAAAATTGTGATCAGATGACGCACCGGAACCTGAATGGTTCTTCCCGTCTCCTCAACATACACCGACTTTTCGGAAGCAGTTGTCAGAATCGAATAATAAATAGGAAAAATGGTGGATGTTATCACCAACGAATATACCGAGTTCGCCCAATCGTAGAAAGCCCACGCTTTCATAATTTTCGGATTATTCTTGATTTTTTTGTTCTTCAGAGTTTCGTTTTCTGCCATAAAAAACAATTAATAGAGCAAAAATAAAAAAACCATTAAGACAACCGACAAAAAATCAATTAATCTTAATGGTTTAAACTTAAACCAGCAGTTGGTTACTGCATATTTTCGATTACGATTGCTGAAGCGCCACCGCCACCGTTACAGATTGCCGCTGCACCATATTTTCCGTTATTCTGTTTCAGAACGTTCATCAGCGTCACGATAATTCTCGATCCTGAACTTCCCAGTGGATGTCCTAATGAAACCGCTCCACCGTTTACATTCACTTTAGAAGCATCCAGTCCAAGGATTTTATTGTTTGCTAAACCTACTACAGAAAAAGCTTCATTAAACTCGAAGAAATCAATATCAGAAACTTCAAGATTCGCTTTTTTCAAAGCAATAGGAAGCGCTTTAGCAGGCGCAGTTGTAAACCATTCCGGTTCGTGTGAAGCATCCGCGTAAGAAACAATTTTAGCCAAAGGTTTCAATCCCAATTCTTCCATTTTTTCTTTAGACATCAAAACCAATGCAGAAGCTCCGTCATTCAAAGTTGAAGCGTTAGCTGCAGTTACAGTTCCGTTTTCTTTCTGAAAAACAGTTGGAAGCGTTGCAATTCTGTCGAAGTTTACGGATTTGTATTCTTCATCTTCGCTAAAAATTACAGGATCTCCTTTTCTTTGTGGAATTTCAACAGGAACCACTTCATCCTTGAACTTTCCTTCTTCCCAGGCTTTTGCTGAACGCTTGTAAGATTCTATCGCGAAATTATCCTGATCTTCACGGGAGAATTCATATTTCGATGCACATTTTTCTGCACAAACTCCCATATGAACTTTGTTGTAAACATCGGTAAGTCCATCTAGCAACATTCCGTCCTGCATTTTTACGTCACCCAGTTTTGTGGCGTTTCTTGCAGAAAAATAATGAGGAACCTGGCTCATATTTTCCATTCCTCCTGCAACAATAACATCCTGATCGCCTGATTTAATAGACTGTGCAGCCATCATCACAGCTTTCATTCCCGATGCACAAACTTTATTGATGGTTGTGGAAGGAGTTTCGTTGGATAAACCTGCACCCAGAGCAGCCTGTCTTGCCGGAGCCTGACCTTCTCCTGCCTGAAGCACATTTCCCATATACACTTCCTGAACTTTTTCAGGAGCAAGATTGATTTTTTCCAAAGCACCTTTAATTGCTACTGAACCCAGTTTTGTAGCCGGAACTGTAGATAAACTTCCCATAAAACTTCCCATCGGTGTGCGTGCCGCGGAAACGATGAATACTTCTTTCATTTGGTCGTATAAATTTTAATAATTTTTGAAATAGAATGTGGTTAAAAGTACAAAAAAAAATGCACTTTTTTAACGGTGCATTTTTCCTTTATTGATTAGGTTTCATTAATGTTTTACCTCTGCAACATCTGCAGGATTATGTTTATGCTTGAACATGATGGCAAATAACACAGTCACAATAAGCGCATATACTGTAAATGTGAACCATATTCCGCTCCAGTCTTTCAGTCCGGCTGCATCTGTAAAATATGTACCGATTAAAATTCCGCTGAGCCAACTTCCAAGAATAGCTCCAAAACCGTTGGTCATCATCATGAAAAGTCCCTGTGCTGAAGATCTGATTTTAGATTCTGTAGAAGTTTCGATGAAAAGTGAACCTGAAATATTAAAGAAATCGAAAGCTAAACCGTAAATAATGTTTGACAAAATGATTGCTACTAAACCAACACCTTCCGGAGTTCCGATGGAGAACAGTCCAAAACGAAGTACCCAGGCAAACATACTCATCAACATCACTTTTTTGATTCCGAATTTTTTCAGGAAGAAAGGAATTGTGAGAATGAAGAGCGTTTCCGAAATCTGCGAAATGGAAATAATCATGGTTGAAAATTTCACTACGGTAGAATCCGCATATTCGGCAATGTTCTTAAAATCTTTAAGGAACGTATCTCCGTACATGTTGGTCAGCTGAAGAGCCGCACCCAAAAGCATGGAGAACACAAAGAACAACGCCATTTTGTAATCCTTGAAAAGCTTGAATGCATCCAATCCTAATTTTTCGGATAATGTAGAACCCTGACTTACATTCAGCGGTGGACATTTAGGCAACGAAAAAGAATAAATACCCAGAATTATTGCCATAAAAGACGCCATGTAAAACTGGTTCGCATTGATAATATTTCCTGTAAAAGCCGCCAATTTTTCACCATATTCCACACCGAAAGCAAAAGGCGAATAAGAATCACTGAAAATATTCGTCATCCACATTGCAGCAATAAAACCTATAGTTCCCCACACGCGAATTGGTGGGAAAACTTTCACCACGTCGTAACCATTATTCTTAAGAATCGTGTAAGACAGTGAGTTCGACAGCGAAATCGTAGGCATATAGAAAAACATCGCAATTAACAATAGCCAGAAAAAAGTTGTCGGATCGTCGGTTTTTGCAATAAAGAAAAGCATGATTCCGTAACAGATATGCAGCATTCCGTACAGCTTTTCGGCATTAATCCACTTATCTGCGATCATTCCGACCAACGCAGGCATAAAGATGGAAGCAATTCCTAAAGTTGAAAATACGGCACCGAACTGCTCACCGGACCACTGTTTTACTCCAAAACCATAAGTGCCCAAAGTTGTAAGCCACGCTCCCCAAACAAAAAATTGCAGGAAACTGAGGACTGTAAGTCTAAATTTTATGTTCATAGTTGTAGTTCGCTTTCAGCAGTGTGCTTCGGCAGTAATGAATTAATCTATCTTCTTTTTTCTTCTTTTAATTTCTTCCTGAAGCTCAAGCGCAGTATCGTAATCTTCTTCTTTTACTGCATTGTCCAACAGTTTCTGTAATTCTTCCATCGACATTGCAGAGAGATCTCCTGCAACTTCTTCTTCCGAAAAATCGTCGCCGGGAGTACTGTCTTCCAATTCCAATAAAATTCCGGCTTCGCTCAATACCTGTTGCGTGGTGAAAATTGGAGCGTCAAAGCGTACTGCCATAGCAACAGCATCGGAAGTTCTTGCATCCAGAATGAGTTCTTCCCCATTCTGCGTATTTTTAAAATTAATGTTGGAAAAGAAAACGCCGTCCACAATCTGATAAATAATGACGGAAACCAGTTCGAAATTTGTGGAAGTAACAAATTTTGAAAACAAATCGTGCGTCAACGGACGAGGCGGATGAATATCTTTCTCCAAACCAAGAGAAATGGACTGTGCTTCGAAATTACCAATTACTACAGGTAATTTCACATTGGTCTCTTCATGTTCCAGCAGAAGCGCATACGCGCCGGATTGTGTCTGGCTGTACGAAATTCCGCGGATGATCAGTCTTTTATAATCCATAACTACAAATATAATTCAAATTTTAAATCTTCTGTTTATAAAGTCTCAAATTTGACATCTTTAGCATCTAAGATTTTTGCATTTTTGTAAAAGCGATTGTAAAACATTTTGCAATCAGTTGATTATAAATAAATTATTGAATTCCTTAGAATAAATCTGAATTTGAGGAATACATTTTGTTCAGATTAACGCGAATTAAGAAACAGATTCATGAAAAAACTTTTTGCGTATTTATTTGCTGCCACAACGATGATTTCCTGTAGCAAAACCGAATTTCAGCAAACCACCGATACGATCAAACGTGCGGACAGTCTTTTCACCAAAGCCAATGAAGGTTTTAGGACGCTGGATTCTATTTCGAAAACCATAAACGATTCTAATGGAATAGCGAAAAAAGTCATCATTCCTGAGATTGAAAAACAGAAAAAAGCAATCGACAGTACTCTGAAAACTGGCAACTACAGAATTGATTCTATCAACAAAGAACTCGAGAAAATCACGAAAAATGTAAAAACCGGAACTGAAGTGGTGAAAACGCTCGACTCGGCGAATAAATCTATCCAAAGTGGAGAAAATCCGTTGGTTGTTCTCACAAGGACTGCAGACAGAATTCTGCGTCAAACCAAGAAACAGTCACAGTCACCATCTCAAACTCCAACTCCAACTCAGCCGGCTCCGCAAACTCAACCAAAGGTGGAAAATCCGGGAGTTCAAGCTCCGGTGGTAGTTCCTCCCGTTGTTACTGTTCAGAAAAATCCGGTAATAAAAAGCGGTGAACTGCAAATTAATGTTGAAAACCTGAACGACTCCAAAGCTTTGCTGAGACAACAGATCCGCGATAATAACGGCGATATCGTAACCGAAAAGTTTTCGAATACAGAAGGCATCATGAAAGATTTCATTACGTTGAAAGTTCCTCTTTCCAGTTTTGACCGACTGATGAATGAAATGCAGAATAACCTGGGAAATGTGAAAATGAAATCAACTGAAACCGAAGGAACTGATTATATTTCCGATCAAATGTGCGACATCCAAATTACATTGATTCAGAATGAAAAAATTGCAGATTTGGCGCCGATTTCAGCGGAAGAAAAAAAATCAGACAATTTCGGAAACGAGTCTTCCGGCGCGTTTATGAAAGGATTCGACGTCCTTAAAAAAGCGTTCATTTTTCTATTGCCGTTTTGGCCTGTATTGCTCATCGCACTTCTTGTTTGGTATTTTGTAAACCGAAGCAGAAAGAAGAAAATCACTGTTGAACAACCTGAAAACATAGTAGTTAAGAAGGACCATACCGTAGTTGAAACTTACCGGGAAGAACCTGTGCATAAACCTTCAGAAACCGGTGAAGATCCGTACGAAAAATACAAACCAAAATCTTAAAAAGAAGTCCTTCATTTTGAAGGACTTTTTTATGCTAAAAGAGAACTCCCCTTCGGAAGTAAAGAAAAACTGCAACGGCCAAAACAAGCAGAAAAAGGTAAATATAAAAAGTACTTTTTTTTCCTTCGAACCAGGAAACAGCAATTAGACCACCAATTCCCAGTACGATAAGAGCCAATTTCCACAGATCTTCTTCTACAAAAACCGAAGCCGCGACTGCCACTAAAGAAAACAGTCTGAAAATTCCCTTTCGTTTTTCAAAATATGGATTCATAATAATTCTTATAAAAAAATCCTTTCCTGAGGAAAGGATTTTGGTTTTATTTCATATTCACAATCTGGTCTACAACGTAGTTGGTATTCCCTCTCCAAGGGAGCGCTCCGTTATATTCTTTGTAATGAAGGTCAAAATGTTTTCCGCTGTTTTCCTGAAGTTTCTTGAAAACTGCAGGATCTTCAATGGAAAATTCAAATTCATAACTGGTTAAATCTCCTGTTTTTCCTCTTCCAAAACCTTCCTGAATCAGTTTTCCTTCATACGTCTTGAAAACATAACCTTTGTGAACCGCATAATTAAGGTAACCCGATTTTACGCCTTCACCAAAAACAAAGTAATACTTGTACCAGACGAATACGCCAAAAAGCAGCATTACGACACCCAGAATTATCCAAAAATATTTCATGTCTGAAGTGTGTGTTTAACGTTTTTTAGATATTTTTAGCGATGGAACGTGAAATTACAATTTTCTGAATTTCGGATGTCCCTTCGTAAATCTGTGTAATTTTCGCGTCGCGCATCATTCTTTCAACATGATATTCTTTTACGTATCCGTAACCACCATGAATCTGAACTGCTTCAACTGTTGTATCCATTGCCACTTGAGAAGAATACAGTTTTGCCATCGCACCACTTTCTGAAATGTCTTTACCTTCATCTTTTTCTGCAGCGGCTTTAAAACAAAGCATTCTGGCAGCTGAAATTTGTGTTGCCATATCCGCAAGTTTGAAAGCAATCGCCTGGTGATTGATAATTTCTGTACCGAATGCTTTTCTTGTTTTTGCATACTTAAGAGCCAACTCGTACGCTCCGGATGCAATACCTAAAGCTTGAGAGGCAATCCCAATTCTACCACCGTTAAGCACAGCCATCGCAAAATTGAATCCGAAACCGTCATCTCCAATTCTGTTTTCTTTTGGCACTTTCACATCAGTGAATAATAATGAATGCGTATCACTTCCGCGAATTCCCAGTTTATCTTCTTTCGGACCGATTTCAAAACCTTCCCAACCTTTTTCCACAATAAATGCATTGATTCCTTTGTGTTTTTTCTCAGGATCAGTTTGTGCAATTACTATATAATATGAAGCGTTACCTCCGTTGGTAATCCAGTTTTTAGTTCCGTTAAGCAAATAGTAATCTCCTTTATCTTCCGCTGTTGTTTTCTGTGAAGTTGCATCAGAACCTGCCTCCGGCTCAGAAAGTGCAAACGCACCAATTACTTCACCGCTTGCCAAAGGCTTCAGATATTTGATCTTCTGCTCTTCGTTACAGAATTTTTCAAGCCCTGCACACACAAGTGAATTATTTACCGACATAATTACAGCCGCAGAAGCATCTACTTTAGCAATTTCTTCCATCGCTAAAACGTAGGAAACACTGTCCATTCCTGCACCACCGTATTTCGGATCAACCATCATACCCAGAAAGCCGAGTTCTCCCATTTTCTTCACCTGCTCATGAGGAAATTTCTGTTCGTTATCTCTTTCAATCACTCCTGGTAAAAGTTCACTTTGCGCAAAATCTCTAGCGGCCTGCTGAATCATCAGCTGTTCTTCAGATAAATTAAAATTCATAATGTTCGTTCTGTTTGCCCGTAAAAATACGATTTTTTGAGAATATTTGATAATTTTAACTATTGCATATCAATTATATTTTGTGATTAAAATAAAAGTAATATTTTTACAAAAATCCCAACACAGTTAACATTTACTTTACATTTGATTAATCTGCATTAATTATAAATAAATATTATACAAAATGACTATAAAACGTATTTTCGATTTTGCTCACAACGCGTTGGAAAAATACAGCCAGGATGCGATGTTTGTGACAAAATATCACGGTGAATGGCAGAAAACCTCCACTCAGGAATTTGTAAATCTTGGAAACCAGATTTCCCGCGGACTCTTAAAACTTGGAATTAAGCCTGGTGACAAAATTTCTTTAATCACTACTGCAACAAGAACTGAATGGGCGGTGATGGATTATGGAATTGCACAGATTGGTGCAGTTTCCGTACCGGTTTACCCTACCATTTCATCGGAAGATTATGATTTTATTTTCAATAATGCGGAAGTAAAATACTGTTTTGTTTCGGACCGTGACCTTTTGGATAAAGTACTGAAAATAAAAGGTAATGTTGCTTCTTTACAAGGAGTTTTCACTTTTGATCAGTTGGATGGTGAACCAAACTGGAGAGAAGTTTTGGATTTGGGTAAAGACGATTCCACACAGAATGAAGTGGATGATATCGCAAGAACCATTAATTCTGAAGATCTTGCTACGCTGATTTACACTTCCGGAACTACAGGAAAACCAAAAGGTGTAATGCTTTCGCACAGCAATATTGTATCGAATGTTATCGCTTCAGATTCAAGAATTCCAAGAAGAAAAGGTTTAGAACCGAACGACACAAGAATTCTGAGTTTCCTTCCAATCTGTCATATTTTCGAAAGAATGCTGTTTTACCTTTATCAGTACAACGGCTTTTCAGTTTACTTCGCTGAAAGCATCGAAAAAATGGGCGATAACATTAAGGAAGTGAAACCGCACATCATGACGGTTGTACCTCGTCTTATTGAAAAAGTATACGATAAAATCTATGACAAAGGAACTAGCGCAGGCGGATTGAAATCAAAAATTTTCCTTTGGGCACTTGGTGTAAACAAAGCAAAAAAAGAAATTGGCAAACCATCCGGACTTAAAGAAACGATTGCTGACAAACTGGTATTCTCAAAATGGAGAGAAGGTTTGGGTGGAGATATTGTAACACTTGTTTCCGGTTCTGCACCACTTTCAGCAAGATTAAATAAGATGTTTCAAAATGCAGGCATTCCAATTTTGGAAGGTTATGGCTTAACAGAAACTTCCCCGGTAATTTCGGTAAACAGTTTCGGGAAAATCAGAATCGGCTCAGTTGGTCATCCATTGGATAATCTTGATGTAAAAATTCAGGAAGATGGTGAAATTACCGTAAAAGGTCCTTCAATTTTCAAAGGTTATTTCAAAAATGAAAAAATGACTAAAGAAACATTTACGGAAGATGGCTATTTCAAAACCGGAGATATTGGCCACATCGACAGCGAAGGATATCTGTATATTACCGATAGAAAGAAAGAAATGTTCAAAACTTCCGGCGGAAAATATGTGGCACCGCAGGTAATTGAGAACCTTGCAAAAGCTTCTAAATTTATTGAGCAGATTATGGTTGTGGGTGACGGCGAAAAAATGCCAACCGCGTTGGTTCAGCCGGATTATAACTTTGCACTACACTGGGCAGAAAGACACCATTTAAATATTGGAACAACACCTGCAGAAATGTCGCAAAGCAAAGAGCTGAAAGATAGAATAGGAAAAGAAATTGATTATCTGAATACCAAGCTTGGTAACTGGGAACAGATTAAGAAATTTGAACTTACACCGGATGTTTGGTCCATTGAAATGGGACTTCTTACTCCAACCTTAAAGCTGAAAAGAAAGGCGATTAAAGAACATTATATTAAACTGTATAACAAAATGTACGGTCATCAGGATTAAAATAAAGGAGCACTCAATAAGTGCTCCTTTTTACTTCTATAGTAATCGGATTCTGTCGTCTAGAATTTCTATTTTTTTGTCTTTGTACAAACCGCCAATCGCCTTTTTGAAAATCTTTTTACTCATTTGCAATTCATCTTTAATTTCTTCTGGTGAAGATTTATCAGAAAGATAAAGCAATCCATAATTGTCCTTCAGTTTTTCCAAGATAATTTGCTGAAATTCGTCGATGTGTTCATACCCTTGTGGCTGCAGCGTTACATCAATTTTACCGTCTTCACGAATGGTTTTAATATAACCGGTTTCTTCAGACAAAGGATAAAGCTTTTTGAAAACATCAGAAGCGTAGATCAGTCCAATATATTTTTTGTTGATGATTACATTCCAGCCCAGTTCGCTCTCTCCCATCATGATTAAATTCACCTTGTCTCCTTCTGCAAAGGGTAAATGATCGTATTGCGGATTTCTTTTAAACTTGGTTGTTCCGGTAATAAGTCCGGTAGATTCATCAATATAGATATAGACCAAATATCTTTTGCCTTCTACAATTTTGAGCTTTTGCTGCGTATAAGGAATGAATAAATCTTTAATAATTCCCCAATCCATAAAAGCTCCGCTCGGAAGCGACTGCACACAGTTCATCACCGCGAATTCTCCAACTTCGGCAATAGGTTTTTCTGTGGTAGCTTTCATTTTACCGTCATCCTGATAAATAAAAGCTTCAATTTCTTCATTTTCTTCCAGTTCATCATGCACAAAAATTTTAGGCAAAAAAGCTTTCCATTCTTGGTCATCGACAAGCATGTATCCAGAAGAATTTTTCTCCGAAACTTTCAGTATTTGGGTTTTTCCGATTTTCATACTGCAAAAGTAGGTTAATTTAAAGGAATATGTCCTTTTCTAATATGATCACCTAGTCAATATAAAACACAAGGAACTTACTGTGCCAATTACATCAAGAGAATTCTTCAAATTAATTTAGCATACAAATGTTAGGATTTTTTTTTGATAATAAATTCTCATTAGGTATTTTTGCAAACTATTAATTACTACACAGTAAATGAAAAAAATATTCTTAATTGGCTTTTTTTCCGTAGCTGCTTTAGGTTTTGCCCAACGCGTGGGAATCGGGACAACCAGTCCAAATTCGACTGTAGATATTGTTGCTAAATCGTCTAATGTTGACAGTAAATCATTTCATATTAAAAATACCGATCAGACAACGCTAATTGCGGTTCATGATAATGGCGATGTTTCCTTGGGCAGCACAACTACGGCTCCCGTGGCGCAGTTCACTATTTTTGGAAAGAATAACGAAGGAATTGCATCGGAACCAGCACTGAACGTAACTTATCCCAACAATCCGCAACACTGGGGAATTTACATAAATCCGCAACAGGGAGACATCAACCCGGCTTTACCAGGATATTTTAATTTCTACATGGATAATGATGGAATCATGAATCAGTACAGTACTCCCGGAAATTACGGTTCCTTCTTTGGTCATCATGCATCCGGATTCAACTCCGGGATTTTCTTTGCGGAAAATGGGACAACTGTGCTTTCAACTTACAGACCGGATTATTCGAGCACCGCCCTTCACTATCTTACCACTACTCCGATCGGATTTTACATCTCCGGTTCTGCCAGATTGGAAGATGAGCAGAAGGGTTATACGGAAGGTGGAAACTGTACAAATCCTGGTGTGATTGCCTACGACAGTGCAAACAGCAACTTTCTAGGTTGTGCCGAGATTTACGATGCGGCCGGCAACAATACCGGAACCATGATCTGGAAAAAACTCAACAATAATTAAGATGAAAAATTATTTCGCTATCATATTCGCGGTTACTTGTGCAATGATCTCTGCCCAGAGCCAGAATGTAGGAATAAATACGGACAATCCGCAGGCAAGACTTGAAGTTCAAACGGAGGGAAACACCGCTGCAACGCACGCAATCATTATGCAGAATGCGGACGGACAGAAAGTTTTCGAAATGAACGATGACGGTAATCTTGCAATTGGTAAAAGTTCACCAACCGGAACCGTGGATGTACTTGGAAATGCAGTATCCGGAAATGATTTTCTGATTCAAAAGCCTACTGCCATTACTTCTTTCAATGGAACTCCATATACCCCGAATTTCAGGCATATGAGATTTGGCATCGGAGGCACTTATAATAATGGAAATCCAGGCGGACAACTGTTCCTTTTCGATGTGGGTGGATCCGCAGCATCAAACGTAGCCAGTCACGGAATCAACATCATTCCGGCCAATCCGAACCTCACAAGAAAAGGTGTTTACTTTGGTGGCGACAAGACCGTAGGATTCTCACTAAACCGTCTACCTACGGTAGATTTGGACGCCGGTGGAAGCATCAGATTGCGTGAAAGTGAAACGCCGATTACCGCCGGTGCCGCCTGCACAAATCTGAACGGCGTTATGCAGTACTACAAAGGTCATTTCTACGGATGCAGAAGTAACGTTTGGGTTCAACTCGACAACTAAACATTTTGGAATTATGAAAAAACTGCTATATACTGTACTTTTTTTATCCGCATTACAGCTTGGTGCCCAAACCAAAAATGTCGGTATCAATACTTCAACTCCTGAAGCTACATTGGAGATTAAAAACCTGAACACTGCAGCTACTGCACAAAACGCAATTCTACGTATTGGGAATACAACCGGAAACTCAAATCATCTGTTCCGGGTGATGCACAACGGTTACCTTGTTTCCGGAAGAAATTCATCACATGAGTGGCCTATTATCATTTATCCGCTGACCAATGACCACGCTGATTTTGCAGTAGTGGACACCGATAATCCCAATGCATTCCTAAAGCATTATCATATGAATACGGGCGCAGAACTGGCGGCATACGGAAGCCCAACTGACCGAAGCGGACACGTATTTGTATTTTCGTCAGGCGGAAACAACAGCGGTTTCTTCATCGGTCCTTTTTCGGACAGAAAAGGTGGACTGTATGTTGGTGAAGACGGCAAAAACGGAATTGGAGTCAGCTCAATGCCCACCGAAGTTGTTGACATTGAAGGCGGAATGCGCATTGGCCTGCAGCAACCAGCTCCGGTTGCTGGTGTAATTCAGCCACAGGACATTCCTGGAAATCCCGACCTGGACTGCCTTCGTCCAGGAGAAATTGCCTATTACAACGGTTTTTGGGGATGTACTTCCACAGGCTGGAAAAAAATTGACAATTAATCAAAGAGAAGCGATTGCTTCTCTTTTTAGTTTTCTTTCATCACTTCGCTAAAGTCTTGAACCGAACTCCGCTTTCCTGAACTACCGTTATTGTGAGATGTCCGGTTTTGCTTACATTCAAATCAGCGACCGTACCGGATTTTCCTTTGTGGGTTCCGGCGATTACCGTGCAACGATCACCATTTTTTACTGAATTTTCTTTTGAAGTTTCCATCGTAATGTCATTTCATTCAAAAATAGGGAATTCTCTCTTTCCGAACCAATCAATTCAGGCGAAATCTGATGCCTAAAAGTCCACGTATCCCCTGATTTGCCGCATAAACATACGACGGATCGAACATCAACCCATAAGGATTCTCGGGAGTTGGAATTACATTACCTGCAGGATCTGTCTGCGCATTCTGATCAAACGGATCGTGGCTTCTCGCAATCAGGAACGGGACGCTTTTGGAGGGAGTGCAGTTCAGCAGATTTTTAACACCGGCGTAGATTTCCCAGTTTTTGAAACCGTTGTAGGTAAACTGAATGTTCTGGATGCTCCACCACGGCGACTCCGGACTTCTCGGATCAAGTTCTCCAGCCAATGGCAACCGCATAGGGCTATACAGGTTTCCGGTATAATCGATGTTGATGTTCCATTTCGGAATCTGGTAAGTGATTCCCCAGTTGGCTGAGAAATTTTCGGTGAGCATCGGACGCGATTTTTCTCCGTTTTCCGTTAAAGTATTGTCCATTAAAGTGGCACCCAACATTACCTTCCATCCGCTTAGCAAAGTAAGATCGGTGTTCACCCCAACTCCTTTACTTACCGCATGTCCGTCAAGATTTCCGTAAAGAATCTGCTGCGGATTCGTTTCGTAATCCGGAAACAATCCGGTTGGTAAAATGGGTGTAAAAAGCAGTAGCTTCCACATCAAGATAACCCTGTTCAAAGAAAAATTTCTTAATAAAATTCAGGTTTACATTATATGATTTTTCTGGCGCGAGTTCTTCTTCCAAAATTACCGTTCGGCCACCGGTTAACGCCGCATGATCTTCTGTAAACAGATTCACCACCCGGAAACCTGTACCTGCATTCAGCCGGAAAATAGCATCATCACTCAATGAATATTTATAGGCAAAACGTGGTGTAAAAAT
>JAEWZO010000003.1 GCA_023458415.1 Bacteroidota bacterium
AAAAAGACACTTACAAAATTTCGTAAGTGTCTGATTTTTAGAGTGGCCCAGCTTGGGCTCGAACCAAGGACTTGCTGATTATGAGTCAGCTACTCTAACCAACTGAGTTACAAGGCCAACTTATATTATGATTAATAGAAGTTTCAATTGGGTGTGCAAAAATAGCAATTTTCTGCAATTATAAAAACTAATTAAGGTTTTTCCTGGCAAAGTTCAACCAATACTCCATTTGTAGATTTAGGATGTAAAAAGACCACTAATTTATTATCGGCTCCGTCTTTCGGCTCTTCAGAAATAAAAATGAACCCCGCTTCTTTCAAGCGCTTAATCTCTGCAAGAATATCCTCCACTCCGAAAGCGATGTGATGAATTCCCTCTCCTTTTTTATCCAAAAATTTTGCAATCGGACTTTCCTGGTTGGTCGCTTCCAAAAGCTCAATTTTACTTTCACCGACTTCATAAAAAGACGTTGTAACACCTTCTCTTTCAACTGATTCCTGTTTGTAATTTTCCTTACCGAGTAATTTTGCAAAAAGTTCATCAGAAACCCCCAACGACTTCACTGCAATTCCCAAATGTTCAATTTTCATTTCAAAAAAGTTTAAAAAAGATCAGAAAAATCAAGTGTGTGACCTGATTCTAATCCGGCATTTATTCAAACAAAAATACTAAATTTGCACCATGAACGAAAGCAACAGACAGAGAAAAGTAGCACAGATAATACAGGAAGATTTTGCAGAACTTTTCAGAAAACAAGCAGCAGAAAGCACAAAGAATTTTCTGGTCTCCGTATCTGACGTTAAAGTAACTGCCGATCTGAGTATTGCAAAAATTTATCTGAGTATTTTTCCCCAGGAATTCCGCAAACCCATTATGAAGGAAATTGAAACCAACAAGGCTTCCTACCGAAATTTCATCGGCCAGAAAATGGGAAAACAGGTGAGAATAATTCCTGAACTCAGCTTTTATCTGGACACCACTTTGGACGATGCTGAACGCATTGAAAAAGAACTGCGCGGCGAAGGCGACAATCCAATCCTCTAACTGAAAACTTAGGCTTTTTGAAGAACACTGCCTTTTACATCGCCACACGATATCTCCTCGCAAAAAAAGGAAGCACCGCGGTAACATTTATTACGTGGCTTGCAGCATTGGCTATGACGGTGGCGGTTGCAGCAATGTTTATCATCATTTCAGTTTTTGCGGGGTTGGAAGACCTCAATGAGGAAATGATTGCGAATCTTCACGCCGATATCACACTGAAAAGCGAAACTGGAAAAACAATTCCCAACATCGATAATGCAGTTAAAATCCTGAAAAACAACAGTGAAATTGCCCATTTCTCTAAGGTCATCGAGGAGAAAGTATACATCAATTTCAGAGAAAACGGTGACATTGCCAATTTGCGCGGTGTTGATTCCGCTTACACTTCCGTAAATCCAATTGACCAGAATATTTTCTACGGGGCTTATCCGAGTTTTGAATATTCGAACGAAGTGTTGATGGAAAATAAACTGGATAACCGTTTGACCATTCCTGTAGGTGAAGGCGATGAATACGCCGTATTGATGATGCCAAAAGCCGGAACCGGAATCATCAGTAAAGAAACCGACATTTTCAACAAAAAAGAAATATTTATTTCGGGAGTTTTTCCTGGGAATGATCAGATGGATAACCTTATTATTTCTCCGTTGGAACTGACTCAGCAACTGTTGGATTTACCAAAAAAATCAGCCTATCAAATCGTCATTAAACTGAAAGATCCATCAACTGCAGATGCTGTAAAAGCTCAGCTATCCGAACAGTTTGGAAAAGGTTACCTACTGAAAACCAAGGCGGAAGAAAATGCAGCGTTTTGGAAGATGATCAATACAGAAAAACTGTTCATCTACCTGATTTTCGCACTGGTTATTTTTATTACAACATTCAATCTTGCAGGCGCCATCATTATTTTGCAATTAGACAAAAGAGACCAGGCAAAATCCCTTCTATCCATGGGAATGAATATGAACCAGCTGCGCAATATTTATTTCTATACCGGAATTTTGATTGTGTTGTTCGGTGTCATTTGTGGTCTGGCTTTAGGAACCATCATCTGTTGGCTGCAAATTGAAACCGGCTTCTTCAAAGCTAATGTTGCAACAGACCTTCCGTTCCCGGTAAAAATAAAATGGATTAACTATCTGATTGTCAGCGGAACCGCTCTTACTTTCGGTTTACTGGTTTCCTGGATTTTCTCAAAGCTGAACAAATCTTATTTTAAGAATTTTTAAGATACTGCTGCTCAGAATTTTCCGTACCTTTGCACTCCAATTTTCAATCATTCGATTATGAAAAAATTAATTACAATAGGGTTTGCTGTATTAACTTCAGCGTTTACATTTGCCCAAATTCCATCCGGTTATTACAACTCTGCCGAAGGTTTAACGGGATATGAATTAAAAACTAGACTAAGCCAGATTATTACGAACGGTCATCAGGACAGAGGTTACGGTAATTTAATGGACATCGCTTACAGAGTTGGTGATTTGGATAAATACTACGAGAATAATAATACAATTCTTGATATTTATTCTGAAAGACCAAACGGACCGGACGCTTACGAATACGTTCCCGGAGTGAAAGAATGTGGAAATTACAATGCCGAATCCATTTGCTACAACCGCGAACACATTTTCCCGCAAGGATTCTTTAACGAGGCTGCTCCAATGCGAAATGATTATCACCACGTACTCCCAACAGATGGTTATGTGAATGGAAGACGCAGCAATTTCCCGTTTGGTAAAGTAGCCAACGCAACATGGACCTCAACCAATGGTTCCAAAGTAGGTTCCAGCGCGAACGCAGGTTATAACGGTACCGTTTTCGAACCAATTGATGAGTTTAAAGGCGATGTAGCAAGAATTTTATTGTATTTCGTAACTCGTTACCAAAGCAGACTTGGAAACTTTTCACCTAACAACACCAATAATCCGCTTGACGGCAGTACCGGTCGCAGCTTTGAACAATGGCAAGTTGATGTGCTTCTTGCATGGCATGCTTTGGATCCGGTTTCCCCTAAGGAAATTGACCGTAATAACTACGCCTATACTTATCAGGGTAACAGAAATCCATACATAGATCATCCGGAATATGTGACGATGATTTGGTCTTCCTCTACCCTTTCTGCTCAGGATTCAGAATTGAAAAACACCTTGAAAATTTCTCAGAATCCGGTGAAAAACGGTGAAATTATTGTGGAAGGAAAAGATATCGCGCAAATAGAAACAGCGCAGATTATTTCCATGACAGGACAAATGATTCAGGAAGTGAAAAATCCTTTCAAAAATTCTAACAGACTCGTTCTAAAGAATAAAACCAAAGGAAACTACATTCTAAAACTCGATAACCAGACACTGAAATTTATCGTTCAATAATCTGCAACGAAATAAATAAGAAAGACCGTTTTATAGCGGTCTTTTTTTTATTTTTGAAAGATGAACGAAACAAAAATATTCGGCTTGGTAGGAAGAAAAATCTCCTACTCTTTCTCCAAAAAATACTTTGAAGAAAAATTTACCAAACTTTTTTTACAGAACCATCACTACAAAGTATTTGACATTCAGAATATTAATGAAGTTACAAATGTCTTTCAAATTCCCGGATTACAGGGTTTTAATGTAACTATTCCATACAAAACTGAAATTATCAGCTATCTCGACGAACTCAGTGAAGAGGCAGAAAAAATTGGCGCAGTAAATACAGTTCTGATTAAGGATGGAATAAAAAAAGGCTTCAACACCGATGCTTTCGGATTTGAAAAAACGCTGCTTATCGGACTGAAACCACATCATAAAAACGCTCTGATTTTGGGTGATGGCGGCGCAGCAAAAGCTGTTCGTTATGTTTTGGATTCGTACGAAATTTCACATCAGACCGTATCCAGAAAAGGAACACTCAACTTTAAAAATCTTTCTGAAGAGTTGGTAGCTGACCATCAACTGATTATTCAAACCACACCTGTTGGTACATTTCCCGAAGTTGACAACTGTCTGAAATTTCCTTTCAATGCACTTACCAAACAACATCTTGCGATAGATCTTATCTACAATCCTGACTACACAAAGTTCCTTTCGCAATGTGCCGCATCTGGAGCGAAAACACTCAACGGATTTTATATGCTTGAACAGCAGGCAGAAAAAGCGTGGAAAATTTGGAATTACTAGAAAAAAAACTTTAAATTAGTCCACAGTAACGGCATTTCCTTGTGAATTAAAAAGCCGTTTAATCCAATAAAAAGTTTGCTATGATTACAGAAAATTCACTTTCTGACAACAACGGAAAAAACAACCAGCCGGAAAACGCAACTCCACAGCAGTCCGATATGGATACTCAAAAATCCATTGAACAGCCTCCTGCAGAGAAAGTTCTGAGCGAGGTGGATGAAAATAAGGACGCCATGCTTTCCGAGGAAATCAACACAGAAACAGCAGCGGAAACTGAAAACGGGGAAGCATCAGAAAATAATTCGGAGGAAAAAACTCCTGAAACTGCAGAAACAAATCTGCAATCTGAGACTGAAGCTACTAAAGTTGAAAGTGAAGAAGAAGAACATGAAGAAGAATCGCATTCAGAGTTGAGTGAACTTTCTCTTTCAGACATTCTGAAAAAAATGGAGAGCATCATCAATCAGGAAAATGCAGGATCTCTTTTCAGAATATTCAACCAGTTACGCGATCAGGCAAATCATTTAATTAAAGATGAAACCGAGGATAAAAAACATGAATTTGTTGCAGCAGGAAATGAAGAGGAAAACTTCAGTTTTGAACATCCGGAGTCTTCAAAGTTGAGTGGTTTTATCCATATTTTCCGCGAAAAGAATGATGAATTCCACAAACAACAGGAAGAAGCTCAGGAAAAAAATAAAGAAGAAAGGCAAAACATCATCGAAAAGCTGAAATCGCTTTATACCAACACGGAAGCAGGAACAAATCTTTTCAAAGCGATTCGTGAAATAAAGGAAGAGTGGAAAAATGCTGGTCAAGTTGCAAAATCTGAATTTAAACTTCTGAACAATAACTACTTCCACCATCTGAACCAGTTTTACGCAATGCTCGATCTCAACAAAGAGTATATGGAGCAGGAATATGCGCATAATCTGGAAACCAGACTGCACATCATTCAACGTGCAAAAGAGCTGGAAAATGAACCGGTAGTACAAAAAGCCCTGAACGAACTGCAGTACCTTCACAAACTGTGGAAAGAAGAAGGAGAACCTGTTGCAGAAGAACATCGCGAAAAAACCTGGGACGAATTCAAGGAGATTTCAAATAAAATCCACGACAGAAAAGCAGAACTTTCTGCCCATCTGGAAGCCGAACAAAATGTAAATCTTGAAAAGAAGAACAGCATTATTGCGGCCATTCAGCAACTGACTTCACCGGAAAAAGAACCGAATCACAGCTATTGGCAGAATTCAATTAAAAAAGTGGAAGAATTGCGTTCAGAATTTCTGAAACTTGGAAGTGTTCCACGAAAAATTTCGAATCAGAACTGGACGGATTTTAAACAAACCCTTAGAAATTTTAACTCCTCTAAAAATGAATTTTATAAAGGACTGAAAAACACGCAACATTCTAATCTGGAAGCCAAGCAAAAACTAATACAAACGGCAAAAGACAACATGCATTCTGAAGATTGGGAAACTGCGGTTCCGCTTTTCAAAAAACTTCAGGAAGACTGGAAAAAAATCGGTCACGTACCGAGAAATGTTGCTAATAAAGTTTGGGACGAATTCCGTGAAGCCTGCAACACTTTCTTTAACAACTTCCGTGAAAAGAACAACGCAACGAGCGACAACTGGAAAGACAATTACAAAAATAAAAAGCAACTTCTGGATGAACTGAAAGAAATCAGTGAAGAAAATGGCAGTCCGGAAAGAATTGAGGAAATAAAAACCGGCTGGAATAACATCGGAAAAGTTCCTCGCGATAAAATGTCCATCAATTCCGAATTCAACAAAACATTGCGTGAAAAACTTCGCCTGTTCAAAATGAATGAGTACGATTTGAAGGATGAAGGACTTTCTGAAAGCCAGCTTACTGACAAAGCCAGAAAAATGAAAAACCAGATTGCAGATCTTGAAGCTGAAATTGTAAAGTTGGAAAACAACCTTGGATTTTTCAGTAATTCATCGAGAGAAAATCCACTTCTGAAAGATACTTTTGATAAAATTGATGAAAAGAAAGCGCAGCTGGAATCTATGAAAAATAACCTTCACCATATCATTAGTGGAGAAGCTTAAGAAATGAAAAAAATCGCACTACTACTTTTCTGTATGCTGTTCGGAAGTATTTCTGCACAGGAAAATCCAAAAGATTTATTGGGAATTCCCGGACCTGTTGAATTCAACGGTACCGAAATGTTTTTAGCATGGAGCAAGGAACAGTCTAAAACACTGTATAGGCAACAGTTTATGCTTACCGATGAAAGGATTGAAGAGTTTAGTCAGTTACTGGATTTTTCTTATTTCACCAAAGAAATCGATATAGAATTAGCTGTGCGCCAGAAAGTTGAATCGGTACAGAAACGTCAGGAAACCGACAGATATGCGAAAGTAAATGTTACGGAGAGTCCGGATGGCTCCGAATACATTGTGGATTACTATATTTCTGAAGCTCCTGAAAATGGAACGTCTTACGTAGAATACAATATTTACCGTTTCAAGAACATTCCAAAAGGCAACGACAAACATTTCCTTATTCTGTCTTATATCAAAAGAGAACTAGGCGATTTGCGTTCGGCAAACAGAAACCTTTCAAGACAGCGGGATGAGATGATGACGGCAATGATTGAATATAAAATTCCGGAAATAAAAATTGGAGCAAAAACGGAATAAGTTTAAAAATTCAAAAGAAAATACACTCGGCTTTTGCTGAGTGTTTTTATATAGAATGAATCACGAAAAATACATGCAGCGCTGCATTGAACTTGCACGAAAAGCAACCGGGGACACCTATCCTAATCCGCTTGTGGGCTGCGTTATTGTACATAACGATAAAATAATCGGTGAAGGGTTTCATCAAAAAGCCGGTGAAGCTCATGCAGAAATAAACGCAATCAATTCGGTCAAAAATCCGGAGTTGCTACACGAAGCTACTATTTATGTTTCGCTTGAACCTTGCGCACATTATGGAAAAACTCCGCCGTGTGCACTGAAACTGAAGGAAATAGGTTTCAAAAAAGTGATTATCGGTTCGAAAGATTCGTATGAAGAGGTGAACGGAAAAGGAATTCAAATTCTGAAAGAAGCCGGAATTGAAGTTATTTCCGGAATTTTGGAAGACGAATGTCTTGAACTGAATAAGCGTTTCTTTACCTTTCATCAGAAAAAGCGCCCGTACATTATTCTAAAATGGGCTCAATCTGCAGATGGTTTTATGGATCAGAACTTCAAACCGATTCAAATTGGAAACCCGATTACCAAACAGTTTGTTCATCAGTTAAGAAGTGACGAACATGCCATCTTGGTGGGTACAGCGACGGCGTTAAACGATAATCCGGAACTCAATTCCAGAGAAATCCGAGGAAGAAATCCTGTTAGAATATTGATAGACCTTGATTTGAAAGTTCCTCAAAATTTCAAGATTTTTAATTCAGTCGCTCCGACTATCGTGTTCAATTCAGTGAAAACCGAGGAAATGGGAAACATTAGCTTTGTAAAAGTTGATAGAACTCATCTTTTGGAACAACTTCTCAATCATTTATATGACATGCAAATACAGTCTGTTTTAGTTGAGGGCGGCGCTTACACACTGAACACTTTTATTGAAGCCGGAATGTGGGACGAAGCTATTATTACAAAAAATCCGCAGCTTTATTTGGAAAACGGGACAAAAGCTCCTCATCTGAAAACTGAAAAAATTGAGACGATGGATTTTGCGGGAAATCAAATGGAGTTTCACAAAAATATTTCAAGGTGATTTACGAATTCCAGACCATAAAAAAACCGGTAGAAAACATCCTCCTAAAAGAGAAAGGAAGCAAATTTATTGGATTTGCTTTTCCTGTTTCCAATGAAGACGAACTAAAAAACAGCCTTGAAAAAATTCGGGAAGAGAATCCTAAAGCTACGCATCACTGCTATGCTTTCCGAATAGGAATTAATGGTGAAAACTACCGCGCGAACGATGACGGAGAACCTTCCGGAAGCGCCGGACTGCCCATCTACAATCAACTTTTAGCCAATAACATCACCAATGTTTTACTTATTGTAGTTCGTTATTACGGCGGAACAAAACTTGGCGTTTCAGGTTTGGTGAAAACTTATAAAGAATCAGCCAAAATGACATTGGAAGAAGCTGAAATCATCACAAAAGAACTGGAAACTGATTTGAAAATAGGATTTGCATTCAATCAGCAAAATCAAATTTTCACGCTTCTTAATAAGTTCGACGGCAAAATCCTCAACTTTGATGCTGCCGAAAACTGCTCTATACTTGCCCAAATTAGAACCTCCCAAAAAGAAAACATCTCGGAACAGTTGTCCGAGATGCAGAATATTTCTTTTGAATTTTTGAATTAGTCTCTTCTTCCCATCAGCAAAGACGCCCAGTAAAGAAGTTGCGCTAAAGATCCGAGTGCCGCTACTAAATAAGTTCTTGCCGCCCACTTAAGAGAATCTGCAGCTCCTGCATATTCTTCCTGAGTAACTGTACCGGTAGATTTCAGCCATTTCAGCGCTCTGTTACTCGCATCGTATTCCACAGGAAGCGTAATGAAAGCGAACAAAGTTGTTACCGCAAACATTGCAACACCAATCATCAGAACAGTTGTATTTCCTTGAGGATTATCAATAGTTTGTGTTGAAACCATCAAACCAATCCCGGCAATTAACACCCATTGCATCAAATTAGAAGCGATGTTAACTACAGGAACCAACTTTGAACGAAGTTGAAGCATAGAATATCCAACTGCATGCTGAACCGCATGTCCACATTCGTGTGCTGCAACCGCCGCTGCCGCCGCATTTCTTTGCATATAAACAGCTTCGGAAAGATTAACGGTTTTATTGAGAGGATTGTAATGGTCAGTAAGTTGTCCAGGTACAGAAATTACCTGTACGTCGTGAATTCCGTTATCGCGGAGCATTTTTTCCGCAACTTCTTTTCCGGACATTCCGTTCCGCAAATGAACTTGAGAGTAATGATTGAATTTCGCTTTCAGTCTTGCTGACACAAGCCAGCTCACAAGCATTGAAATTCCAATAATAAGATAATAACCAGTCATATTTATTTAAGTTTTTTTATTTAAAATTCGTCTCAGTTATTGTAAAAAACGTGCCAAAGTTTCGTCATAAAACAGCAAAGGTTTATCTTTGTAATCCCTAAAAAAACAGGATGTCGGAAATAAAGATTATTAAAGTAACTACAGATAAAGAACTGATGGATTTCATCCGGTTCCCAATGCAGCTTTACAAAAATAACAAAAATTATGTACCGGCCTTAATTAGCGACGAGAAAAACATTTGGAATCCGACGGAAAATCCCGCTCTGAACTTCTCCGAAGCGGCGCAATTCCTGGCTTACAGAAATAACGAAATTGTGGGACGTGTCGCAGTGATGATTAACCGAAAAGAAGAAACCGAGTTGGGAATCAGAAAAGTACGTTTTGGATGGATTGATTTCATTGACGATCAAAAGGTTTCAGCTGCACTGATTGAGACTGTGAAAAATTTCGCTAAAGAAAAAGGATATCCGAAGATTGAAGGTCCAATGGGTTTCACCAACCTTGATAAAGCCGGAATGCTTACCATGGGATTTAATCGGCTTGCGACTATGATTGGCATTTACAATTACGAATATTACCCTAAACATCTTGAAACTCTTGGACTTACAAAAGAAAAAGAATGGGTAGAATATGAAATTGTATTTCCTGAAATTTTACCGGAAAAAATTGTGAAATTCAGCCAACTGATAGCTGAAAAATACAACCTTAAAGTACTGAAATTCAAATCAAAAGATGAGATCCTACCATTGGTGGAACCAATGTTCCGTCTTTTGGATGACACATATAAAAATCTCTCCACCTACACTCCTATTTCCGACGAACAGATAAAAAACTACAAGGAAAAATATTTCGGACTTTTAGATAAAGATTTCATCGTTTGCATCACCGATGCAGAAGACAAACTGATTTCTTTCGCCATCACAATGCCTTCTTACTCCGTTGCGCTTCAAAAATCCAAAGGAAAACTTTTCCCTTTCGGATGGTGGCATTTTCTGCAGGCAGGAAAAAAGAACGATCGTGCTAATTTCTATCTAATCGGCATTCATCCTGATTATCAACGTCGTGGAGTGACTTCAATTATCTTCAAACAGATCTACGAAACCTTCCGGGAAAAAGGAGTTAAGTATCTGGAAACCAATCCCGAACTTGAGGAAAATAAAAGCATACAACTTCTTTGGCAGGACTATAATCCGGTCAATCACAAAAGGAGACGCACTTATTCAATGGAAATATGAAGAAGCAGTTGATTTTGTATATGATTCTTATCATGATTTTCGTGGTATACAACTTATTTTTCCAGGTAAGCGATGAAAGGATCAATACGATCATCAATATTCTTTTCGCTAGTTTTCTGTTCCTTTACATTGGGTACATCGCATTTGTCATACTTCGCAAACTGAAAAAAAGCAAGAGGTAAGAAGCTTATTTTTAATCATTCTAAATTAAAGTTTTTCTTCTATTTACGGGCATTTTCAAGATTGAAATTTTTTGTATAAATCTTTATTCACTAAATTTGCTGATTGAGAAAAGTATGCTGAAATGAATTTACCCGAAAATTATATTCCAATAATCATTCAAGGTCTAGTAGGTTTAAGTTTTGTGATACTGTCACTTGTTGGAACCCACTTTCTCGGACCAAAACAAAGCAAGGAAAAAAGCAGAAAAAACGAAAGTTTCGAGTGCGGTATAGAGGTTGAAGGTAACGCAAGAACACCTTTCTCCGTAAAATATTTTTTAACTGCTGTACTTTTCGTTCTCTTCGATGTAGAAATAGTCTTTTTCTACCCATACGCAGTTAATTTCAGAGAATTCGGCATGGAAGGTTTCCTTGCTGTACTGGCTTTTGTTGCGGTTTTCTTTATGGCATTCGTGTACGTTTGGAAACGCGGTGCCCTCGATTGGGACAGATAAATTAATTAAAAAAAGAAAAAATTATGTCAGATACAAAACCGGTAGTGAGAATGGACGCAGAACCGCCTGAAGGTTATGAAGGCGAAGGGTTCTTTGTAACCAAACTCAGCAGCGTAATTGGTATGGCAAGAAGTTACTCTTTGTGGCCTCTTCCTTTTGCAACGTCATGTTGCGGAATTGAGTTCATGGCCGTACTTAACCCAACATACGACGCCTCCAGATTTGGTATGGAAAGAAACTCTTTTTCACCAAGACACGCCGATATGATGATGGTTTGCGGAACAATTTCTAAAAAATTGGGACCTGTGCTTCAGCAAGTGTACACACAAATGGCGGAACCAAGATGGGTTGTAGCGGTTGGTGCATGTGCATCTTCAGGAGGTATTTTCGATACATATTCAGTGCTTCAGGGAATTGATAAAATTATTCCTGTTGATGTTTATGTACCGGGTTGCCCACCAAGACCGGAGCAGATTATTGAAGGTGTGATGCAGGTTCAGGCTTTAGCACAAAGCGAAAGCATCAGAAGAAGAGACATGCCGGAATATCAAAAACTTCTGGAATCTTACGGAATTAAATAATTTCAGTTTCGAAAATTATAATATTTTGAATCTGAATTTTGAATTAACGATATGACAAACGAATTTGTTTTAGAAGCGATAAATAGAGAGTTCCCGGAAAGTGTTGTGGCAAGTTCAGAACCGTACGGAATGCTCACTGTGGAAGTTAAAAAAGAAGACATCAAGAAAGTTATTCATCATCTTCGTGACTCTTCACTGGATTTTAATTTCCTCACCGATATCTGCGGAATTCATTATCCGGAGGATAAAGAAAAGGAACTGGGCGTTATTTACCATATGCACAATATGAAAGAAAATGTAAGGATTCGTCTAAAATCATTTTCTTCAAGAGAAACCGCTGAGTTCGAAACGCTTACAGATCTTTACGCCGCCGCGAACTGGATGGAGCGTGAAACTTATGATTTCTACGGAATTAAATTTAAAGGACAT
This sequence comes from Bacteroidota bacterium, assembly GCA_023458415.1. Taxonomy (GTDB): domain Bacteria; phylum Bacteroidota; class Bacteroidia; order Flavobacteriales; family Weeksellaceae; genus JAEWZO01. The sequence goes on from JAEWZO010000003.1 coordinate 12,189, forward strand.
CCGGATTTAAGACCAATCCTTAATATGGAAGATCTTGGTTATCATCCGATGCTGAAGGAATACAGACTGGAGGACGGCACCAGAACCGATAAAGACGATAAAATGTTCGGACGTTAATACGCTTAAAGCTTATGCTTACTGCTTAAAGCCAAAAAATTATGAAAGACAACGCACTATCCAATATACTGAACCAGTACGATGCTAAAGAGCAAATTGACGGACAGCTGTACACGCTGAACCTTGGACCAACTCACCCTGCAACGCACGGTATTTTCGAAAACGTTCTCACCATGGATGGAGAAAGAATTCTTCACTCCGAGCAAACGGTGGGTTATATTCACAGAGCTTTCGAAAAAATTTCTGAAAGAAGAAATTTCGCACAGATTACTACGTTAACCGACCGCATGAATTACTGTTCAGCGCCCATCAACAATATCGGATGGCACATGACGGTAGAAAAACTAATTGGTTGTGAAGTACCGAAACGTGTAGATTATATGCGTATCATCATGATGGAATTGGCACGTATTGCCGACCACATGGTTTGTAACGGTGTAACGGCAATGGATGCAGGTGCGATTACCGGTTTAACTTATCTTTTCCGTGAAAGAGAAGCCATTTACGAAATATACGAGCAGATTTGCGGAGCAAGGATGACCACGAATATGGGTAGAATTGGTGGTTTTGAAAGGGATTTCAATCCAAAATTCCACGAATTGCTTCAAAACTGGCTGAAAAATTTCCCAAGAATTTGGGGACAGTTCTGTACACTGAACGAAAGAAACAGAATCTTCATGGACAGAACTATTCACGCAGGTCCTATCTCTGCTGAACGCGCACTTAGCTACGGTTTCACAGGACCGAACCTTCGCGCTGCAGGTGTAGATTATGATGTTCGTGTTGCACAGCCGTATTCTTCATATGAAGATTTCGATTTCATCATTCCGCTTGGAACCGCAGGTGATACTTACGACCGTTTCATGGTTCGTCAACAGGAAGTTTGGGAATCTCTAAAAATTATTGAACAGGCTTACAAGAATCTTCCTGATGGTCCTTTCCACGCAGATGTTCCTGAGTTTTATCTTCCTGAAAAAGCTGATGTATACAATAATATGGAAGCTTTAATTTACCATTTCAAAATTGTAATGGGAGAAACTGACGTTCCTGTAGGAGAAGTGTACCACGCAGTAGAAGGTGCAAACGGCGAATTAGGTTTTTATTTGGTAAGCGACGGTGGTAGAAGTCCGTACAGACTTCACTTCAGAAGACCTTGTTTCATCTATTATCAGGCTTATCCTGAGATGATTAAAGGAGCCATGATTTCCGACGCAATTCTTACCATGTGTTCAATGAACGTAATTGCCGGAGAATTAGACGCCTAGGAAATTTTGAATAATAAATTTTAAATAAGTTTTTTAGATACTGTGATTTAAATCAAATCCAAAATCTAAAATTTAGAATTAATAAAATGAGCGAAACGATTGCTTTCAAACCCGAAGCCTTAGAGCAGGTTAATAAAATTATCGCAAGATACCCGGAGGGAAGACAGAAATCTGCCCTTATTCCGATTCTTCACGTTGCACAGAAAGAATTTGGCGGTTGGCTTGACGTTCCGGTGATGGATTATGTTGCACAAATTCTGAACATCAAACCAATTGAAGTGTATGAAGTAGCCACTTTCTACACCATGTTCAATATGCAGCCTGTCGGCAAATACGTTCTTGAGGTTTGCAGAACCGGGCCTTGCCTTACAAGAGGAAGCGAGAAAATTCTGGATCATATCCGCACAAAACTCAACATCAAAGATGGCGAAACCACTGAGGACGGACTTTTCACACTGAAACCGTCCGAATGTCTCGGCGCCTGCGGATACGCACCGATGATGCTTCTCGGCAAATTTTATCACGAAAATTTAACTATTGAAAAAGTAGACGAAATCCTGGAACTTTGCAGACAGGGAGCGCTTGCTTTGGATTAATGAATATTGAAATGAGTAAAAAACTTTTACTTAAAAACGCTCATATTGATGGCATCCGCTATTTCGAAACTTACCGCAAACACGGCGGGTACGAAGCTGCGGAAAAAGCGTTGAAAATGACTCAGGAGCAAATTCTGGAAGAAGTGAAAGCTTCCGGTCTTCGCGGTCGTGGTGGCGCAGGATTCCCTACAGGAATGAAGTGGAGTTTCCTTGCAAAACCCGAAGGCGTACCAAGACACCTTGTGGTAAATGCCGATGAATCTGAACCGGGAACGTTCAAAGACAGATATTTAATGGAACACCTTCCTCATTTACTGATCGAGGGAATGCTGATTTCATCATTCTGTCTGGGTTCAAACACCTCTTACATTTACATCCGTGGCGAATATGCATGGATTCCGGATATTCTGGAACAGGCTATTGACGAGGCAAAAGCTGCAGGATTTTTAGGCAAAGATATTCTGGGAACAGGATTCGATCTTGAAATTTATGTTCAGAGAGGAGCCGGAGCCTACATTTGCGGTGAAGAAACTGCACTTCTTGAATCTCTGGAAGGTAAAAGAGGAAATCCAAGACTAAAACCACCTTTCCCTGCAGTAAAAGGACTTTGGGAAAGACCAACGGTAGTAAACAACGTAGAATCTATTGCGGCCGTAGTACCAATTATTGATATCACCGGTGCAGAATTCGCGAAAATCGGGGTTGGAAGATCTACTGGTACGAAACTGATTTCAGCCTGTGGAAACATCAACAAACCCGGTGTTTACGAAATCGATATGACGATTACTGTTGAAGAATTCATTTATTCTGATGAATATTGCGGTGGTATCCCGAATGGTAAAAAGCTTAAGGCATGTATTCCGGGCGGTAGTTCCGTTCCGATTCTACCTGCTAATTTACTGTTGAAAACCATCAACGGTGAATCGAGATATATGAACTATGAATCTTTGGCAGACGGTGGCTTTGCAACCGGAACCATGATGGGTTCAGGCGGTTTTGAAGTCCTGGATGAAGATCAGTGCATCGTGGAACATACCATGACTATTGCCAGATTCTACGCACACGAAAGTTGTGGACAGTGTACACCGTGCCGTGAAGGAACGCCATGGATGTACAAAATCCTGAAAAAAATAGAAAGCGGCGAAGGAACTATGGAAGACATCGATTTGCTTTGGGACATCCAAAGAAAGATTGAAGGCAACACCATCTGTCCGTTAGGTGATGCAGCAGCATGGCCTGTGGCAGCGGCAATCCGTCACTTCCGGGATGAGTTCGAATGGCATGTGAAGAATCCTGAACTTGCCAAAAAACAGAATTACGGTCTTGCCAATTATGCAGACCCAATTCCTGCTCCGGCAGCCAATTAATTAAATACAGAAAAGCATTTGCTTGATTGAAGATATGAGCGAAGAAGTTAAAAAATTTAAAATCACCATCGACGGACAGGAAACGGAAGTGGCACCGGGAACAACCATTCTGGAAGCCGCGAGACAAATCGGTGGAAAATCTGTTCCGCCTGCAATGTGTTACTATAAACCACTGGAAACCAGTGGCGGACGTTGCAGAACATGTCTGGTAGAAGTTTCCAAAGGTTCGGAAGCAGATCCGAGACCAATGCCAAAACTGGTTGCAAGCTGCAGAACCGGCGTGATGGACGGAATGGAAGTAAAAAACCTTACTTCAGAACGTGCTCAGGAAGGAAGAAAAGCGGTTACCGAATTCCTGTTGGTAAACCACCCGTTGGACTGTCCGATCTGTGACCAGGCCGGTGAATGCCACCTTCAGGATCTGGGCTACGAGCATGGTGTGGAACAGACCAGAACAGAATTTGAAAGAAGAACTTTCGAACCTGAAGATATCGGACCGTACATCAAACTTCATATGAACAGATGTATATTGTGTGCAAGATGTGTACTGGCTGCAAACCAGCTTACTGAAAAACGCGAGCACGGAATCCTGTTCAGAGGTGACCACGCAGAAATCTCAACTTATCTGAATAAAGCGCTTGACAATGATTTCTACGGAAACGTAATTGATGTTTGTCCGGTAGGCGCTTTAACCGACAGAACTTCAAGATTTGCAAGCCGTGTTTGGTTTACCAAACCGATGAACGCAACCTGCTCCTGCTCCAAATGCTCCGGAAAAGCAGTTCTTTGGATGAAAGGTGAAGAAATTATCCGTGTTACTACAAGACAGGATCAGTACGGCGAAGCTGAAGAATGGATTTGCAACGAATGCCGCTTCGAGAAAAAAGATCCGGCTTTATGGAATATTGAAGGACCAAGACATATCGACAGACATTCGGTGATTTCTTTGAACCATTACCAGAAAGCAGAAGACGAACCCGTTTTGCTGGACAATCCGATGGCTAAACAGGTCAGTGCAAAAGACGAAGAAAAGGCAGAAGAACAAAATAATTAATAAGATCATTTGAGAATCTCGAATCTCAAATTATAAAAATTATGGATTTACTCACTTTTAAAATCATACTGGTTGTAGCACTTTTTGCAGTGTCATTGGGTATTGCAGCTTACTCTACCTGGGGTGAAAGAAAAGTTGCTGCGGCATTACAGGACAGGATCGGGCCAAACAGAGCCGGACCTTTCGGGTTATTTCAGCCTTTAGCTGACGGTGGAAAACTGTTCTTCAAGGAAGGATTTATTCCGGCTGGCGCAGAAAAATTTCTCTTCGTTCTCGGGCCTTCCATCACGATGTTTATTGCGCTTATTACGGGTGCAGTTATTCCGTGGGGACAAAGTTTAAATATCGGTGGTACCTCATTCGATTTGCAGGTTGCCAATGTTGACGTTGGTGTTCTTTTCCTTATCGCAATGGTTTCTATCGGAGTTTACGGAATGATGATCGGTGGTTGGGCTTCAAACAATAAGTATTCACTGATTGGTGCCATCCGCGCATCTTCACAGATGATTTCCTACGAATTAGCGATGGGTCTTGCCTTGCTTTCTATCATCATGATGAGCGGAAGTCTTGATTTGAATCAGATTGTAACCGAACAGGGAAGCGGAAAATTATGGGGACTTTTTGAACTTGATGGTATGAACTGGAATATCTTCTACCAACCGTTGGCTTTCATTATTTTCCTTGTAGCAGCTTTGGCAGAAACAAACCGTCATCCTTTCGATTTACCGGAATGTGAATCTGAACTTGTAAACGGTTATATGACTGAATATTCATCCATGAACTTCGGAATGTACATGTTCGGTGAATATGTGAATATGTTTATTTCCAATGCTCTGATTGCTACGCTTTTCTTCGGAGGTTTCAATTATCCGGGAATTGAGTGGGTAACACAGAACTGGGGAGAAAATATTGCAGGAATTTTAAGTATTCTTTCAATTCTTACCAAAGCGATTATCGGTATTGTAATCTTTATGTGGATTCGCTGGACCATCCCAAGATTCCGTTACGATCAATTGATGCACCTTGGGTGGAAAACTTTAATTCCGCTTGCACTGCTTAACCTTGTAGTAACAGGTGCTGTGATTTTGTTATTTGCAAACTAAAATATTTGAACTGAGTTTTTCAATTCAAATCATTAATAAGAAATAAAGTTAAATGAAACTTACAAACAGGTCTAAAGTTGTCTCGAATAAGAAAATGACCTTTATGGAGAAAATTTACCTTCCCGGTATTATCAAGGGAATGGGAATTACTCTGAGCCACGCGCTGGAAGGTTCTAAAGGCAAAGTTTTCGCTTATCCGGAAGTTCAGAAACCAAGAGCTAAAGTTTGGCGCGGACTACACGTGCTGAAACGTGATGAAGAAGGCAGAGAAAGATGTACTGCATGCGGACTGTGTGCCGTTGCGTGCCCTGCAGAAGCCATCACCATGACAGCAGCTGAAAGAAAACCAGAAGACAGAGACAAATACAGAGAAGAAAAATATGCAGAAGTATATGAAATTAATATGCTAAGATGCATCTTCTGCGGAATGTGCGAGGAAGCTTGCCCGAAATCTGCAATTTATCTTACAGACAGACTTGTGGATGTGGAAAGAAACCGTGGTTCTTTTGTATACGGAAAAGATAAACTGGTGGAAGATATCGATAACAGAATCGACATCACCGACAGACAAAGCGAACTACAAAAAAAGGCAGTAAAATAATGGAACAGATAGTATTTTTCTTGGTTGCATTTTTGGCTGTAGCCAGTGCATTTTCTTTTGTGTTCAATAAAAACCCGATGTACTCTATCCTGTCGCTTATTGTAACCATGTTTTCAATTGCGGGATTGTATATTTTGCTAAATGCTCAGTTTTTAGGAATCGTTCAGATTATTGTGTATGCAGGAGCCATTATGGTACTCTTCCTTTATATTCTGATGATGCTGAACCTGAACAAAGCCGACGAAAGCCGTAAGAACAACATCTCAAAATTTCTGGGTGTTTTCACTGCTTGTTTATTACTGATTGGCGTTTTGGGAGCGTTCAAAGGGTTAAAATACAACACGGTTTTCACAGGTGAAGATTCTGCAGTGGGTCTTACAAAAAATCTTGGCCGTTTATTGTTTAACGAATATGTTCTACCGTTCGAAATCGCCTCAATCCTCATTCTTGCAGGTATTGTAAGTGCGGTACTGATCGGTAAAAAAGATTTATAGAATTATGGGAGAAGTGAATTCATTTATTCAGACCATACCGATGGAATATTTTATTATTCTTAGTACGGTACTGTTCTGTCTGGGAGTTTTGGGTGTTTTGCTTAGAAAAAATGCAATTGTTATTCTGGGTTGTGTGGAACTGATGCTTAATTCTGTAAACCTTTTGCTTGCAGCTTTTTCTGCATACAGTAACGACGGAAACGGACAGATTTTGGTATTTTTCATTATGGTAGTTGCCGCTGCAGAAGTTGCTGTAGGTTTAGCAATTATCTCGATGATGTACCGCAACACAAAATCTGTAGACGTGAGTATATTTAATAAACTAAGAGGGTAATTGAGATGGAGAATTTAATTTACGCAATTGTATTTTTACCTTTACTTGGGTTTCTGATTAACGGACTTTTCGGAAAAAAACTTCCGAAAATGGTTGTGGGAGGTATTGCAACACTGGTTGTATTTATTTCCTTCTGTATTGCCGCGAGTATTTTTATGAAAACAGATGCCGATAGCGCACCGGTGATTGTAAGACTGTTCGAATGGTTTACTGTAAACGGAGTTCAGATTAATTTCAGTTTTCAGATTGATCAGCTTTCTTTGATGATGGTGATGATTATTACCGGAATCGGATCGCTTATCCACCTGTATTCAATTGGATATATGCATGATGACAAAGGATTCCACAAGTTTTTCGCTTACCTGAATCTCTTCATCTTCATGATGCTTCTTTTGGTAATGGGAAGCAACTACCTGATTCTGTTCATCGGTTGGGAAGGAGTTGGTTTATGTTCTTATTTGCTTATCGGTTTCTGGTACAAAAATCAGGAATATGGAAAAGCAGCAAGAAAAGCTTTCATTATGAACCGTGTTGGTGACCTTGGTCTACTTCTCGGTATTTTCATGATTGCCTACCAAACCAACGCACTGGATTATCTTTCTGTAGCACAGAATTCCTCTAAATTCGAACTTGACGGATTTGTAATAATCTTCATCACTGCAAGTTTATTTATTGGTGCTGTAGGTAAGTCTGCACAGGTTCCGTTATTTACGTGGCTTCCTGATGCGATGGCCGGTCCAACTCCGGTTTCAGCGTTAATCCACGCCGCTACCATGGTAACTGCAGGTATTTATTTAGTTGTAAGATCAAACTTTTTATATTCATTGGCGCCAACTACAATGAACGGAATTCTGTTCATTGGGCTTCTCACTGCATTCATTGCTGCCTTTATCGCTTTAAGACAGAACGACATTAAAAAAGTTCTGGCCTACTCTACAGTTTCACAGCTGGGCTTTATGTTTGTGGCTTTGGGCGTTGGAGCGTACACGGTTGCAATGTTCCACCTGATGACGCATGCTTTCTTTAAAGCGCTTCTTTTCTTAGGTTCAGGTTCTGTAATTCATGCGATGAGCGGAGAGCAGGATATGAGATTTATGGGCGGACTGAAAGATAAAATAAAAACAACACACATCACTTTCCTTATAGGAACATTTGCGATTGCCGGAATGCCGCTATTTTCTGGGATGATCTCAAAAGATGAAATTTTAGCGAGTGTATTTGGTCACAATCCGCTGCTTTGGGGAATTCTGTTTATCGTTGCAGCGATGACGGCAATTTATATGTTCAGGATGTATTACCTTACTTTCCATGGTGAATTCCGCGGAACCGAAGAACAAAAACACCACCTTCACGAAAGTCCTTGGACGATGACTGTTCCGTTGGTAGTTTTGGCAATTCTTTCGATTTTTGGAGGTTTTCTGAATCTTCCGCATTTCGTTGCGCACGGTGATTACGCACATCTTGAACACTGGCTGGAAAGAATTTACACGCAGGACGTTCAGCTTGCAGAAGTTCCATTCAATACCGAAATGATTCTGCTTCCTCTTACAGTTCTTATGTTTTTTGCTGTGTGGTTTATAGTAAGAAAAATTTATGTCGGAAAAGGAAAACTTCCTTTGGCCGAACAGAAATATACCGGCTGGGAAAGACTTTCTAACAAGAAACTTTTCATTGATGAAATTTACGATGCCACCTTTGTAAAACTTATTGAAGGATTAGGCGTTGGCGGAAAAATGTTCGATAAAAACATCTTAGACCGTTTTGTAAATTTTGTCGGGTTCGGAGCAGAAGACTCCGGTCGTGCAGCAAAACGTCTGCAGAACGGAAACGTAGAAAACTACGTGCTCATCATGACTCTGGCTGTTGGTATCATCTTATTTGTTAACTTTTTATTACAATAATAATGTCTTATCTTTTATTAACATTATTACTATTACCGCTTGTAGGTGCAGGTTTGGTTTTTATGTGGAAAAATCCTGCGAGTAAATATCTGGCTCTGGGTATTGCACTGGTGGAAATGCTGCTTACGTTTTACATTCTGGGGAATTTTAACAGCGTTCCAACGGTAGATTCTGTGCTGGATTATGAAATTAAACATCCGTGGTCCACTTTCGTTAAAAGTTCCATTCATTTTGGAATCGACGGAATGAGTTTGCTGATGTTGATTTTAACCAACGTTTTAACAGTGCTGATTGTTCTTTCATCCTTTAATGAAAAACCAGGCTACAGCAATACTTTTTACGGACTGATTTTGTTAATGCAGTTCGGTCTTGTGGGAGTTTTCACGGCGTTGGATGGACTTTTATTCTACGTTTTCTGGGAAATCACGCTGATTCCAATTTGGTTCATTGCCGGAATCTGGGGACAGGAAGACAAAAGAATCAAATTCACAACCAAGTTTTTTGTGTATACATTCGTAGGATCACTGTTCATGCTTATCGGACTGATTTACGTTTACAACTATTCCGCATCTTTTGCACTTACGGATTTGTATAATGCAAACCTGAATTTAACTCAGCAAACCGTAGTTTTCTGGTTTATCTTCTTTGCTTTTGCTGTAAAGCTTCCGGTATTTCCGTTCCACACTTGGCAACCGGACACGTATACATTTTCACCAACACAGGGAACAATGTTACTTTCGGGTATCATGCTGAAAATGGCAGTTTACGGAGTATTGAGATATTTATTGCCAATTACACCGGATCCGGTGATGGGAATTTCCGGACAGATTGTAATGATTCTTGCCATCTGCGGAATTGTTCACGGTGCACTCATCGCGTTGGTATCTAATGATTCAAAACGAATTTTAGCATACTCTTCTTTCTCGCATGTTGGGTTAATTGTTGCCGGGATTTTTGCGTCCGCCATTTTAACCATGAACGGTACTTTCACTTTTGAAGGTGGACAGGGAGCTATGATTCAGGCATTTGCACACGGAATCAATATTGTGGGATTGTTTTACTGTGCAGATATTCTTTACAAAAGATTCAAAACAAGAGACATTCGTGAAATGGGCGGTTTAGCAAAAGTTGCTCCGGTTTTTGCGGTTTTGTTTATGGTTCTGCTGCTTGGTTCAGTAGGTTTACCTTTAACCAACGGATTCATCGGTGAATTTATCCTTCTGAAATCCATCTTCCATTATAACAGTGTTGCGGCAATTATTGCTGGATTAACCATTATTCTTTGTGCAGCATATCTTTTCAGATTTTATGGAAAAGCCATGTTTGGAGAAGGTGACGAGAGAGTTCTTGCTGGTGCCAAAGATTTATCTTCTGCAGAATTTGCTGTTTTGGCGAGTTTGGTGGTGTATGTAATTATCTGGGGTGTATTCCCGCAAAGTATTTTTGATTTGGTAAACTCTTCACTGAAGTTTATTTACCAGTCGATGATCAGTTAAATTAATAATAGAAAGTAAAAAATTAAGAGATAACGAAACTTCGGTTTCCAGTCTGTAATCTCAAATTTATCATAATGAGTGTTTTAATAATTGTATTCCTTACCGCCGTTATAGCATTGTTTTCAGGGGTTTTCGATAAAGGAAAATTTGCGAGATACATTGGCATTCTTGGTTTGTTAATTGCTTTTGCAGTTTCTTATCAGCCGGAGCCGGCCTTTTTCTCTCAGTATAAAATGATGTTCGATTTTGGCGCAAATGCAGCTTTACTTACCCGAATTTCTTTGGTTATTACCATACTGATCTTTTTCCTCGGAGGTTTTGCACTCACCAATCACAGAAGCCACCAATCGGAACTGTATGCATTAATGCTTTTCGTAGTCTGCGGAGCAATTATCCTTTTCAGCTACCAGAATATGGTAACGCTGTTCCTGGGTGTAGAAATTCTTTCCATTCCGCTGTATGTAATGGCCGGAAGTAATAAAACCGATATCCGTTCCACAGAAGCTTCGATGAAATACTTCCTTTTGGGAGCATTTGTAACAGGTTTCCTACTTTTCGGTATTGCGTTGGTTTACGGTGCAACGGGAAGTTTCGATTTATATCAGATTCACGATTACGCTCAGAAAAATCCAAAAGATCTGATGCTGATTATGGGTGCAGTTCTATTACTGGTTTCCATGGCATTTAAAGTATCAATGGCGCCTTTCCATATGTGGAGTCCGGATGTTTATCAGGGATCTCCTTCGCTGATTACTACGTTCATGATGTCTGTGGTGAAAATTGCAGGTTTTGGAGCGTTCTTCAAACTAATGACAATTGGATTCGCCGGAATAACCAGCGAATGGATCAATATTATCGGTGTATTCATTATCATCACGCTATTCCTTGCCAATGCAATGGGATTGGCACAGAGCAACGCAAAAAGAATGCTTGCCTATTCTTCCGTTTCGCACGCAGGTTATATTGCGCTGATTTTTTACGGAATGAATAATCTGTCTTCATACCATTTGGCATTTTATCTTTTTGCATATTCTTTGGCAACGGTAGGTGTAATGATGTGTCTTATTTATGTAGAAAAACTAAAAAGAGAAACTTCATTCAACGCATTTCGTGGACTTGCAAAATCAGAACCGTTACTTGCCGTAGCTGCAGCTGTTTCATTGATGTCAATGGCCGGAATTCCGCTTACTGCAGGTTTCGTTGGTAAATTCTCACTGTTCTCACAGGCGATGAACGGCGCGGCTTTCCTTGTACTGATTGCAGTTTTGGGTTCTGCGATTTCAATTGCTTATTATCTGCGCATCATCATGTCGATGTTTTTCCCGAAAGAAAGCAGTTTCAAAACCACTGAAAAGGTATCGTTAACGTACAATATTGTAGCAGTGTTCATCATCATCGCAATTATTGCATTGGGCGTTTTCCCAGATCTGTTTTCAATGCAGTTTACATCTTAAGAAACGATAAACTATGATAAAGCCCTTTCAGTATTGGAAGGGTTTTTTTGTGAATCTTTTGAAGCAATACGTTTGTACAAAGTTTCAAAATTCCACCCGCTTTCCGCTGTATCTTTTTCTTCCAGCGCAATTGCCTTCTCAAAAAAGGATGCCGCTGCAATCGGGGCTAAACAGAAGTTAAGTTCCTCGTTCCACCATAATAATCACACCTCCTCGACGCTCGCTTCGCTCGCGCCACCAACAACACAACATATATTTTTAATCATTTGATTAAATAATTTGTTTAAATCAAAATAGTTGTCTTAACTTTGTCTGAGAATTGATAGAAATGATAAAAGAAAAAGATCTTTCTACCGAAGAAAAAATCCTTTCTGCAGCAGCGAAAGTTTTTACAGAAAAAGGATATTCAGGTACAAGAACACGCGATATTGCAGAAGAAGCAGGAATTAATCTTGCGCTTCTCAATTACTATTTCCGTAGCAAGGAAAAACTGTTTGAGAAAATCATGCTCGAAAAAATTCAGCAGATGTTCGGCTCTATCCTGCCAATTCTTATAGATGAAAAAACAACGCTGGAATCCAAAATAGATTTGGCAACCAATAAATATATTGATCTTCTGAAAGAAAATCCAAACCTTCCGCTATTCGTCATCAGCGAAATTCAGAAAGGAAATTCCGGCATTCAAAGCGCACTTCCACTCGAAGAAGTACTGAAAGAATCAACAATGCTTCAGCAGATTTCCGAGAAAAATTCGGACATCAATCCATTGCATTTTCTGGTGAATTTTCTTTCGCTCACGATTTTTCCTTTCGTAACAAGTCCGGTTTTCAGAAAGTTCGGAATTTTCGATCAGCAGAGTTTTGAAATCTTTATTGAAGAACGCCGTAAACTCATTCCAGTCTGGATCAAAACTTTATTAAACAGTTAGTGATGAAAAAATCAAATCCCATCATTGCTCTTTTGCTTTTTCTTTCCGGAATAATGTCCGGACAGCAAACGCTGACTTTAGATCAAGTTTATGAATTGGCCAAGCAGAACTATCCGCTCATTAAACGCCACGATTTGATTACCAAAACCAAGCAGTACAACATCGAAAATGCATCCAAAGGCTGGCTTCCGCAAATCAACATCGTCGGACAGGCAACGTATCAGAATGAAGTGACCCAGCTTCCGTTTTCGTTACCAAATATGACCGTAGAGCCATTAAGCAAAGACCAGTACAAGGTTTTTGCTGATGTTCAGCAGACGATCTACGACGGTGGAATGATTTCAAACCAGAAGAAAATGGCCGAAATCAATTCCGAAATAGAAATGCAGAAAACCGAAGTTGAAACAGATAAACTGGAAGAACGCATTAACCAGATGTATTTCGGTGCACTGCAGATGGACGAACAGATGGAACAGGTTTCCCTTACAAGACAGGACATTCAGAATGCGCTGAAAAAAGCTGAAGCCCAACTGAAAAACGGCGTCATCCTCCGCAGTCACGTGGATGTAATGAGGGCACAGCTCATCAATCTGGACCAGAAACAGATTGAACTGCAGAACCTGAAGAAAAGTTTCCTGGATATGCTTTCGGTGTTCATCAACAAACCTCTGGATGCCGACACCAAATTGCAGAAACCCGAAAAATTAATGCTGAATGACCACAACAACCGCCCGGAACTGAAACTCTTTGACCTTCAGAAACAGGCACTCGAAAGCCAGAAATCCATCCTCAACTCGAAAAATATGCCTAAACTCGGCGCATTCTTTCAGGGCGGATACGGAAAACCCGGCTTCAATATGCTGAAAAATGAGTTTGATGTATTTTACATCGGCGGCGTAAGACTCAACATTCCAATTACAGGATTCTACACGAAAAAGAATGATCTGGGACTGATTGAAATTCAGCAGCAGGAAATTGAAGTGCAACGCGAGAACTTCCTGTTCAACCAGCAGTTTCAGACTCTTCAGAACAATAATGAACTTGATAAAATTCAACAGCTCATCGACAAGGATTCCGAATTAATTAACCTTCGTGAAAGTATTCTGCGCGCCTCACTCGCCCAACTGGAAAACGGCGTCATCACCACCAGCGATTACCTGCGCGAACTCAATGAACTGGACCGCGCCCGAAACCAGAAAATCCTGCACGAAATACAGTATCTGCTGACACAGTATAATTTGAAAGCACAACTGAATAATTGAAAGTGGAGAATTGAAAATTAAAAATTACAAATCCGACAACCGATAACTGGCAACCAAATATGAAAAACCTAATATTAATCGTCACTGCCCTCACTGCAATCGCCTGCACCAATTCAGAAGCCGATTACGATGCTTCCGGAACTTTTGAAGCCAATGAAGTAATGGTAACAGCAAAAGCCAACGGCACCATCCTGGAACTGAATGTGGATGAAGGAATGCAACTGGACAAAAACCAAAAAGTGGGCCTCATCGATCCGAAAAGCGTTGAACTTCAGAAGGAACAGGTTGAAGCAAGCATCAGCGCGATTGAACAGAAAACCGGTTCCGCAGCACCGCAGATTCAGGTTTTGCAGGCGCAGTACAACTCACAGCGCGCAAATATTTCTGTGCTGCAGGAACAGCTTCAGAATGCAGTCCGCGAGAGAAACCGTACCGCAAACCTGGTAAAAGCAGATGCTGCGACAAGAAAACAGCTCGACGATGCCAACGGACAGGTGGATGTAATTCAGCGACAGATTGCTGCAGCCAATTCACAGCTTTCGACTTTAAATCAGCAGATTACTGCGGCAAAGGAAAATGTTTCCATCCAGAACCGCGCAGTACTCAGCGAAAGAAAACCGACTGAAAAACGCGTTCAACAAATCGACGAACAGCTGAAAAATAATACGATTGAAAGTCCGATTTCCGGAATGGTACTGACGAAATATTCCAACGCCGGAGAATTCGCCACCATCGGAAAACCGATTTTCAAAATTGCAAGTCTGGACCTGATGACGTTAAAAACCTTCATCACCGGTGACCAGCTCGCAAAACTGAAAACCGGACAGCAGGTGAAAGTCCTGATTGACTCAGGCGACGGAAAAACCAAAGAACTTCCGGGAACCGTGCACTGGATCAGCTCCAAAGCCGAATTCACCCCGAAAACCATTCAGACCAAAAATGAAAGAGCCAACCTCGTTTACGCAGCAAAAATCCACGTCAAAAACGACGGCTACCTGAAAATTGGGATGTATGGAGATGTGAAGTTTTAGAAGCGCGAAGAGGGAAGATGGAAGACAGAAGTGTGAAACTGACCTAGGAGATTTTTGCGTAAAGAAAAAGTCGGAATGGAGCGTTAAAAAAGATTTACTGTTTGAGCGCGGCAAAAAAGTGGAACACAAACGTAATAAGATGTCGCGCGAGTTCTAAATCTTTTAGCGGAATGCAGACTTTTTTAGCAAAAATGTCAAGTCTTGAATTTTTGATTCTTTTGTTTCAAGACAAAAGAATAAGAAAAAAGAAGTATGAAATCAATTATAGTACATAACCTCACCAAAACCTACGGCAAGAAAAAAGACAAAGTTCTTGCAGTGGACAGCGTGAATTTTGATGTGAATCCCGGAGAAATTTTCGGTCTCATCGGACCGGATGGCGCAGGCAAAACCTCCATTTTCAGAATGCTGACCACGGTCCTTCTGCCCGACAGCGGTTCCGCAAACATTGAAGGTTTGGACATCGTGAAAAACTACAAAGAAATCCGCAAAATTCTGGGTTATATGCCGGGACGTTTTTCGCTCTATCAGGATCTTTCAGTTGAAGAAAATCTCGAATTTTTCGCGAGTGTTTTCAATACGACGATTGAGGAAAATTACCATCTCATCAAGGATATTTATGTTCAGATTGAACCGTTCAAAGACCGGAAAGCAGGCAAACTTTCAGGCGGAATGAAACAAAAACTCGCTCTAAGCTGCGCGCTCATCCACAAACCGAAAGTACTGTTCCTTGATGAACCAACGACCGGTGTGGATCCTGTTTCAAGAAAAGAATTCTGGGAAATGCTGAAACGCCTGAAAACACAGGGCATCACAATGGTTGTCGCCACACCTTATATGGACGAAGCTTCGCTTTGCGACCGGATTGCTTTAATACAAAACGGAAAAATCCTTCAGATTGACACGCCGGAAATCATCAGCAACTCCTTTCCTGACTTGCTTCTGGAAATAAAAGCCGGAAGAACTTCGGATGTTCTGAAAGCTCTGGAAGAATTCGAAGGCAAGAAAAATGTGTACGCTTTCGGTGAATTTGTTCACTTAACCGTAGAACAAAACGAAAATTATAGTTTAAACGAAATCGAAAAATTTCTTCGTGAAAAAGGATTTGACAATATCGAAATAAACTCCATAAAAGCAACGATTGAGGACAGTTTCATCAGATTACTGTCAAATAGTGGAGAGTTGAAAGCTGAAAATTGAAAATGAAAGATTCAGAAAAACATATCGCGATAAAAGCAGAAAGTATCACCAAAAATTTTGGCGACTTCACCGCTGTGGATCACATCAGCTTTGAGGTGAAAAAAGGCGAAATCTTCGGATTCCTCGGTGCGAATGGTGCGGGAAAAACCACGGCGATGCGGATGTTCTGCGGACTTTCTGTTCCAACTTCCGGAAATGCGACGGTTGCTGGTTTTGATGTATATAATGAAACCGAATCCATCAAAAAAAATATCGGATATATGAGTCAGAAATTTTCACTGTACGGAAACCTGACCGTGAAAGAAAACCTGGAATTCTTCGGCGGAATTTACGGCATCGGAAGAAAAGAGTTGAAAGAAAAACGTGACGAACTCATCCAAAAACTCGGACTGGAAAATGAGAAAAATAAACTTGTTTCAGAACTTCCTTTGGGATGGAAGCAGAAACTGGCTTTTTCGGTCGCGATTTTCCATAATCCGGAAATTGTGTTCCTGGATGAACCTACCGGCGGTGTAGATCCCGTAACCAGACGCCAGTTCTGGAGTATGATTTACAACGCGGCCGACCGCGGCATCACGATCTTTGTGACGACACATTATATGGATGAAGCGGAATATTGCGACCGGGTTTCGATAATGGTGGACGGAAAAATTGCAGCCCTCGATACGCCGGCAAACCTGAAAAAACAGTTTGAAACCGACAGTATGGATGATGTGTTTTACCAGCTCGCGCGCGACGCAAAACGAACTGCAGACTAAACCACAGAGACACGGAGTTGGCACACAGAGCACTAAAAATCTCCCGCTGATCACGCGGATAAACGCGGATAAACGCTGATAAACGCAAAAAAAATCTCCGCCATCTGCGAAATCTGCGGGAACAAAAAAAAGAAATCTGTGGGAACCGAAAATCTGTGAGAAACAACAAATAAAAAACCTCAGCGTCCTCCGTGATAACTCCGTGAACTCTGTGGTTTAAAAAAAAGAAAATGAAACAGCTATTAACCTTTGTACGAAAAGAATTCTACCACGTTCTGCGCGACAAAAGAACGCTGCTCATCCTGTTCGGAATGCCCATCGTGCAGGTGCTACTCTTTGGTTTTGCACTCAGTACAGAAGTTAAGAATACGAAAATCGGGGTTTTGGATCACGACAAATCACAGGCATCCACTGAACTGATTTCGAAGATCAATTCCAATCAGTATTTCGAAGTAGATAAAAATCTCAGCTCCATCAACGAAGCCGAAGACGCCTTCAAATCAGGACAAATCAAAATGATCGTCGTGATTCCCGATGATTTTTCCGAAAACTTTCTCCTGGGCAAAAAAGCCCACCTGCAACTCATTACCGACGGTACCGACATCAACCTGGCGAATCAGATCCTGAACTTTATGAACAATATCATTCTGGATCAGTACGGACAAACCACGGCGCAGCAAATGTCCGGCGCTATTCCGGAAATCCGGATGCTGTACAACCCGCAGCTGAAAGGCGCTCCCAACTTCGTTCCAGGTGTAATGGCGCTGATTCTACTGATTATCTGCGTACTGATGACCGCCATCGCCATTGTGCGCGAAAAAGAAACCGGAACAATGGAAGTATTGCTCGTTTCTCCAATGAAACCGGCCGTCATCATCCTGGCGAAAGCAATTCCGTATTTCATTCTGTCGATGATTATTCTGATTTCCATCCTCGTGCTCAGCGTCACGCTTCTGGAACTGCCCATCAAAGGAAATCTGTTACTGCTGTTTTTAGTGAGCATCATTTTCATCATCACCAACCTGCTGATCGGAATTCTGATTTCGATTATGACCGATTCCCAACAAAATGCGATGCTCATTTCCCTTGTCGGAACAATGCTTCCTACCGTAATGCTGAGCGGATTTATGTTCCCAATCGAAAATATGCCCGTTCCACTGCAGGTGGTGGCGAATGTGATTCCCGCAAAATGGTATTATGAAATCGTAAAAAACATAATGATCAAAGGCACCGGCATCGAAGTGATCTGGAAACACATCGGCATCCTTACCGGAATGACGGTGCTCCTCTTCGGTTTGGCTGTGAAAAAATTTAAGATAAGACTCGAATGATCGAAGTGGGAAGCCGGAAGCGGGAAGAATAATCCAGTCCAAAACTTCCTTCTTCCTTCTTCCATCTTCCAAACTCAAAGATTATGATCCGTACACTCTCCATATTAATCCGCAAAGAATTCCTGCAAATCTTCAGGAACAAGGCAATCCTCGCCATCATCTTCGTGATGCCGGTGGTGCAGCTGCTGGTGTTACCGCTTGCAGCCAGCTACGAAATCAAGGATGTGAAAGTGGCCGTGGTCGATCACGACAAATCCACCTATTCGCGCGAACTCATCCGGAAAATTACCGCTTCCGGATATTTTCAGATTGTGAATTATGGAGAAAGTTTTAACAAAGCTTACAGCGATGTAGAGCAGGAAAAAGCCGACCTCATCATCGAAATCCCAAACAATTTCGAGAAAAACCTGGTCCGCGAAAACAGCGAAAAAGTCCTCCTCGCCATCAACGCCATCAACGGCACCAAGGCCGGGCTCTCAGGTTCGTATCTCGCACAAATTATCGCGGATTTCAACCAGCAAATCCAGGTAAAAACCATGCCTCAAATCGAAACCGTAAAGAAAACTTCCGGCCTCGACATCATCCCAAAATTCTGGTTCAACGAGAGTTACAACTACCGACTTTCGCTCGTTCCCGGCATCCTGGCGTTCCTCGTCACGCTCATCGGTGGTTACCTCACGGCGCTCAACATCGTGGAAGAAAAAGAAATCGGCACCATCGAGCAAATCAACGTATCGCCCATCAAAAAGCGCGATTTCATCCTCGCCAAGCTCATTCCGTTTTGGATTCTCTCGATGGTCGCGTTCACCATCGGGCTGCTCGTCACCATCTTCATCTACAAAATCGAAATGCAGGGCAACCTGCTCCTGCTCTATTTTTTCGTGGCGGTGTATATGGTTACGCTGCTCGGGATGGGCCTTCTGGTCAGTGTTTACAGCGAAACGCAGCAGCAGTCGATGTTCGTGGTCTTCTTCTTTATGATGATTTTCATCCTGATGAGCGGCCTCTTCACACCCATCGAAAGTATGACCGACTGGGCAAAACCCATCGCCTACGCCAATCCCGTCACGTACGGCGTGGATGCCATCCGACTCATAATGCTCAAAAATAGCGGTTTCACGGACCTGCTTCCGCATTTCGGCATCATCACGGGAATGGGCATCATCTTCATCGTTTGGTCCGTCTTGAAATACAGAAAAACCAATTAAGAAATCAGCAAAAAAAACAAGTTAAACCATTAAGAGCAAGACCATTATGAAACCCTTTCCACCACCCCACCCGTTTTCCGCTACTACTCCTCGCGCCCACGCAAAATCCACCACTTGCTGCGGGGTAACCGCTGCAACCGGGGCTAGAAGATCGTTTCGTTCTTCCCTCCACCGAAACAAATAAAAGAAGGAAAGAAAAAAATCTTATTATAACCAAATCCAAAACGACCTGGGAGATTTTTGCGTGAAGAAAAAGTCGGAATGAAGCGTTAAAAAAGGATTTACTGTTTGAGCGCGGCAAGAAAGTTATTTACAAACGTGATGAAATATCGCGCGAGTTTAAATCTTTTAGCGGAATGCAGACTTTTTTAGAAAAAATGTCCAGTCTTGATCTTTTGCTTCTTTTGCATCAAGGCAAAAGAAGTTAAACAAACAAAAATCAATTTCTTATCCCCAACCCTAAAGGGCGGAAATTGATTTTTTGAAACGTTTTTGGAAACCACAGGCTTTCCAATTGCAATTAAAATCACTATCTTTAATCATTAACATAAACCCTTTGAAAAAATGAAAAAACTCCTTATTCCTGCAATCGTATCCGTTGCAATGCTCACATCCTGCGAGAAAAAAGGAACGGTAGACCACTCCGATCATACCCAAACTGAACAGACTGCCACCGCTGAAGCCGAAGATCACAACGATGATGCGGAACACGCCAACACCACTGCAGACCTGGAACTGGACAATGGCAACAAGTGGAAAACCAACACCGAAATGGTTCCGTTCATCCAGGAGCAGGAACGACTTCTGGAAGCCTTCGACGACGATAGGGACGACTACAAAGTCCTGGCCACGAACCTAAGTGCTGCCAACGAAAAACTCATCAAAAGCTGCACAATGACCGGTAAATCTCACGACGTGCTGCACGTTTGGCTCACCGATCATATGAAAAACATCGACCTGCTTTCCAAAGCAGCTAACAAAGAGGAAGCCGACAGAATCACCGATGCTCTGGATCACTCAATGGAACTGTACCATCAGTATTTCCAGTAAACCGTAAGACAATATTATGTAGAAAAGCACTTCGAAAGAGGTGCTTTTGTATGTGTAAACGCAAAGATTCCTAATCATTCTTTTCATTTGAGGGAGCAAAGGATTCGCAAGCGAATATGAAGCGTACGCTTACAATCTGCCTGCAGATGACACTTTGCTCCCTCATTTTTGGTTTCTCGAAATTATTCTTTGCGTTTAAAATAAGAGGTAGATAGGTAACATCAATCATCGGAATATCCCACGAAAACAAAACTTTATGTATTCCTTAACAATTTTGTCGCGAAATTCTCAGTAATTTTTGAAGAAATCAAACAATCAAAAAATTTATAGTCATTATGGCAAAGAAAAAAGCATTCGACAGACCGAAATTCAAGAAACAGTACGACAATTACATCGGCGGAAAATGGACAAAACCGGCAAGCGGGAAGTATTTTGACGTCATCACTCCACTCGATGGAACGGTGATGTCCAAAGCAGCGCACTCCAACGAAAAAGATTTGGACAAAGCCGTAAATGCAGCTGCAAAAGCATTCGAAACCTGGGGCAAAACTTCGGTGACCGAAAGAAGCATCATCCTGAACAAGATTGCAGACCGTATCGAAGAAAATCTGGAATACATAGCAGCCGTGGAAACCGTGGACAACGGAAAAGCCATCCGCGAAACTCTTAACGCCGACATTCCTTTGGCCATCGACCATTTCAGATATTTTGCAAGTGTAATCCGTGCGGAAGAAGGTTCTTTGATGGAACTCGACAGCAATACAGTTTCCCTGATTGTGAACGAACCAATTGGCGTTGTTGCACAGATTATTCCTTGGAACTTCCCAATTCTGATGGCAGTTTGGAAACTCGCTCCGGCTTTAGCAGCTGGAAACTGCGTGGTGCTGAAACCTGCTGAAAGTACACCGATTTCAATATTGGTTTTAATGGAACTGATCGAAGATCTGGTTCCTGCAGGTGTTATCAACATCGTGAACGGTTTCGGTTCGGAGCTTGGACACGCTTTGGTGACGAATCCGAAAGTGGCAAAAGCAGCCTTCACCGGATCTACCGCAACAGGACGAATGGTGATGCAGTACGCTACGGAAAACATCATTCCTGTGACTTTGGAACTCGGTGGGAAATCACCGAACGTATTCTTCGAAAGTGTAATGGACGAAGATGACGATTTCCTTGACAAAGCCATTGAAGGAGCTGTTCTTTTCGCATTCAACCAGGGTGAAATCTGTACGTGTCCGTCAAGATTGTTGATTCAGGAAAGTATTTACGACAAGTTCATTGAAAAAGTGATCAAACGTGTGGAAGCCATTAAAACCGGAGATCCGCTGGATCCAAACGTGATGATGGGCGCACAGGCATCCAATATTCAGTACGAGAAGATTATGAATTACATCAAACTCGGTAAAGAAGAAGGTTGCGAAGTGTTAACCGGCGGTGATGCCAACAAACTGAAAGGCGACCTGAAAAACGGATACTACATCAAACCAACTCTTTTGAAAGGCGACAATAAAATGCGCGTGTTCCAGGAAGAAATTTTCGGTCCTGTGCTCGCTGTAACTACTTTCAAAGATGAAGCGGAAGCGATTGAAATTGCCAACGATACGATTTACGGACTTGGAGCCGGCGTTTGGACGAGAGATGCGCATCAGCTGTATCAGGTTCCGAGAGCGATTCAGGCAGGTAGAGTTTGGGTAAACCAGTACCACAATTATCCTGCAGGCGCACCATTTGGAGGTTACAAGCAATCCGGAATCGGAAGGGAAAACCACAAAATGATGCTCGACCATTACAGACAGACGAAGAATATGCTGATTTCTTATAATAAGAAGAAATTAGGATTCTTCTAAACTGATATTTATAAATAAGGTTCGGTGAACAGAATCCCGAACCTTGTTTTTAGCCCCGATGGAAGCGGCATCCTTTTTTGGTGACTTCGGCATTTCGACAGGCTCAATGACCTTTCAACACCAAAAAAGATACAGCGGACAGCGGGACCGGAATCCGAACAAGAAAACCAACCGTGTTGCTCCTAAAAAAGAAAATTGTATGGAAAAAGTGAAACGTCTTTCGGCGACGCCCAAAGCGCTGAAACTGGTGAAAAAACTGGAAAAAGAGTTTGGTGAACTGATGTTTTACCAGGCCGGAGGTTGCTGTGAAGGCACGCAGCCACAGTGTTTGCGCAAGGGACATTTTTTTCCGCGGACGAAGGATGTGCGCATCGGGAAGATCCTGGATTATGATTTCTGGATCGACCATAACCTGTTTGAATACTGGAAAAATACGCATTTTGAACTGGATGTACTGGATGGTTTCGGGACGGGTGGTTTTTCGCTGGAAATTCCGAAAGGGAAAACGTTTAAGATCAATTACCGGCTTTTTTCGGCAGATGAACTGAAAAATTTGGAAGAAACGCTGCTCTACCACGAATATATGCAGCAGGAAAAGGACCGGAAACAGACGATTTAAGAGAAAGCACTTCGAAAGAGGTGCTTTTTTATTTGAAAACGCGTAGATTTATTAAGCATTCTTTTGATTTTGAGGAAGCAAAGGATTCGCAAGCGAATATGCGGGCGCTTTCAATCTGCCTGCAGATTGTTCTTTGCTGTCTTTAATATGTGTGAAAATAAGTTCATTGTATTTCAAAATGAGTCTAATTATTTATGAAAATCACTAGATAAAGTTGTCCGTTTGGGCAACTTTTTGTATGTTTGCCTATGGAAGAAAAGAAATACAGAAATATTTTCATCTATAAGCATTACTTTCTGGATTTCTTCCGAACACAGAAGCCGAAAGTGAAGGAGAAGATTCTGTGGACTTTTATGGTGGTAGAGACCGTGGAGAAAATTCCGGCAGAATACTTCAAACATATGGCAGGAACTGATGGACTTTATGAGATAAGAGTTCAGCTTGGCACCGACATTTTTCGGATTTTCTGTTTTTTCGACGAAAGAAAACTGGTGATCATCACCAATGGATTCCAAAAGAAAACGCAGAAAACACCGAAAAAAGAAATTGAAAAGGCATTGAAAATAAGAGAAGAATATCACAATGAAAAATAAAAATCTGACATCCCTGAACGAAATCTTGGACCAAGAATATGGCAAGAAAGGGACAAAAAAGAGAAATGAGTTTGAGCAAGGTTTCGAGGAATTCAGGCTAGGAGTGCTCATTCAGCAGGCCAGACTTGAGAAAGGACTTACCCAGGAAGAACTTGCTGAAAAATGCGGTACCAATAAAAGCTACATTTCTAAGGTTGAAAATAATATCAAAGATGTGCGGATTTCTACGCTTCAGAAAATCGTAGAAATCGGATTGGGTGGAAAATTGGATCTCGCGATTAACCTTAAATGAATAGTTTTGAATTAATGGATCTTAATAAAAGCAAGCACTTCGAGAGAGGTGCTTTTTTTATTTTCTACGGAGCATCAGTCGGGAAGCTCGGAATTTTTTCTCAAGATTGGAGATAATGCTGGTGTGATGCAGAATCCAGCCGGTTGCAAAACCGATTAAACTTCCGATCACCGTATCCAAAAGTCGGGCTTTCATAATGGTTTCGGAATCGATGTTGATGCCGCCTGCAGTTTCTGCAAGGAGAATGGTCATTGGTGTGATGAAAATGGCAGCGAGGAGATAATTCCGAACGACGAGCAGCTCTATGATGATCTGAAGAACAGCAATGGTGATGACCAAAGCCAAGACATTGGGATTCGCGGCGAAAATCAGCCACGTTAAGCCCATACCGATAAAGGTTCCGAGTATACGCTGCAGATTTCTTTGCGACGTGTGCGTAAGATCTTTTCCCTGAAGAACCGCCAGCGCGGAAACCGGAATCCAGTACGGACTGCTTTCATCAATGGCGTATCCAATGAGCAGCGCAACGAACATCGATGCGGCAAGAATGAGACTTTCCACGGTTTTTGTGTAGCGGTTTTTGCGGAGATTCCGGCGGGTAAATTCCACCACATTTTTTGCGATGAACACCGAATAGAAAAACGCCAGTAAGACAGAAAGCATCGCTCCCATTGCAAACAGTCCGACACGGGTTGGTAGTAAATCCAAATCGAAAGGCAGGTTCGTGGCAACCGCAGCTACCATTATGAAAAAGAAATTTCGCGGCGGCGGAATGTCGAACCAGGAAGTGACCAAATGCGCAAGAAAAGTAATGAAAGCCAGCGACAGCGCACTGATCCACGGATTGAAACTGAAAACCAGTCCAAGCGTAAACGCGAACGTCATTCCGAAAGCCACATAAATCAGATGGTTGATTCTTTTTTCCAGCGATGAATGCGTAAAATACAGAATCGTCAACGCTCCCATACTCGAAATATTTCCGAAAGAAGGTTTATCGAAGTACCATCCTACGAACAGGCACAAGCCAACGCAGAGTCCGGCCAGAACCGGGAAATGCCACAACCGCTCCGTCTCGGGGATTTCCACGACGGATTAGATGTGGGTGTTGAGTTTGTGGTGAATGCGTTTTTTCAAATTAAAAGGATTTTTTGTTGACCACCCCGTCCGCTGAAGCGGCCACCCCTCCAAAGGAGGGGAATTAGGTCAGATTTTCTTCGCTTCCTCCCAAAGTTCGTCCATTTTTTCCAGGGACATTTCGGAAAGATTCAGGTTGCGTTCTTTCGCTAAGTTTTCCATTTTCTGGAAACGGGAAATGAATTTCAGATTGGTTTTTTCCAAAGCAGAATCGGGATTGATGCCGGAAATCCGTGCGTAGTTAATCAGTGAGAAGAATACGTCGCCGAGTTCCTGTTCCTTTTTCTCCAAATCGGTTTCTGAATGGAACTCAGCCAATTCTTCGTCAACCTTTTTCCAGGCGTCATCGGCATCGTGGAATTCGAAACCGATTCCCTTTACCTTTTCCTGAATTCTAAATGCTTTCACCATACTCGGTGTTCCCTTGGAAACTCCAGACAAAACAGACTTGTTTCCTTCTTTCAGTTTGAGTTTTTCCCAATTTTGCTTTACTTCTTCTTCATCGGCCACTTCTACATCTCCGTAAATATGCGGATGACGGAAAATCAGTTTTTCATTCAGAGAATTAATCACATCAGCAATGTCGAAACTTTCTTTCTCCGATCCGATTTTAGCGTAGAAAACCAAATGCAGCAACACATCGCCCAGTTCTTTTTTGATTTCCTGCAGATCTTCTTCCAGCAAAGCGTCAGAAAGTTCATACACTTCTTCCAGTGTCAAATGTCGCAAAGTTTGCAGCGTTTGCTTTTTATCCCACGGACATTTTTCGCGCAGGTCGTCCATAATGTCGAGAAGCCGGCCGAAAGCTTCGAGTTTTTCCTGTCTGGAGTTCATAGTTGATTTTCTTTCTTCAAATTTACCTATTTAAAACAAAAAACTTTGTCAAGGAACCAAACCTTGACAAAGCTATGTGTAAAAAACCGGAAAAATTATCCCTGTTTTCTCTGAGTACTTTTTACGGTAGATTTAGCAGAAGAACTTGCTTTCGCTTTTGGAGCAGCTGCTTTGTCTGCTTTTGGGGAGGCTTTTTTTGCAGTTGCTTTCTTTTCAAGACTTTCTTCGGCTGCTGTCTCCTCTTCCACTTCAGGCTTCACGAAGCTTTCTGCCGTGATGTAACCAGCCTTATGAAGAATGTTATACCACTGCGCCAGTTTTTTAATATCAGAAACATAAACTCTTTCCGTGTCGTAATCAGGTAGTGCTTTTTCCATGAAAGCTTTCAGTTCAGCATCAGAAGATTTGTGCGGAACAGTTTCTCCATAATTGTTGTCTTTTGCAATATTTTCGAAGACATCAAATAACGGCACTTCTTTATCAAAAGTGAACATCGCAATATTATCCAGTAAACTTACCTGCGAAGTATTACCAATGCTTACTTTCTTTTTTGTAACCACATCTTCGATAATGAAGCCGTTTTTAAGTTGCGAAATAAGTTTGTACAAACCCGGTTTTCCGGAAATCGCAATTATTTTCTCTAACACCATTTTATATCCTTATTATTAATTAATGTAAATTTTATTTTGGAAATCTCATTTTGTAATTAACGTCTACTTCACCTTTGCTGATCTTCATGAGCTTGCCTTTAACCAGCTTTTTCTTCAGCGCCGAAAGATGGTCAGTAAAAAGTATGCCATCAATATGATCATACTCATGCTGAATTACGCGCGCACGCATATCGGAATAAGTATCGGTATGTTTTACAAAATTTTCGTCCAGATACTCGATTGTTATGGTTTCTTTCCTTTTCACATCCTCGCGAACATCGGGAATTGAAAGACATCCTTCGTTGAATTTCCACTCGCTTCCGGTTTCTTCCAGAATTTTTGCATTGATGAAAACTTTTTTGAAATCTTTCAGTTCATCGGCAATATCTTCATAATCTTCGTCTTCAGCCAGCGGAGTTAAATCTACCACAAAGAGACGAATATCCAGTCCAATCTGCGGCGCAGCCAAACCAATACCATACGCACCATGCATGGTTTCGAACATATTCTCTATCAGTTCTCCCAAGTCCGGAAAATCTTTATCGATGTCTCTTCCAACTTTTCTCAGCACCGGATCACCAAACGCTCTTATCGGTAAAATCATTTTTGTTTCTGTTCTAAAAAATTCTGTAAAATAATCGTGGCACTTACTTTATCAATCAGCCCTTTCTGCTGTCTGTCTTTTTTTGACTTACCGCTCTGACTGATAAAAAAAGATGCCAGTTTCGAAGTAAACCTTTCATCCATCCTGTTTACCTTGATTCCGGAAAACTGCTTTCCTAATTCTTCGATAAATATCTGAATGTCGGTTTCCACTTCAGAAAGGTTGCCTTTCAAATCTGTGGGAAGTCCGATTACAACCTCATCTACTTTATTTTCTGAAAAATATTTCTGCAGAAAACTAAAAATTTCCGAAGTATCCACGGTATCCAAACCGCTTGCAATAATCTGCATATCATCGGTTACAGCAATTCCGCTACGCTTCTTCCCGTAATCTATTGCCATAATTTGTCCCATAGTTTGCAAATTTACTAATTTTTAAAAAACATTCTCAATACAATAAAGCCATAAAAAAGAATTGTTGCCAATAGAGATTTTTTTGATAATTTAGTTTTTCTGATTTATAAATAAGATTTGTGAAAACACTCTATCTGGTGCGTCATGCAAAAAGTGACTGGACGCACGATGTTTCGGATTTCGAACGTCCGCTGAATGAACGGGGACATTCCGTTGCGCCCAAAATGGCAAAATATCTGTTGGACAACAATTTCGATATTGAACAGTTTATTTCCAGTCCGGCGAAACGAGCTTTAACAACCTGCCGTTACTTTGCAGAAACTTTCGGAAACTCCGCAATAAAGAAAGTTCAGGATTTATATGAACCGCACGACGGAGATTTTCTGGAAACCATCCTCAATATTGATGATCAGTTCAGTTCGGCGGCACTTTTTTCACACAATCCAACTATTTCACATTTTGCAAGTTCGCTCACTTCTGAGTTTTTGAGTTTTCCGACCTGTGCGGTGGCAGTTTTTGAAATTAACTGCCATGAATGGTCGCAGTTTGAAGGAGCGCATAAAACACTCACCCATTTTTTACTGCCCAAAGAAATTCTTTAAACTCTTATAAAAGAAAAACTTCAGCAAGTTGCTAAAGTTTTTTTGTTTTATTTAGTTTTCGTTAGATCGAGGTCTTCAAAATCAAAACTGAAATCGGTTATATCTGAAATCGGTTTCATTTTAGCGCTTTGGGCTTTACCGTTTTCATCAAAACTAATGATGAAAAAAGCGTCCGCATCGTAACTTCTGTCGTCCCATTTCGCAATAAAAGTATTATTTGAATACGGAATTAAATCGCCTTTCAGTCTTGTGGAAGTTTTCGACGCAATTCGGTAATTTTTACCATTTTGCGTTATTACAACATCACCGAACCAAGGATCGTTATAAGTTCCCACAAATTGGTCAGCAGAAAGTTGAGCATTTTTGTTCTTCGCGAAGGTCGCTGCTTTCGCATACACTTCCTTTTTACCTTTCTCGAAATCGGCATTCAACTTTGTCATTCTGTCGCCGTAAGTTTTCAGCCAGTTTCGGTCTTCAATTCCGAGATAAGCATCTTTCACAGTATTGGTAATGGTTGAAAACGCCGCACCGCTTTGCTGATTGGTCAGAACCACAATTCCCAGTTTAAGATCCGGAATCAGTGTAAAATGAGTAACGGTTCCCAAAAGTCCGCCTGAATGCTGCACTTGTTTTTTTCCTTTAACATCGGTGATGTACCATCCCAAACCGTAGCCATTGTTCTGAGAATCATATGAATTTTTCAGCGCAATTGGAGAAGGTTGCTGAATTTGCCACAATTGCTGAATCTGCTTATCTGAAACCAGTTTCTTGCCGTCTTTCGTTGTAAAACCGTTCATCAGGAAATCAGCCCAAATCAGCATATCGGTAATATTACTCATAATTCCTCCTGCAGCATTGGCCGTTTCGTTCCAGTCGTGTGGAATCTGTACAATTTTTCCGTCCACCGGAGCGTGTGCATCAATTTTACTAGAAATATGTTTTGCACGGTTGTAGCTGCCGAAACTTTGGTTCATTCCGACAGGTTTTAGGATTCGCTGCTCAATAAATTCAGCCCAGCTCTGTCCGGAAATTCTTGTTATCACTTCACCGGCAACAATGAACATGATATTATTATAATCCAATTTATTTCGGAAAGAATGTTCCGGTTTCAGATATCTCACATTGTGTACAATATCTTTTACAGTCAGCGTTCCGCCTTCAGGAAAAAACATCAAATCGCCCTGTCCCAAACCTAATCCGGCGCGGTGCGTAATTAAATCTTTCACGGTAATTTCCTGCGTTGCGTAAGTATCGTACATTCTGAATTCAGGGATGAATTTTGTTACCTTATCGTCCCAATTCAGTTTTCCTTCATCAGCTAAAATAGCAAGAGCCGTTGCCGTAAAACCTTTTGAATTGGATGCAATTCCTACAAGGGTATTCGGATCCATAGGGTTTTTTGAGGTGAGTGAAGATACACCCTGCGCTTTTGAATACACCACTTTACCGTCTTTTAGAATTCCGACTGACATTCCCGGAACATCAAAAGTTTTAAGAGTATTGGAAATCAGGTCATCAAGTTTTTTTTCTTCAATCTGCGCGAATGAGACAACATAGAAAAATAACAAGAGAAAGGAAAATTTCAATCTTACATGCATAAGTTTATTATTTTGAGACATTGAAAATACAGTTTTTTAATTAATTTGCAGCATTCAACAGTAATTATGAGCCAAAAATTAGCAGCTAAAACGGACTCCGAGATTTTAAAAAGCACGAAGCTTTTCCGAACACTTTCAATCATATTAAGCTGCATTCTCGCAGTTGCACTGATTTACTACATTTATTTAATATTTAATAATGGAGATGCTTCAATTGGGATTTACTTTGGAGGTTTAGCCTTGTTGTCATTTATCATTTCCGGAACTTATCAAAAATACTTTAAGGAAAAGAAGCGCAGAAATTTGTAAGATAACGTTCCCGAGACTTTCCAAGCTTTCGATAATTCGCTAACTTTGTGCAAACCGTAATCGTAAAATGGAAAGTAAGAAAGAATTCTTTTTGGAATGCTATAAATTGGGCATTATTAAATTTGGAAGATTTACCCTGAAAAGCGGTATCGAAAGTCCCTTTTATGTAGACTTAAGACCATTAGCTTCTGATCCAAAAATCCTGAAACACCTTGCCAATTATCTCCTCGAGATGTTGCCGCTGGATAATTTCGATTTAATCTGCGGTGTTCCTTATGCAGCGCTTCCGATGGCAACAGCGATGTCGTTGGAAAGCTATATCCCACTGATTATCAAACGCAAAGAAGCCAAGAGTTACGGTACTAAAAAATTAATTGAAGGAATCTATAAAAAAGGACAGAACTGTCTTTTGGTGGAAGATGTAATTACCTCCGGAAAATCTCTTTTGGAAACTATTCCTGAAATTGAAAATGAAGGTATTTCTGTTTCGGATATTGTTGTGGTTCTAGACCGTGAACAAGGCGGAAAAGAATTGCTGGAAAGCAAAGGATTTCGGGTTCACACCTTGTTTACGATTACCGAAGTGTGCAGAATGTTGAAAGAAGAAGGACATTTGACAGATGATGAAGTTACAAGAATTAATGATTTCCTGGCCGGAAATGTGGTGAAATTTGAAGAAAAAAAGAGACCTTCTTACGAGCAGAAACTTGAAACTCATGACCATTCTGTTGCACAGAAACTCTTACAGATTGCCCTTGAAAAAAAATCTAACCTGATTGCTTCTGCAGACGTTCTTACTACTGCAGAACTTTTGGACCTTGCGGAAAAAGTAGGCCCAAACATAGTTGCCCTGAAAACTCACATCGATATTATTACCGATTTTGATCCGGATGAAACCATCCTAAAACTGAAAGATATTGCCGCGAAACACAACTTCCTTTTGATGGAAGACCGCAAATTTGCTGACATCGGAAATACTCAGGAACTGCAGTTTTCGTACGGAACTTATAAGATTTCCAACTGGGCAGATTTTGTGACTTCGCAGGTTATCGGAGGATACGAAAGCTTAGACTGTTTCCGTAATGTAGGTGTTGTTGCCATTATCGGAATGTCTTCCAAAGGAACTTTAACCGACCAGAATTACCGTGAAGAAGCCACTAAAATTGCAGTTTCTCACCCGAATGTAATTGGTGGTGTTTCTCAAAACCAACTTCCGGAAAATCTTTTGCTTTTTACTCCGGGAGTAAATCTGGCTGACAAAGGTGACGGAAAAGGACAGCAATACAATACGCCTGAACATGTTTTCAAAAATCTGCAAACTGATTTTATCATTGTTGGCCGTGGAATTTACAAAGCCGACAATCCGGAACAAGCCTCGCTGAATTACAAAATTGCCGGCTGGAACGCTTACGAAAACTCCCTGAACTAAAGGATAACGAAAAATTCTTACTGAAATTTGTCCAATTTAATCCTTCTTTTTCTCTGCCTTATTTTAGGCGTGGTTCTAAGAAAAACGAAACTTTTTCCGGAGGATGGACATTTGGCGCTGAACTCGTTCGTCATCAACATTTCGCTTTCGGCGCTTGCGCTATTTTACATTCCGAAGATTAATCTGGATGCATCGGTAATTTTTCCGGTTTCCATAGCTTGGATGAATATCGGTTTAGCTTGGCTGTTTTTTCATTTCCTGGGCAAAAAACTGGGATGGAGCAATGCGTTAATCGGTGCTGTAATTATGTGTGCTGGTTTCGGAAACACTTCATTTGTTGGAATTCCCGTTATACATGCACTTTACGGCGAAGAAGGAATAAAAACGGTAATACTTGTTGACCAACCCGGAAGTTTCGTTGCACTTTCAACAGCAGGTATAGCGGTCGCGAATTTCTACTCAGGACAGCATAGTTCGACACTTAATATTCTAAAAAAAATCATTAGATTTCCACCATTTCTGGCTTTATCTCTGGCGGTTCTTCTCAATATTTTTCAGATTCAAATACATGAAGAACTGGATTTAGTGCTCAGCAAATTGGGGGCAACCACAGTTCCGCTTGCTTTAGTTTCGGTAGGAAGTCAGTTGAGAATGGAAAAACCAAGAAAATACTCTAAACCGCTTTTGCTCGGACTTCTTTTCAAGCTGATTTTATTTCCGTTGATTATTTTTCTACTGTATTTTATTCTGCTGAAGCAAAGTGGCGACACAGTGGAAATTTCTCTGATGGAAGCAGCTATGGCTCCGATGATTACTGCGGCGATTATCGCCTCTGCACATAACCTTGAGCCCAAACTCTGCAATCTTTTTATTGGGATTGGAATTCCTGTTTCGTTTATTACACTGATGATTTGGTACGGAGTTCTGAACTACTTTTAGACTTCAACTAAAGATTTAGTTTTTAGAAATCAATCAATTCTTATCCTACATCAATGCGCAGCAATTCTGTGTGCTGTACTTTTGTATCATTAAAACAATCAAAAAAAATATAGATATGAAAGTAGATATTTTCAGTGACATCAGATGTCCGTTTTGCTATGTAGGCAAGAAAAAGTTTGAAATGGCTTTGGAAAAATTTTCCAACAACAAAGATATTGAAGTAAACTGGCACAGTTTCCAGCTGGATCCAACTCTGAAAACACAGCCGGAAAAAGATCCGTTCGAATTTTTCTCAGAATCTAAAGGTGTTTCTGAATCTCAGGCAAGAATGATGCACGGTCACGCAGCAGCGGCCGGGAAAGAAGCAGGAATTGAATTCAACTTCGACAACCAGATCGTAGCCAATTCTTACAAAGCACATTTGATGATTCAACTGGCAAAAACAAAAGGTTTAGCCAACGAAATGGAAGAAGAACTTTTCAAAGCTCAACTGGTGAACGCACAAAACATCGACGATGAAGCAACTCTTATCGAGCTGGGAAAAAACATCGGGATTTCTGAAGATGAAGTAAAAAACGCTCTCACTTCCGACGAAATGAAACATGCAGTTTCTCAGGACGAACTTTTGGCGAGAAATATTGGTGTTAGAGCCGTTCCGTTCTTCATCTTTAATGATAAATATGCGGTTTCCGGAGCGCAGCAACCAGAAGTTTTTTCTGAAGTTCTACAAAAATCTTGGGAAGAATTTTCTGCAGGCGACAACGGACTTCAGATTATCGAAGGACAAAGTTGTGATGTAAATGGAAACTGCAACTAAGTTTTCTTATCCTACATCAATGCAGCCTTTACAAAGGCGGCTTACCTTTGTCACAGTAAAAAATTAAACAAAAAATAAAATTTATGATTATGAAAAAGTTTCTTTCTTTAATGGCAGTTGTACTTCTTACAATGAGTACGTTCGCACAGAAAACTTTAGTTTCCGATCCGTTTCACTCAAGAATTGAATTCAATGTAATTCACCTGGGAATTTCTGATATTACCGGAAATTTTGATAAAGCAGACTTAACCATTAATGCTGATGAAAAAAATTTCGCTAACTCTACTCTTTCTTTTGAAGTTGACGTACACTCCATCAACACGCACGTTGAACCAAGAGACAACCACTTAAGAAGTGCAGATTTCTTTGATGTTGCAAATCATCCGAAAATGACCTTCAAAAGCACATCGCTTAAAAGAACTAAGAAAAACTATTACAAAGTAAACGGTAATCTAACCATGCACGGCGTAACAAAACCGGTTGAAGTAACTTTAATTTACAGAGGTTCTACTGTAAATCAGCAAAGCAAGAAAACCACTCACGGTTATCAGGTTTTGGGTACTTTGAAAAGATCAGATTTCAACGTAGGTCCGAGTTTCCCTGAAGCGATGATCAGCGACTTGATCAGAATTAAAGGTAACTTCGAGCTTATCGAACAATAATCCAACTAAACATTTATGTTTCCAACTGCAGTTGCTATTCAGCGGCTGCAGTTTTTTCTTTCACCAATGCATGAAATCTTTTGATGACCGTTGGTTTGAAAAGATATTTTGCCGTTATCGTTTGGCTGCGGTTCACATCCAGTTCGTACCATGGCGAAAATTTCTTGTTGGTAGGATTTTTTAAAATATGAATGTCTTGTGCGGGCATGAAACTTTCAGCGAGCAGATAAACTTTTTTACCAATTCGGTTTTTGGCGACACCAACAATAAAAACTGAATGTCCAGGACTTCCAGGATTAATCAAAAAATCTCCCGTTTGAATTTTGTTATTATTGGTAATTTTCACGCCTTCCCGATCCAATGAAATTGTTCCTGCATAATTGAATACAAGATTCAGATATTTTCTGAAATTCTGGTAAGAATCATCAAACTTTGCGGTTTTGTGAAACTTTACGCGGTCTTTCACTTCCGTTGTACGTACTCCGTTTTTGAAATCGTTCCAAGACATAAACTGTCCGCTCGTAAAGTGAAATCCAATTTCGTCATACCGTTTTTGTCCCCACAAATATTCTGCATAAAGTCTCATCCACGCATCTGCGCACTGTTGCAAATCTTTTTCACCCACATCAATTTTGAGGATTGCGAGATGATTATGCTGTCTCGGCAACGGAACTCCTTTATAATCCCGAATAGGAAATCCCGGCGGATGCAGCGGGAAATTCACCAAAAAATCTCCAAAACTTCCCGGTTCTTCTTTCACCCAGGTAAAACCCGGCGGCGGCGTAAACCTCGTTCTGATCGTGCTTTTACTCTCATCAATAACAAGCGGCTTCACTGTTTCGGTGACCTGTGCAAAAAATAAATCACAGAAAAACAGGGCGAAAAAAAATAGTATTGCGGAGCGAAGTCTCAATTCATTGTTCTTTCCTCAAAAATACTTGTTTATTTCTGAAGGGAACGAATTTTCTTTCGCTACACACCAATCTTTTTTCTAAAACATCGTTATCTTTGAAGTCTTTATGAAACTGAAGGAAATATTTTTGTGCACGGTTGGTTTGGTGGTTTTTGTTGAGGGTTCTGCACAGCAAGACAGCATTACCGTACACGCAAAAATAGCTTCCGACAAAAAAAACATCGCGGTTTCACAGGAAATTCTTTACCACAATCCGCTGGAGAAAGATATGGACACGCTGAAAATTCTCAACTGGATTTCTGCGTACAAAAACCGAAATACCTCTCTCCTTTTCAGAAAACTTGAAGACCGTAAGAACGATTTATATTTTGCCGAACCCAATGAACTAGGAAAACTTTACGATTTGCAGCTTACTGTAAACGATTCTGTGATCACCAACATCAATCCGGAAGATGAAAATTTCTTTATCCCACTTTCAAAATCGATTCCGAAAGGTAAAGCGGTAAAAATTAACCTCAACTATTCGCTGCAACTTCCCGATTCAAAATTTACCGGTTATGGAAGCAACGGTGAAAAAGTGGCTCTGAAATATTTTTTTCCTGTAACAGACAGCTTTGAAACTGATCCTCAGAAAGGTAAAGATTATATTGATATTGAGGAAAACCAAAACATCGGAAATTACTGGAATGTACTTCTGGAAACAGATTTTCCCGCCTCGATTGAAAGTAACTTGGAGAAAATTTCTGAAAATCAGTTTAGTGGAACTGCAACCAAAGATCCGGAGTTCATTATTTCAGATCTTTTTTATCAGAAACGTTCTTTCTGGATTGAAGACCGGGAAACAGAAATTGTTTTTGGCTACCCTGTTAAACCTGAAGAATTACAGCGTCTGGAATTCTTCATTCCGTTGCAGCTCAATTTTATTAAATACAAAACCGGCTACCTTCCCGAGAAAATTTTCATTTCAGAAAAATTCAGAAAAAGTGAAGATTTTGTGGGCATTTCTGACATCAGCTTTTGGAAATTCAATTTTCAAATGTTCACAGATATGCAGAAAACGGATCTTCATTATTTCAGCATACTGTCCAAGAACATACTTCAGCAAGCAGCACAACACCATAGAAAATCGGATCATTGGTTAATCAACGGATTAAAAACTTATCTGGAAATTCAGTATCTGGACAGGTTTTACAAAAATGAAAAACTTTTAGGAAAGCTTCCGGAAAATGCCAATATTTTTGGAATAAAACCGCTGAAGTTTTTTCACGCCGCAGATCTTGAACTGAAAGAACGTTACGGACTTGCGTATCAATACATTATGACCCAAAATCTTGACCAGAAAATTGGTGAAGATTTCGATATGCTGAGTAATTTCAACGCGATGGCGATAAGTCATTTTGAAATGGGAAGTATTTTCGATTTTATTTCGCAGAAAATGGGCGTGGAAAAATTTGATGATTACATCCGGAATTACCTAAAAAACAACGATGGCGAAAACATCAACAGAAAGGAATTTCTGGACGGATTAAGTGTGGCTTCAGGCTATTCGTCGGATTTTATTGAAGAATTCATCGAAAGAAAAAACCGGGTGAATTTCAAGATGAAGCGTTACGAGAAAGAAGACGATCACTATCATGTAAAAATTAAGAAAAATACACTGCAGGAAATTCCCTTCCGGATTCAAACGATTGATGAAGATGAAGGTAAAAAAACCTATTGGTTTGATACTGATAAATCCACCGAAACCAAAACCTACAATATTCCGCAAGCCGACGCCGAGAAGATTGTAGTGAACGACGGTTACATTCTTCCGGAGAAAAACTTCCGCGACAATTACCGCTACACACAGGGACTTTTTTCAAACATGAAGAAGCCCAAACTGAAACTTTTCAAAGACATTCCGAATCCGGAATACAACGAAATTTATCTAAATCCGAGATTCAGTTTTAATGCGTATGACAAAGTTTTGGCCGGATTAAACTTTAAAAACTCTTCACTTTTTGAGCAGAATTTTGAATATTCCATAACGCCTTATTTCAGTACAGGAACAGGAAAGCTCACCGGATCGGGCGCTGTTACTTATCGTTTTATGCCGGCGGAAAGTTTTTTCAGAAG
Source organism: Bacteroidota bacterium (assembly GCA_023458415.1). GTDB lineage: Bacteria > Bacteroidota > Bacteroidia > Flavobacteriales > Weeksellaceae > JAEWZO01. The sequence goes on from JAEWZO010000003.1 coordinate 49,109, forward strand.
TCTGCAGTTGGGAGTTTCAGGATCGTATTTCCATTACGATTACGATTTGAAATACCGTAAGTTTTCAGCATTTGCAGGAATTAATTTCACTAAAAATCCGAGGAGCGACATTGGCAGAAGTTTCAGTTTTTCGTATAATTTCTTCGATAAAGACCTGAATCCGCAAATGCTGGAAAACAACGAGTATCAAAAATACAACCTCTGGAATATTGGCTACGGCTACGCAGACAACCGCATCATCCACGAAAAATATGTAAGCGGAAACCTGCAGTGGATGGAGGATTTTGCAAAAATTTCGGCAGATGCATTTTACCGCTGGGAATTTGCTAAGGACAAAAAAATAAGCTTCCGTTTCTTCGGCGGATATTTCCTGAGCAACAACACAAAAAATAACCTTTTTGATTTTGGAATTTCAAGGGTTTCCAATTATGCGTTTTCGTATGGTTTGCTTGGGCAGAGCGCTACTTCAGGACTGCTTTCACAGCAGCTGATACTGGCAGAAGGCGGTTTTAAATCTTTCATAGGAAATACGGCCAACCAGTGGATTACGGCTTTCAATGTTGATTCGCACGTGTGGAAATGGTTTAATGTATATGCAGATGCCGGCATGTACAAAAGCAAACATCAGCCTGCGGATTTCATTTGGGATTCCGGCGTAAAGGTGAAGGTAATCCCGGATTTTCTGGAAGTTTATTTCCCAATCCAAAGTTCGCTAGGTTTCGAACCTGCTTTTAAAGATTACGGCAAAAGAATCCGATTTACTTTGGTGCTTAACTTCTCGGCAGTAACCAGCTATTTCCGGCGAGGCTGGTTTTAGAAAACAAAAATGCCGCATTTCTGCGGCATTGTTTATCTGAATAATTCTAAATTATTTCTTGATAATTTTTCTGCTGATTTTAGCAGCTCCGTTGTCAACAGTTACAATGTAAGCACCTTTTACCAAAGAAGAAGTGTTTACAGACTGTCCGTTTTCAACTCTGTTGGAGCTTACCAACTTACCGTCTACAGAATAAATGTTTACTGTAGATTTTGAAGGAAGAACCAGTTTCAGTTCGTTACCTACCACAGTATTCATTTTTACTTGCTTGTCGAAGTCATTCACATTAACAACAGACATTGTCGCTTTGTCGTAGAACATGATGTCATCAAAAAGAACAGCACCGCCTCCGGTACCACCTTCAGGATAAACTCTAAGACCGGCTCTTGCTACAGTTGCTCCTGCATTTGGCATCGCTTCCAGTGAAAAGAATACCCACTCCGGAGAGTCAACTGAATAATCTGCCATTTGCATTGGATTGGCTCCCGTATCAGCCGATGCAGTTCTGAACTGATTCCACGCTCTGAATCTAGCATTTGGAGCGTTGTCCAGATACCATCCTGAAAAAACATAAGTTTTAGTTACATCAACAGGGATATCAGTTGTTGGGCTGATTGTTCTGTTTCCTGAATCCGGTGCAGTTAATGCTGCGGAAAAAGCACCACTATGTGCAGTTGTTGATTGTGTGATAGTAGTACTGTTTGGAATAAACCACTCTGTAGGTTTTCCATCTGCCCAAGTTTCAAAACCAGGGTTTGGTACTAAGTTCGTTTGCGCAGAAAGCATTGCCCCTGCAGAAACACCTAAAATTGTAAAGATTTTTTTCATAATATTGACATTTAAATAGTTATCCATTAATTGGGAGCACAAAGTTAAAACTTTTTTGGTTAGAAACTGAATCTCAATTGTGAATAAATGTTAACATATAAAAATCACTGTAAATTATGAAACCTGCTTTAAAGCAGGCTTCTTAAAATTACTTTTTGATGATTTTCTGACTTACTGTTTTTCCGTCTACAATTCCGGTTACGATATACATTCCTTTTGCCAGGTCAGCAATGTTAAGAACTGTATTATCCGAAACAACAGCTGTTTTAACAACCTGTCCTGCAAGAGAAACAATCTTTACTTCACCTTTTGTGGCGAAAACCAAATTATTATCTGCTACTGTATTTTTTACAAGATTTACTTTGGTAGCATTAGCACCTCCTATACCCATGGTAACCGCTGCTGTCCAAGACACGTTATCAATAGTCACCTGCTTGTTTCCATTTGCTGTACCAGTTGGATAAGAAATTTTCACGCTTACATTTCCTTCTTTATTTACCGGGACTGTAGCTGTATGAACAGTTGCATCAGCTCCGGACGCACCGAAAGGTCCAATAGTAGGTTCCTGTTGTACGCCATCAACAAACACAGCAAGGACTCTGTTGTTTTCTCCTCCAGTAAACGCTTTTCTGTAGCTGAAAGTAAACTCACCCACACCGTTAGGAATTACAAATTCCACAGAACTTGGCTCGTCCGCACGTCTAAGCATAATCCCTGTTCCGTTAATCGCAAAATCACCCTGGTCTCTTGAATGAACATAATTAACTGTAACACCTGCTGTTTCTCCAGCAAAAGAGCCGTCCGCATAGCTGGCTGATAATGCCGTTTGCGCTTCAAAAGTTTCGGTACCCTGTGCACTTACAGTTGCAGCAATCGCAACAGCGGCCACTAAAGAATAGAATTTTTTCATGAATTCAAATTTTAAAAATTAATAAATTACTGGGCAAAAATACAATACTTTTTATTAGTTTCATAATAATAACGTTACATTTCTATTAACTTTTCAATTACAATTTTAGCGGCGCTTTTTCGTTACTTTTACAGTTTATTTTCGCGGCTTTGTCCAAAAAATTACTTTTTCTGTTACTTCAGCTGGTTGGGTTATGTCTTTATAACGCACAGATTTTTACTTGGAAAAATCCAAATATCCCCGAAGATTCCATGAAGCAGGATTCGCTGCTCTCCCAAATTATTGAAGCTGATGTTTTTCAGAAAGACACTTTAGATTTTGTAAAAACACCGGACAGAATCATTATTGATGAAGCCGTTATCGTAAAAAATCCGCGCTCTAAAATTCTGGGCGATCTCAATTCAAAAGGCTCCATTATCCGGGGAATTACCTTTGGGAACAACCAGGGCCAAAGCGTACAAAGCTCTATGGATCTGCAGGTTTCCGGCAAGTTATCCAACGATGTTTCTGTGCTCGCAAGCATCTCCGATCATAATTTGCCGATTCAGGCCGACGGTTACACACAAACTCTGGAAGAATTCGACAAAATTTACATGCAGCTCAATATCCGCGACAAATCCATTCTTCGCGCCGGGCATCTCGATCTTCTGGACGATACAACGTATTTCGGCCGATATCAGCGCAGAAGCATGGGACTGCAGTTTCAAACACGTTTTGGAAAAGAAAACCAGACTTTTGCTGATATTTCTGCTGGTGTTGCAAGAAGTGAATTTCACCGCGTACGCTTTCAGGGTGTGGAAGGAAATCAGGGTCCGTACCGGCTGAACGGAAGATCCGGTGAGCAGTTTATAACCATTATCTCAGGCTCGGAACAGGTTTTTATTGACGGAATTCTGATGACCCGCGGCGAAAATGAAGATTATGTAATCAACTATAATACTGGCGAAATAACATTCACGAGTTTCCGACCAATTTTTAAGCAGAATTTCATCACGGTTTCATACAATTACACCAATAGAAATTATGCGCGTTTTCTGGTAACAGGAAGCGTTCAGCATCAGCGTGAAAGACTGAAATTAGGCGTCAACTGGTTTTTGGAAAATGACAACCGCAATGCTCCACTTTCATTGAATCTTTCGGAAGAGGACCAGAAAATTCTTGCAGAAGCAGGCAACAATCCGGAACTGATGTACGCACCGTCCGGAACTGTGACTGAATACGACGTGAACAAAATTCTGTACCGGTTAGTAAACAGTCCTTCAGGTAATTATTACGAATTTTCAACTGACGAAAACAGCACGCTTTATCAGGTTGCCTTTACTTTTTTTGGGGAAAATCTTGGTGATTACCGAATAAAGCAAACCACAAATAATGGACGCGTTTTCGAATTCGTGGGTACAGGAATGGGAAATTATCGTGCAGTTCGGAAGCTTCCTTCTCCTCAAAAATCCAACGTTTTTTCTGCAAATGGTGAATATTTAATTCGAGGAGGTAAAATTGGAGCTGATGTTTCATTGAGTAATCACGACATCAATCTTTTTTCGTCAAAAGATTCCGATCAAAATCTGGGTTATGCCGCCAGAATTTTTGCCAACAAAATTTTCAGAGTGAACTCCTGGAAAGGAACTTCAGGAATTGAATATCAACACATTAACTCGCAATTCCACGTTCTTGACCGGATTAACGACGTTGAATTTTCACGTGATTTCAATCTTCAGAACGAATTCAACAACCGAACTCAAAACAGATTGATTTTCAGTTTTTTAAATGAATGGAAAAACTCTTCATTCCTGAATTACCATTTAAATTATCTCGACGAAAAAGAGGCCTACACCGGAATAAAAAATGACCTTGATTTCGGATGGCTGAAAGGCAACTTCAAAACAAAAGGAAATGTTTCTTATCTCGATACCAAATCTGTTTTTCAAAACACGCAGTTCGCTCGCGGTGCTGTGATTTCAGAGTTGGAAGGCAAAAAAGGAAGCTGGGCTTTGGGAGGAAGTCTGGAACATAATCTGAAAAAATTTAACGAAACTCAACAGGTGGATGTTACAAGTTTCAGCTGGAAAGAAATTTTTGTCCAGAAGAAAATTGGCGATTCCGCAAGAACTCGACTTCTTACCAGAATGTACTTTCGGGATAACGATTCTGTTCGGAACAACCAACTGGAAAACATGAATCATATTCTGGGGTTAATGACTGAAAGTCAAATTATTAAAACCGAAAAAACCACCCTGAATGCGATGCTGCACTACCGGAAATTTTTCTACCAGAATCAGGAAGTGAATGAAAACCTGAATAATGATTTTATCGTAGGAAATCTTCAGTACAATCAGCAGCTTTTCCGCAACGGTATGCGTTTGCAGGCTTTTTATGAACTCGGTAACGGACAGGAAGCACAACGCGAATTTCAATACATCAAAGTAACCGACGGACAGGGAATTTACAAATGGACCGATTATAACGGCGATGGTGTACAGCAACTCGACGAGTTTGAAATTGCAGAATATGCAGATTTGGCGCAATACATTCGAGTTTACACGAACACAGTGAATTACGTTCCGTCCAACAAAAACAAACTTCAGCTGGCAATTTTCATGAATCCATCAGTCATTTTCAATTCGGAAAACAGCTTTCTGAAAAGATGGAATTTCAACGTTTCGCTTAATTCTCAGAACTCATTTTATAAAGAAGACCGCGTTCTAGTCTTGAATCCTTTTGAAAAAAATGAAAGGCAGATTTTAAAAAATCAAAATTTTCTGGCATCAGCGCAATTCAACCCAACTGAAAAATCCGGCTGGAACGGAAATTACCGTTTTATCGCAAACGACAATTTAATCAATGCTAATTTCAGCAATGAAGAGCGTGCGCAACAGTCTCATTTGCTGAATATTGGATATTGGTTTAATAAAAACTTTCGAATCGATTGGGCGAATGAAGCGCATCACATCATCAATTCATCGGAACTTTTCAACTCTCGGGATTACACTTTGAACAATTTGGAAACTAAGCCAAAACTCACATACAAATTTACCAACGCTTTACAATCCGAATTTTCTGCAGGTTGGCGCAGGAAAGACAGAACTGATGGTGAAGAATCACTAAAAACCCTCGATTTAACGGGAAGTTTGCAGTGGGAACATCGAAAAACTTCGGTTCGGGGAAGCTTTTCATTCATCAATAATGATTTTACAGGAAACAGCTTTTCAATTGTGGGAAATCAGATGCTAGACGGTTTGAAGCCGGGAAAAAATCAGGTTTGGTCCATTTTTATTCAACAGGCGCTTAACTCTTTCATCCAACTAAATATCAATTATGAAGGCAGAAATTCCGGTGAACGCGCTATCCATATCGGAAGCATGCAGGTGAAAGCCACTTTCTAATCGCTAAAATCAAAACAATCAAATCCTTATCTTTGCCACATGATAAAAATCGGGAATACTGAACTGCCGGATTTTCCGCTTCTGCTTGCTCCCATGGAGGATGTGAGCGATCCGCCTTTTAGAAGACTTTGTAAAATGCACGGTGCAGATTTGATGTATTCGGAGTTTATTTCTTCTGAAGGGTTGATTCGTGATGCCATAAAATCCAGAAAAAAACTGGATATTTTCGACTACGAAAGACCGGTGGGAATCCAGATTTTCGGCGGAGATGAAGAGGCGATGTCGATGTCGGCAAAAATTGTTGAAACCGTAAATCCTGATTTAGTGGATATTAACTTTGGTTGTCCGGTTAAAAAAGTGGTTTGTAAAGGTGCAGGTGCAGGCGTTTTGAAAGATATTGATTTGATGGTTCGCCTTACGAAAGCGGTGGTGAATTCAACAAATCTTCCGGTTACGGTTAAAACGCGTTTAGGTTGGGATACCGAAACCATCAATATTATGGAAGTTGCGGAGCGACTTCAGGAGGCTGGAATAAAAGCGTTGACCATTCACGCAAGAACTCGCGCGCAAATGTATAAAGGTGAAGCAGACTGGGATTACATTTCGAAAGTGAAAAATAATCCGAATATTGAAATTCCCATTTTTGGAAACGGCGATATTGACTCTCCACAAAAAGCTCTGGAATACAGAACAAAATACGACTGCGACGGAATAATGATTGGTCGTGGCGCTATTGGTTATCCGTGGATTTTCAATGAAATAAAGCATTTTTTCGAAACCGGAGAAATTCTTCCAGAACCAACTGTGGAAGACCGTTTGCAAGCAGTAAGGCAACACGCAAAGTGGAGCGCAGAATGGAAAGGTGAGCGTGTTGGTCTTTTGGAAATGAGACAGCATTACAGCAATTATTTCCGTGGAATTCCGCATTTTAAAGATTTCAAAAGACAGTTTCTGGAAGTTTTTTCCCTCGAAGAAATGGATGAACTTATTGAAAAAACAAAAGAATTCTACCACGAATTCGCAGCGAGATAGCCATCAAATTTTTCAAAAAAAACGATGACCAATAAATTCAAAATCATCAACGATCCGGTCCACGGATTTATTAAAATACCTTTCGAAATTCTTTTTGATGTTATTGAACATCCTTATTTTCAGCGTCTTCGAAGAATCTCACAAACAGGTTTACTCAACCTTATTTTTCCTGGCGCCACACACACAAGATTTCATCACGCTTTAGGAGCGATGCATTTGATGTTCAGCGCACTGGAAACTTTAAAAATGAAAGGCACGGAAATTTCCTGGGATGAAGAAAAAGCCGCCATGCTTGCGATACTGATGCACGATGTTGGCCACGGTCCTTTTTCACATGCACTGGAAAATATGCTGATGGAAAACTGGCATCACGAAAAACTTTCACTGTTGTTGATGAACAGAATTAACGAAAATTTCAATGGTGAACTCAATATGGCCATTGAAATGTTTCAGGGAAAATACCATAGGAAATTTTTCAACCAGCTGGTTTCATCACAGTTGGATGTAGACCGATTGGATTATCTGAAGCGGGACAGTTTTTTCACCGGTGTTTCCGAAGGGAATATCAACACACAGAGGATTATTTCGATGATGAACGTCTGCGAAGACGAACTTGTAATTGATGCCAAAGGAATTTATTCTATCGAAAATTATCTCACCGCGAGAATGTTCATGTATTGGCAAGTGTATTATCATAAAACTGCCGCACTTTCTGAACATATTCTTGTCAAAATTTTAGAACGCGCAAAAGAATTAACCGTTGAAGGAAAAGACTTACCCGCGCCGGAAAATCTGAAATATTTCCTACAGAAAAACAAATTTCAGGAAGCGTCGGATGAGGATATTACAAGATTTACTGAACTGGACGATAATGATATCATTCAGGCGATGAAACTGTGGCAAAATAGTGATGATCTCATTCTCTCCTATTTTTGTAAATCAGTGATTAAAAGACAGTTGCCGAAAACCATTATTTCGTCACAGCCGTTCGCTGAAGATTTTATTGAAGAAAAAATTAAGAAAACCAATCAGTACTTCAAAACTGAAAACGGACATAAAGTGGTTGAACAGATTTCGAGAAGTCTATTGCCTTATAACAAAGTGAAACAACCGATTTATCTGCTACGTAAAAATGGAGAAAAAGTGGAACTGGACCAATTTGAAAGTCAGATTCTATCTTCATCCATCACAGATTTGAATACTAAATACATATTGTACTTCCCTCGCGAAATCAGCTAACTTTAGCTCTACAATTATTTTCAGAAAAATAACACGTGTAAACACTAAAAAACGCTGCGATATTTCACAAATTCATATCTTTGCATAATATGGAATTTACAGCATCGCAGATTGCAGAATTCATCAACGGAAAAATAATTGGCGACAGCAATGCGCTGATTACAGGAGTTTCTCCAATAGAAGCCGGTGAAGAAGGCCATCTTTCCTTTGTTGCACAGGAAAGATTCGCGCCGTATATAGAATCTTCCAAATGTTCCGTGCTCATTGTTTCCGAAAAACTTTTAACGCAGCAAAGCTATCAACCAACCATTATTGCGGTGGAAGATGCTTACCTTTCTTTTCAGGTATTGATGAACCTTTATCAGCAGATGCAGGGCAGAAAATCCGGAATAGAAGACGGTGCGGTATTTCATGAATCGTCTACTGTAGGCGAAAATGTTTACGTTGGCGCATTTACCTGTGTTTCGGAAAAAGTAAAAATTGGTGACGGTACGCAAATTTATCCTCAGGTTTACATTGGAAAAAATGTTAAAATCGGACGCAACTGCATCATTTACAGCGGCGTAAGGATTTATGATTATTGCGTAATCGGTGATAACTGTATCGTACATTCCAATACGGTAATCGGTTCTGACGGTTTTGGTTTTCAACCTACAAAAGACGGCTATCAGAAAATTCCACAGCTCGGGAATGTTGTCCTGGAAGACAATGTTGAAATTGGATCGAACTGTAGTATAGACCGTGGAACCATCGGATCTACCATCATTGGAAAAGGAACCAAAATTGACAACCTCATCCAGATTGCACACAACGTAAAAATTGGCCAGAACAATGTAATCGCTGCACAGGCAGGAATTGCAGGTTCCACCGTAATTGGAAACTGGAACCAAATTGGCGGACAGGTTGGAATTGTGGGCCACATCAATATTGGAAATCAGGTGAAAATTCAGGCACAAAGTGGAGTAAATTCAAGCGCTAAAGACGGAGAAATCCTGTACGGTTCACCTGCAATTGGAGCCAGTGATTACCGCCGTAACTACGTGCATTTCAGAAACTTTACTGAAATAGTTAAAAGAATCAATAATCTCGAAAAAAACTCAAAAGATCAAACTAATGAGTGATATGCAAAAAACCTTAAAGGAAGAGGTTTCCCTCTCCGGAATCGGGCTGCACACCGGCAAAGAAGTAAATCTTACCATAAAACCGGCCAAAGAAAATACGGGCTATGTATTTGTGAGAACCGATCTTGAAGGTCAACCGCAGGTTGAAGCTGATGTAAATTATGTAACCACAACCGAAAGAGGAACTACCCTGGAAAAACTGGGAGTTCGCATTCATACTTGTGAGCATTTGCTTGCTGCACTTGTTGGTTGCGATATCGATAACGCTTATCTCGAAATGAACAGCGCTGAACCACCAATTATGGACGGATCATCCAAATATTTCGTTGAAGCCATCGAAAAAGCCGGGATCGAAGAACAAAGCCAGCCAAGAGAATACCTTGTTGTAAAAGAGGTAATGAGTTTTGTTGATGCCAATACAGGATCAGAAATTACCATTATTCCTGCAGATAACTATGAAGTAACCACGATGGTTGATTTTGGAACCAAAGTATTGGGTACTCAAAATGCAACACTGAAAGATATTTCTGAATTTAAGGATGAGATTTCTTCTGCACGTACATTTTCATTCTTACATGAACTTGAAATGCTATTGGATGCAGGTTTGATTAAAGGTGGTGACATTTCGAATGCTATTGTTTACGTAGATAAAGAACTAACTCCGGAAACTTCAGAAAAATTGAAGAAAGCTTTCGGAAAAGATCATGTTTCCATTCGCCCGAACGGAATTTTAGATAATCTAACCCTAAACTATCCGAACGAAGCAGCCCGTCACAAACTTTTGGATGTAATCGGTGATCTGGCTTTGGTGGGCGTTAAAATAAAGGGGAAAGTAATTGCAAACAAACCTGGACATTTCGTGAATACTCAGTTTGCTAAAAAACTGAACCGTCACTGGAAAATGCTCAAAAAGAAAAACGTTCCGGATTTTGACATTCACAAAGAACCGGTTTTCGATATCAACGGAATTATGCGCCTCATGCCGCACCGTTATCCGTTTCTATTAATTGATAAAGTTCTGGAACTCTCGGACAAACACGTGGTTGGGCTTAAAAATGTAACTTTTAACGAACCGTTTTTCGTTGGTCACTTCCCGAAAGAACCAGTTATGCCGGGCGTTTTGCAGGTTGAAGCTTTGGCACAAACAGGAGGAATTCTGGTTCTTGCAAGTGTTCCGGATCCGGAGAATTATTCTACTTATTTCATTAAAATTGATAAAGTAAAATTCAAAAGAAAAGTTGTTCCGGGCGACACTATTATATTTAAAATCGAATTAATAACACCTATCAGAAGAGGAATTGTACACATGCAGGGTTACGGATATGTTGGAGAAAACATTGTAGTAGAAGCCGAATTGATGGCTCAGGTGGCAAAAAACACTGCAGAATAAATGATTCACCAATTAGCAGCCGTTGATAAGCGTGCAAAAATTAAAAAAAATGTAATTGTTGAACCTTTTACAACCATTGCAGGTGATGTAGAAATTGGCGAAGGAACATGGATTGGGTCGAATGTAACCATTATGGATGGTGCAAGAATTGGGAAAAACTGCAGAATTTTTCCGGGCACTGTAATTTCAGCAATTCCACAGGATCTTAAATTTGACGGAGAAGATACACAGGTGATTATTGGTGACGGAACGACCATCCGCGAATGCGTTACTGTAAACCGCGGAACTAAAGCTTTAGGTTACACAAAAATTGGCAACGACTGCCTAATTATGGCTACATCGCATATTGCGCACGACTGTGTACTTGGTAATAATGTAATTATTGTGAACGGTTGCGGAATAGCAGGTCATGTAGAAATTGGTGATTTCACAGTAATGGGTGGACTTTCAGCGGTGCATCAGTTTGGAAAAGTCGGAAAACATGTGATGATTTCCGGTGGTACGTTGGTAAGAAAAGACATTCCGCCATACATCAAAGTAGCGAGAGAACCAATGAGCTATGCGGGAATCAATTCTGTTGGCTTGAGACGCAGAGGTTTCAGTAACGAAAAAATCTTCGAAATTCAGAAAATCTACCGTTATATTTTTCAGATGAAAATGAACGTAACGCAGGCTTCCAACTATATTGAAAAGGAAATGTTGCCTACCGCAGAACGCGACGAAATCTTGGAGTTTATCCGAAATTCTCCTCGCGGAATTGTAAAAGGTTACGGAACAGGCAAAGAATAAATCAGAAAAAACTTAAAAAAAATAAACAACTATTAATGGCAACAAGCAACGATATCAAAAAAGGAATGTGCATTGAGTACAGCAATGATATTTTCAAAGTAATTGAGTTCCTCCACGTTAAGCCAGGAAAAGGTCCGGCTTTCGTAAGAACCAAACTAAAATCGGTAACCAATGGAAAAGTGGTTGACAATACTTTTTCAGCTGGTCATAAAATCGACGAAGTAAAAGTCATCACAAGAAAGTTTCAGTATTTGTATGATGATGAAAACGGTTTTCACTTCATGAACAACGACGATTTTTCTCAAATCTATCTGAACAAGGACATGATTGAAAATGCTCAGTTCATGAAACCGGGAGAAGAAGTAACCATCATTATGAAAGAAGCAGACGAATCTCCACTTTCAGCTGAAATTCCGGTAACAGTTTATCTGGACGTTATTGAAGCAGATCCGGGCGTGAAAGGAAACACCGCAACCAACGCACTGAAAAATGCAATCGTAGAAACAGGAGCAAGAGTAATGGTACCACTTTTTATTGAACCTGGAGACAAAATTAAAGTCAATACTGAAGACGGTTCTTACCTTGAAAGAGTAAAAGAATAATTCATCAGAAAATATTTTCAGAAATCGGCCCGCAGAGATGTGAGCCGATTTTTGTATTTTTAGCAAAATTTTTTCAATGACATTCCATCAGCCACAAACCCTGAAATCTATTGCCGAAATCATCAGTTCACAATTTATAGGAGATGAAAATTTTCAGGTTTTAGGCACCAACGAAATCCACATGGTTCGACCGGGCGACATAGTTTTCGTGAACCATCCTAAGTATTACGAAAAAGCCCTGAACTCTGCTGCCACAGTAATTCTAATTGATAAGGAAGTTGAATGTCCTGTTGGAAAAGCACTGCTCATTTCAGATGATCCTTTTCGGGATTTCAACAGAATAAATCAACACTTTACAAAAATCAGCAACTTCACTGATGAGCTTCATAATGTGGAAGTTGGCGAAGGAACTTTCATCCATCCGACTGCGGTTTTGGGCAATGATGTGAAAATCGGAAAAAACTGTCACATTTTCCCAAATGTCGTACTTGGTGACCGAACAGAAATTGGCGACAATGTTGTCATTCAAGCCAATACTGTATTGGGTGGTGATGCATTTTATTACAGGAAATTGGATGGTAATTTCGACAGACTAATTTCTGTTGGAAATGTTGTAATTGAAAATAATGTAGAAATCGGAAACGGTTGCACAATTGACCGTGGAGTTACTGCTTCAACGGTGATTGGAGAAGGTTCTATACTCGACAATCAAATCCAGATTGGTCACGACACCATGATTGGGAAAAGAGTTCTAATCGCTTCTCAAACAGGAATTGCGGGCTGTTGCATCATTGAAGATGAAGTTACCATTTGGGGACAGGTTGGAATGGCTTCCGGAGTAAGAGTAGAATCCGGGACCGTTTTACTGGCCAAATGTGGCGTGAACCGTGACCTGAAAAAAGGAACCTATTTCGGACCAATTGCGGAGGAATTCAGAGAGTATCTGAGAAAGGAAGTGAAGTTAAAGAATTTGTAATTTCTGCTCTGTCTATAAGGAAAAATCAAATTTTATTGAGTAAATTTGTGAAACTTAAATTTTCAAAAAAAATAAATTAAATAAATAGAAATGTCAGTATTAGTAAACAAAGATTCTAAAGTAATCGTACAGGGATTCACAGGAACTGAAGGAACTTTCCACGCAGAACAGATGATTGAATACGGAACCAACGTTGTTGGAGGTGTAACTCCGGGAAAAGGAGGAACTGAACACCTTGGAAAGCCGGTTTTCAATTCAGTTGCAGAAGCTGTGGAAAAAGCAGGAGCTAACGTTTCCATCATTTTTGTGCCGCCTGCATTTGCTGCAGATGCGATTATGGAAGCTGCAGATGCCGGTATTAAAGTTATCGTTGCGATTACCGAAGGTATTCCGGTTGCTGACATGGTAAAAGTAAAATCTTACATCGCCGACAGAGACTGCCGTTTAATCGGACCGAACTGTCCGGGAATTATTACTTCTGATGAAGCAAAAATCGGAATTATGCCTGGTTTTGTTTTCAAAAAAGGAAAAGTAGGTATAGTTTCAAAATCAGGTACCCTTACGTACGAAGCTGCAGACCAAGTTGTTAGAGCCGGTTACGGTGTTTCTACAGCTATTGGAATTGGTGGTGACCCGATTATCGGAACAACAACCAAAGAAGCTTTGGAACTTTTCATCAACGACCCTGAAACTGAAGCAGTAGTAATGATAGGAGAAATTGGAGGAAGTCTGGAAGCTGAAGCAGCAAGATGGTATAAAGAAAGTGGATCTAAAAAACCGGTAGTAGGATTCATCGCAGGACAAACTGCTCCAAAAGGAAGAACAATGGGTCACGCAGGTGCAATTGTAGGTGGTGCTGAAGATACTGCGCAGGCTAAAATGGAAATTATGAGAGAAAACGGAATTAACGTTGTAGACTCTCCTGCTGATATCGGTAAAACTGTTGCACAGGTTTTAGGATAGAACTCAACACACACAATATGAAAAAAATTATTTTAAGTGCTTTAATGCTTGCTTCAGGTCTGTCTTTTGCACAGGTGGATTTAAGCAGCACGAGATTCGGGCTTACCGTTGGAGGAAATTATTCCCGGGTAACCAACGCACATAATCCTTCCGGACCACGTTATGGAATCCAGGCCGGCGCGTTGGCGTTGATTCCGATTGATAATAATGACCAGTTTTATCTGCAGCCGGAAATAGTATTTTACGCTGCAGGCGAATCCGGGAAAGACAAAAATGCACAGGGATCTGTTGGTTATGATGCTAAATATTATAACAACTACATCAGTATTCCGGTTTATTTTAAAGCCTATTTCTCGGAAGCTGAATCAGAATTCTTTGGAATGATTGGACCAAGATTCAATCTTTTGGTAAGCCAAAAAGTAGAAAACCCATCGAAACGGTATTACGTTGCTGAGCAGCTTGAAGAATATCCAGGAGTTAACGGAAAAGCAAGTCCGTTTAACTTTGCAGTAGGTGCAGGATTAGGTTTCAGTTATAAAAGACAGCTGGAACTGGCTTTAAGATACGATTTGGGAGTGAGTAATACTTACAAAGGATTAATGACAGAATCAGGCAGCGATCCGAATATTGAAAAGCGTAAAACGGAACATGTAGTAAGTGTAGGACTTAGTTATATTTTCGAATAATTTATACAGCATTTATGATAAAACGATCGGCGAACCAAATGGTTCGCCGATTGTTTTTTTTCCAAAGTAGCAGATTAACTTCTAATCCACTTCCAAAGTTCTTTTGCAGAAGCTTTATTTCCGTACATCAAAATTCCAACACGGTACACTTTTGCTGCTATATACACCATGATTAAAGTTGAGATCAATAACAGTGCAATCGAAAGAACGATTTGCCAAACCGGAACTCCATAAGGAATTCTTGCTACCATGGCAACCGGCGAAGTGAACGGGATTATGGAAAGCCAAAATCCAAGCGGACCTTCCGGATTATTCATAATCGTGACGCTACCGTACATACCGACCATCAAAGGAATAATCGCGAATAAGGTAAACTGTTGTGTTTCGGTTTCGTTATCAACGGCCGAACCAATAGCCGCATACATAGAACTGTAAAAAATATACCCGAAAAGAAAAAATACAATAAAAACAAAAATCACCAGAGGAAAATTCATGTCAAGCAATATTCCGGAAACCTGACCGACAACCGCTTTCAAATCAAAACCTTCCATAGCTTCTGCGGCGGCTTCCTGACCAGGAACTCCACCCTGCAAAGCAGCAAAACCGGTATTGAAAAACACAGCTGCGAGTACAGCCATCGTTATCCATATCAAAAACTGCGTTAAGGCAACGAAGGTTACACCCAGAATTTTTCCCATCATCAGTTCAAACGGCTTTACCGACGAAATAATAATCTCCACTACCCTGTTATTCTTCTCTTCCAGGACACTTCGCATCACACGAACACCGTAAATGATGATGAACATAAAAACAGCATACATCAAAACCATACTCAATCCGGTTTTCACACCGAAAGCCATATCCGAATCTTCCCGTTTGTCCCGCACGTTCTGCATGTTCAGTTTAAAACTTTTATCGAGATTGATTACTTTATCCTCGCTGATTCCCAAAGATTTTATTTTCTGTTTTTTTACAACGTCCGCAAGATCAGAACTAATCATCATTTTGGTATCCAAACCAATTTTTTTGTTAACGAAAAGCTGAGTTTCTCTTTCCAGGAGATCAAAATTTCCGTTTTTCAGGTGAGGAATAACGAGTAATCCGTCAATCCCGGCCATATCAACTAATGTGGATTTCAGCGCGGTTTCTGCACTTTCAGGAACAAAAACATACTTCAACAGTTCGTCGGATGGAAGCTGGTCACTGAAAAGTCCGCTTTTATCCACAACATTTATGGTATGAGTGGTTTCGTTGGCTTTAAACATCAAAGAGATCAAAAACCCAAATCCGACCATTAAAACCGGTGCAAGCAAAGTAAGAATGATAAATGATTTCTTTTTTACCTGCGTAAGAAATTCCCGTTTAGTAATCAGTATTATATTTTTCATGAGTTCTGTAAAGTTTTCATTTCCTGATTACCGGAAACTGCGTTAATAAATACTTCATTCATGCTCGGAATTTTCTCTACAAAAGTTCTAATCTTACCAGTTTTCATCAGTTCCGAAAGAATATGATTCTGGTTATCATGTTCTTTCATATCGAATGTTACTAAACCATTGGCGGTTGAATAGTTTTCAATTCCGAAATTTTCCCTCAACTTTTGGAAAGAATCAGCGTCCACATCACCCAATGTCACTGTGAAAATATGGTTTTTAAATTGTTCGCGAACATCAAAAATTTTACCGTCCAGAATCTTCCTGGAATTATTAATCAGCGCCACATAATCGCACATTTCCTCCACACTTTCCATTCTGTGAGTGGATAGAATAATCGTAGTTCCATTGTTCTTAAGATTCAGGATTTGGTCCTTAATCAAATTGGCATTTACCGGGTCGAAACCTGAAAACGGTTCATCCAGAATAAGCAATTTCGGACGATGTAACACAGTCACTACAAATTGGATTTTCTGAGCCATTCCTTTTGACAATTCAGATAGCTTTTTCTTCCACCATTGGTCAATCTGCAACACCTCAAACCATTTTCTAGCTTCGTGCAGCGCATCGTTTCGCGACATTCCTTTCAACTCACCAAAATACAACAGTTGGTCGCCCACGTTCATATTTTTGTAAAGTCCTCTTTCTTCCGGCATGTAACCAATTTCACGGATATGAAGCGGATTGAGTTTTTCTCCATTGATAAAAACTTCTCCACTATCCTGCTGCGTGATTTGATTAATTATTCTAATGAAAGTGGTTTTACCGGCACCATTCGGACCCAAAAGTCCGTAAATACTTGCTTCCGGAACATCAATACTGAAATCCTGAAGTGCAATCTTTTTTCCGGCGTTATAGGATTTTGTTACCTGTTCTGCTCGTAACATTATTTTTTTATTCAGTTAGTATACAAAAGAACCCGCAAGTTACTGAAATTAAACATTATTATGGGTGACACCCCTTTTCACAAAACCTCAGCAAAACTTCGTGATTAACTAATATTTAACTTTTATAAAAGCTTTTTTGGGCATTATTTAAGACAATTTGGTTATATTTTTGATGCAGGTAAAAACAAATTATTGTACAATACAGAAACAATTTATGGCAGGAAAAATTTTATGGATAGATGATGAAGTAGATTTATTAAAACCTCATATCGTTTTCTTAGAAAATAAGGGCTACAACGTTACTCCGGTTAACAATGTGAATGAAGCACTCGAACTGATAGATTCCGAAAAGTTCGAGCTTACTCTTTTGGACGAAAACATGCCCGGAATTACCGGAATTGAAGCCATCCCAATGATCAAAGCCAAAGACAGCGCTTTGAAAATCGTAATGGTTACCAAAAATGAGGAAGAAAGCATCATGGAACAGGCGATTGGATCACAGATTTCAGATTATATCCTAAAACCAGTAAATCCTAACCAGGTACTTTTATCGCTAAAGAAAAATCTGCAGGAAGCCGATTTGGTCGAACAGAAAACCATTCTGGAATATCAGCAGGAATTCCGAAATCTTTCAATGGAGCTTTCTTATTTGAGAACTTACGAGGATTGGGCTGAATACTATAAGAAAATCCTAAACTGGGAAATAAAATTCGACCGCGTTTTCGACAATGAGTTTTCAGATTTGCTGCAGTCTCAAAAAGAAGAAGCGAATATTCAGTTTGCGAAATTTATCGAAAATAACTACGAAGAATGGCTTCACAGCAACGAAAAGCCGATGATGAGCCATACGCTTTTCAAAGATAAAGTGAAGCCGGAAGTACAAAAAGACAAAGTTCTTCTTCTGATGATCGACAACCTTCGTTACGATCAGTGGAAAGTGATTGAACCTTTGTTCACGAAGTTCTACAACAAAACTTCGGAAGATTATTATTTCAGCATTTTACCAACGGCGACGCAGTACGCAAGAAACTCATTTTTTGCAGGATTAATGCCTTCCGAAATTGAAAAACGCTTCCCACAATACTGGTTTAATGATAATGAAGACGGCAATAAAAACGAATACGAAAGAGATTTCCTGGAAGATCAGATGAAACGTCTTGGATTATCCGGAAAATCGATGAAATATCTGAAGATTCTGAATGCCGATTTCGAGAGAAAAATTTATGATGATTTCAACCAGCATAAAAACAATGATTTACTGGTAATAGTTTATAATTTCATTGATATTCTTTCGCACGCAAAAACCGACAATCACATTGTTGATCAGCTGATTAGAGATGATAAAACTTTCCGTTCACTTACATTGAACTGGTTTGAAAATTCGTCACTCATCAAAATTGTAAAACTTGCGGCAGAAAACGGTTTCAAATTGGTTATCACAACCGACCACGGAACTGTGTATGTGAAAAAGCCGAGCAAAGTTGTGGGCGACAGAGAAACTTCAACGAACATCCGTTACAAAACCGGAAAAAGTTTAACCTACGAAAACAGCGATGTTTGGGCAATTACTAATCCGGAGAAGCTGTTTTTACCGAAAGGTAACTTAAGTTCAAAATATATTTTCGCCAAAAACAATATTTTTCTGGCTTATCCGAAAAACTACAATCATTTTGTAAACTATTACAAAGAAACTTATCAGCACGGCGGAATTTCACTGGAGGAGTGTATTATTCCGATCAGCATTTTGGAACCCAAATAGTTTTTTTTCATAGTTTATTTAATTTGGGATCCGGGCGGAAAAAATCTTCGATTTTTTCCGCTTTTTTATTGCTTTCGCTTTTACTTCAGGAGCTTTGTACGTATTTTTGAACCTATGAAAATCATCAGTTATAATGTAAACGGCATTCGCGCTGCGTTTACCAAAGATTTTGTAGGTTGGCTTGAAACAGCAGATCCTGATATTATCTGCATTCAGGAAAGCAAAGCCGGAAACGATCAGATTGATATTGAAAGTCTTGAGAAAATCGGTTATCACAGTTTTTGGCATTCGGCGGTAAGAAAAGGTTATTCCGGAGTTGGAATCGCTTCTAAAATTTTGCCTAAAAATATTGTCTACGGTTGCGGAATTGAACAATATGATTCCGAAGGGCGGATTATGCGTGCTGATTTCGACGACTTCTCTGTGATTTCAGTGTATGTTCCCTCTGCTTCAAACATTGAGCGTCTAGACTTTAAAATGCAGTTCTGCTATGATTTTCTTGAATATATAAAAGAACTGAAGAAAACCATCCCAAATCTTATCATTTGCGGAGATTTCAACATCTGTCACAAACCGATTGACATCCATAATCCGGAAGGACTGAAAACTGTTTCAGGTTTCCTCCCAATGGAACGTGAGTGGCTGACTTCCTTTATTGAAGAATGCGAACTGATCGACAGTTTCCGGTTCTTTAATGATCAGCCGGATAATTATTCATGGTGGAGTTACCGGCAAAATTCACGAGCCAGAAACAAAGGATGGCGCCTGGATTATAATTTCGTTTCGTACAGTTTAAAAGAACGTCTTACGCGTGCAGTGATTTTAAAAGAAGTTTTTCACTCCGATCACTGTCCGGTTCTGGTGGAACTCAACCAATAAAAAAAGCCAACTCAATGAGTTGGCTCTGCTTTTTAAAATCGTAAAATTTTAGTCGATAATTTGGTATTCAATCGGCATTGTTCCTCTGTCCAGGTTTCCAATTTCATCAAATGCTGCTTTGGATAAATCTAAAGCGCGGGAAGCATGAAACGGACCTCTGTCGTTAATTGTTACCACTACGCTTTCGCCGTTTCTAAGATTGGTAACTTTCACTTTGGTACCGAAAGGAAGAGTTCTATGTGCTGCAGTCATTTTCTTGTTGCTGAAAATTTGCCCGCTTGCAGTTTTTCTTCCGTTGAATTTGTCGTGATAATACGACGCATAACTTGTTTTCACCTCATCGTTGTCGTTGGCATTGTATTTGAATGAATACAAACCAAGAGTTGAAATCATCATTATGATTACGAGAGTTGCTCTTTTCATCATTTTGAATTGTTTTATTGGTTTTGACGGGGCAAAATTATATCGGGATTAAGTTGAACAAAATTTATTCTGTTAAAGACTGTTAAAGAGCTCTTAATAATTTCTTAAATAACACCTGAATGCCTTTGCAGAAAGTGTTTAACGAGAGTTGTTAAAAAATGTTAAAATTTCACCAAAAAAGTTAATCTTATTAACGAAATTAATGTTTATTGCATATATTAAAAAACACAAACAACTATACATCAATTAATTACAAAAAAAATAACTGAGGAAATCTCAGTTATTTTTTTATTGTATTTCAGTAGTTTTTATACAAATTCACCATACAAATCGAATTCTTCTGCTTCAGTAATTCGTACATCAGCAAATTCTCCAATCGAAATATATACGTTATCAGCATTCACTAAAACAGTATTATCTACATCCGGTGAATCGAACTCGGTGCGACCTACAAAGTAAGCTCCTTCTTTACGGTCAAATATACAGCGGAATACTTTCCCGATTTTCTCCTGGTTCTTCTCCCAGGAAATCTGAGACTGAATTTCCATAATTTCATCTACTCTGGCTTCTTTCACTTCCTGCGGAACATCGTCTTCAAGCTGATGGGCAGTAGTATTTTCCTCATGCGAATATGTGAAGCATCCCAATCTGTCGAAACGCTGTTCTTTTACCCAGTGTTTCAATTCCTGAAATCTTTCTTCCGTTTCGCCTGGATAACCTACAATAAGCGTCGTCCTGATCGCCATATCGGGAACTTTCTCACGGAATTTTGCTAAGAGAGCGTTGGTTTTTTCATGCGTTGTTCCGCGCTTCATGGATTTAAGCAAATCGGAATTGATGTGCTGCAACGGAATATCAATATAGTTGCAAACCTTCCGTTCATTCTTAATAATATCGAGAACGTCTTCAGGAAAACCACTCGGAAATGCGTAATGAAGGCGAATCCATTCTATTCCTTCTACTTTCACCAGGCGAAGAAGCAAATCGCCCAACGCACGTTTTTTATAAATATCCAAACCGTAATATGTTAAATCCTGTGCAATCAGAATAAGTTCTTTGGTACCGTTTTTCGCTAATTTTTCTGCTTCCAATACCAGATTTTCAATCGGTGTGGAAACGTGACCTCCCCGCATCAATGGAATCGCGCAGAACGAACAAGGTCTGTCGCAACCTTCAGAAATCTTCAGGTAAGCGTAATGCTTTGGGGTGGTGGTTAAACGTTCACCAACAAGTTCATGTTTATAATCCGCACCTAAATGTTTAAGAAGAATCGGTAAATCTCTTGTTCCGAAGTATTGATCCACATCCGGAATTTCTTTTACCAAATCCGGTTTATAACGCTCAGATAAACAACCTGTAACGAAAACTTTCTCCACCTCACCACGTTTCTTTGCATCTACAAAATCCAGAATCGTATTGATGCTTTCTTCCTTCGCATTATCAATAAAACCGCAGGTATTAATCACTACGATATCGCCTTTGTCTTCGTGCACCACTTCCTTTCCATTCGCTTGTAATTGACCCATTAATACTTCAGAGTCGTAAACATTTTTGGAGCAGCCCAAAGTAACGATGTTAATTTTCTTTTTTCCGGTGGATTTCGTTCTCATAATGCGTTGATAATGATTGTTTTTTGCGGCTGCAAAGTTATGAAATAAAAAAGAACGGGTAAATTCCGTTCTTTAGTATTTTTTTAAGCTGCTCCAAGTTTAATTCGGAGGTCTTCTATCAGGTTTTCCCAGTAGAGTTGATTTTCTACTTCGCCACCTTTATCACAAAAATCTGTTATGTTTAAAGATAG
This sequence comes from Bacteroidota bacterium, assembly GCA_023458415.1. Taxonomy (GTDB): domain Bacteria; phylum Bacteroidota; class Bacteroidia; order Flavobacteriales; family Weeksellaceae; genus JAEWZO01. Next base: position 71,027 of record JAEWZO010000003.1, read on the forward strand.
GTCATCGGTAATTTCATCAATCACGATAATCATTTCGAAGAAATTCTTTGTTCCTTCATCTTCTTCCCAACGGAAACGCACAAAACTTTCCGGCTTATATCTAATCAGTGTTGCTTTTTCGGCAGGTCCGCCTCCCCAGCTGAAATAAAAGTCGTCTCCTTTTTCCACCACTTCATCAGCAAACCACTCCGCCAAACCTTCTGCACTTGCCATATATTCGTACAGGATTTCGGATTGGCAGTGCATAGGAAACTCGTACTGCACTTTTATTTTCGCCATATTTTACACATTTTTAACGTGGCGCAATATATAAATTTATTATTGAAATATGCAACTGTTTCAATCAAATTGTAGATAAAAATAAGAAGCAGAAAACAGCAAAATTTTCCGACCGGAATACCCGCTTTCACTACTCGCTTTTTTGCAGGCTCCGCTGGGCTCCGCCGTCAAAAAGAGCTTAAACATACCGTTCAATCGGGGCTAAAAAAAGTATAGTTTTTCCTCGATAAAGTTTTAGAAATCTCCATCAAGAACTTCCAGAATTATCCGGCATCCTTCACGGATTTCGTCCTCCGAAATCGTAAGTGGCGGAGAAATTCTCATATATTCGTTACGATACAGTTGCCAGAAAACGATGAGCCCTTTTTCCATACAACGTCTCGCAGCTTCCAAAGTAATTTCAGGTCTGCTCAAATTTACTGCGAGCATTAAACCTTTTCCGTTGATGTTCTTAATTCTGGGATGCACCAAAAGTTCGCGGAAGAGCTGTTCTTTCCTGTCCGTTTCATTCATTAGTCCACTGTCCAGAACTTCTTTCAGCGTTGCATAAGCTGCTGCAGCAATTAAAGGATTACCACCAAATGTTGTGATATGTCCTAATTTCGGAGAATGAGAAAGTTGTTCCATCATTTCCCGAGAACTCATAAACGCACCAATCGGAACGCCACCTCCCATTCCTTTTCCCATCACCAGAATATCGGGAACAATTCCGTAATGTTCAAAAGCGAAAAGTTTTCCCGTGCGGCCAAAACCTGGCTGTATTTCATCAAGAATTAAAAGTGCTCCAACCTGTTCGCAGCGGGCTTTCAGTTTTTTCAGAAAATCATTTTCCGGAACGATAAATCCTGCGGCGCCCTGTACGGTTTCCATAATCACGGCTGCTGTTTTCTCGGTGATTTTCTCCAAGTCTTTCTCATCATTAAAACCGATAAAGTTCACCATCGGAAGCAACGGACGAAATTCCCTTTTGTGAAACTCGTTACCGGAAACCGACAAAGCTCCATGCGTATTTCCGTGATAGGAATCTTTGAAAGAAATAATCTCTTCTCTTCCAGTATATCTTTTTGCCAACTTCAGACTACCGTCAATCGCTTCTGCACCACTGTTAACCAAATAAGTTACTTCCAGAGGATCCGGAGTGGATGCGGCCAGAAGTTCACACAGTTTTACGGGCATTTCCTGTGCATACTCGCCATAAACCATGACGTGAAGATATTTGTCCGCCTGTTCTTTAATAGCGTTTACGACTTTTGGATGAGAATGTCCTAAAGTATTGGCTGAAACTCCGGCAACAAAATCAAGATATTTTTTACCGTTCTTTCCGTAAATGTAGCTGCCCTGAGCTTTTTCAACTTCGAAACCGGAAGCGAACTGTGTAGTTTGCGCCTGATATTTATAAAACTGTTCTTTCATTTTGAGTAAAGTTTAACGGTGCTATTTGCGGACGCGTTTTGGCTTCTTGGCCTCTTCCGCTGCTTTGGCTTCTTCAATTCTTCGTTGAGCCTCGTTGTAAAGCGCATCATCCGATTCGTAGGTTATTTCTTCGTAATTAGGTGAATCGAGGAAAATATCTGTCCACTTCCGGAGCCTGTCTTTGGTGTTCCAATTAAAATCCGGAAAGAATCGTTGCTCGCGAGAAATCATGCTCATCGGAAAAATATCAGAATTGGCTCCGACACTGCACGAAATAATATCTACAGTATTGTCGGTAAATTCTGCTTCGATAATTCCACAAGTTGAAAGTACCACTCCAATTCTTTCGGTTTCGCGTGTTCTTTCATCCTGATCATCGGCATAGGTGATTGCCTGTGCATTTCCGATGACTTTAGCCAACTTTATTTCGTTGTTTTCGTAATATACCGTCATTAACTGACCTTTAACCTGATTGAACTCATCTTTAAGGTTTAATGAGTCTGCTTTGCTGATGGCGAATGCATTTCCTACAACTTTCAATGAATCGATATATTCATTTTGGGTATCAAAATATGCCTCAATTTTATCGCCTGAAACCTGCTTTTCGCCACTCCAAGCAAATGGACTGCCATGAAGATGCATAATGCCATCGGTTTCGTTAAAACTCAGGGAATCGGCGCGCACCTGAATATTAGTTTTGAACATCCTGGCTTTTCGATAAGCTCGCAGAAAACTTTTCTTAACCATTGTAGAATCTGCTTTCTGATACGCCAAAATGCGCTGCGCCGAAAAATACATTGAATCTTTTTCCAGAATTTTCACTGCGTAAGGTCTTTCAGTAATCATCGCTGAATCCTTCTTTTCAAAAATTTCTCCGTATCCTCCTTTAATGTACCGGTTTTCTTGTGGATCGTCCAACGTAACATTTCCACGGGCAGTCCCAAATCCGGAAATCTGGTTGAAATACATATCGTCACCCGACAGAATCTTGTTGTTATAATAGATTTTAGAATTCTTTTTCAGATACACTTCTTTGGTATTCATATTATAACTACCGCGTTCTGTGTATACCCGATTAGCCGGATTATCCTTATTGGTTATGGTTGTAGGCCCAAAAAAATCTGCTGTATTGGTATTCTGATTCTGTTTGATATTGACGCCTTCAACAATATACTGCGGATTATCGATTTTTACATTTCCGGTAAAATCAATCATTCTTGTATTCAAATCGTATGTTGCTGATCTGGTGTACATAATGTTGGAGGCATCAGAAATAGTTCCACCGGTATTGAAATAGGCCTTGTTGGAAAGACGGTCGTAATACAGGGTTTCCGTTTCAATTTTCTGCCGCGGATCGGTTAAAACCACATTTTTTCTAGCGATTCCTTTTTGGGTATTTCCATCGTACTCCATTTCTCCAGCAGTAATTACGGAGCCGTCTGCATTCTGAAGTTTAACATTACCGATCGCTTTTACAAAGTTCTGGTCCTGATAAAGAATTACCTCATCGGCAGAAAGTAGTGATCCCTGATGTGAGAACTGAACGTTGCCCGAAAAAAAAGGATTGCCGCCGTATCGGTCCGGAGTTTTTTGAAAGAAATCGGAGTGAATAAGTTTTACTTTTTCGCCCGGTTGCTGATTCTGAGGCGTGTTGAAAAAAGGATCCTTCACAGCCGGAGTTGTTGGCTGCGTAACAATTTGCGCAAAAGCAAAAGTTCCTGCAAGCAGAAAAAGGACGAAAAATTTCTTCATTAATTCTTCTTGGTTCCGTAGAAGTAAAGTGAATGCGAATCAATATTTACGCCAAAAGCGTCTTCTATTGCTTCCTTAATTCCCTGAATTCTAGGATCACAAAACTCGATAATTTCCTCGATTTCCTTGTCGGAATCTTTACGGTAAATCACCAGATGATCGTGCTGCTTATCGAAATAAGATTTTTCGTAGGATGAAGAGGTAAGCGTTTTTTCCCCGAACTGATGTTTTCGGATAAGTCCCGCATCCAGAAAAATTTCGATGGTATTGTAAATAGTAGCTTTAGATACATGGTATTTTTTCTGCATCATCAACAAATAAAGATCATCAACATTAAAATGGTGATCCAGTCCATAAATTTCTTCCAGAATGGTGTAGCGTTCCGGGGTGTTTCTAAAACCTTTTTCCTGCAGATACTGCTTCAAAACGTCTTTGATGGTACTGATGTTGAGTTCTTTCTGTTTAGCGTCCATTACAAATAATTCTTTACAAATTTATTGAATTTTTTCTGAACGGCTACCTACAAAAAACCACTCCCGGAATAAGAGCAGTTAATGATAATATTGTGTTGAGTCAATCAGAAGTTTTTCTCTGAAAATGTAGGCTGAACCCTATCTTTTTCGGAAAGAATAACGTCTTCCACCGGAAGTTTCCAGTCGATATCCAATTCGGGATCGTTCCATAAAACACCTCCCTCAGATTCTTTATTGTAGAAATTATCGCACTTGTAGGCAAATACAGCGGTTTCTGAAAGCACGGAAAAGCCGTGTCCGAAACCTCTCGGCACATAAAACTGCAGTTTATTCTCAGCGGAAAGTTCCACCCCGAACCACTGTCCGAATGTTGGGGAGTCTTCACGTAAATCTACTGCCACATCAAAAACTTTACCTTCCAGACAGGACACCAGTTTTGCCTGCGCATGTTCGCCTTTCTGCAGATGCAAACCGCGCAGAACACCGTAGGAAGATTTTGAAATATTGTCCTGTACAAAATGACCGTTCATTCCCGTTAGTTCTTCAAATTTCTTCTCGTTGTACTTTTCGATAAAGTAGCCACGGGAATCTTCGAAGATAGTTGGCTCAATAATGTAACAGTCTTTTAGTGGTGTTTCTATGATTTTCATTATTCTGGTTTAATATTCAGTACTACAGTTTTTATACGCTCTCTTTCTTCATCTGTCATATTGGATCCGGACGGTAGACAAAGACCATTCGCAAACAGTTCTTCAGCCACTTTTTCTCCATAGTATAGAGCATCAGCAAAAACCGGCTGCAAATGCATTGGTTTCCATAGCGGACGCGACTCGATGTTTTCTTCAAGAAGTTTGAGGCGTAAATCTTCACGTGTAAAACCTGCACTCTGCGGATCAATTACAACTGCAGAAAGCCAGTGGTTTGAAAAGAAGTCGTCGGAAGGCTCAGAAAACACTCTTACACCTTCAAAATCCTTAAAAAGCTTAGCATAGAAATCGTGGTTTTTTCTTCTTTGAGAAATGCGATCGCTCAGCACTTCCATTTGTCCACGACCAATCCCTGCAGCAATATTACTCATCCTATAGTTGTACCCAATGTGAGTATGTTCATAATGCGGAGCATTATCTCTTGCCTGCGTTGATAAAAAAACCGTTTTGTCCTTCTGTTCTTTGGTTCTGCAAACCAAAGCTCCTCCACCAGAAGTAGTAATAATTTTGTTACCGTTAAAACTCAAAAGAGAAAGTTCACCAAAAGTACCGCATTTTCTGCCTTTGTATGTTGAGCCTAATGCTTCTGCTGCATCTTCAATAACAGGTATATTATATTTCTCTGCAACCTGCATAATCTCATCCATTTTTGCCGGCATGCCGTAAAGGTGAACTATAATAATAGCTTTTGGCTTTTTACCTTTCGCTTCACCCTGCACGACAGCTTCTTCCAGAGCTTTTGGACACATATTCCAGGTTTCAGGTTCACTATCTATGAAAACAGGTTTCGCTCCTACGTAAGTTATAGGATTGGCTGAAGCTGAAAAAGTAAAACTCTGGCAAATCACTTCATCGCCGTGCTTTACTCCCAAAACGATTAATGCTAGATGCAGAGCTGCTGTTCCTGCACTTAAGGCAGCAACGTGCACGTTTTCACCCAAAAAACTTTCAAGGTCTGCCTCCAGTCCGTTTACATTTGGACCTAGAGGTGCCACCCAGTTTTCGTCAAAAGCTTCGTGAATATATTTTAGTTCGTTCCCTCCCATGTGCGGCGAGGAAAGCCAAATTTTGGAATTCATATCAATTTGTTTTTATTATTTTTCCGGGATTACCCACAACTGTAGCAAAATCCGGAACATCTTTAATTATCACCGCTCCAGCTCCAATGGTAGCCCATTTACCAATTTTTACACCCTGAATGACAGATGCTCCAATACCTATATGTGAACCTTCTCCAACGGTTACATTTCCGGCAAGAGCCGCATTTGGAGAAATATGAGCAAAATCTCCTACCACACAGTCATGCTCCACAATAGCTCCTGTATTGACAATGCAGTGCTTTCCTACACGACTACCGGGATTGATGACAGCTTTAGCCATCACAACTGTCCCTTCCCCAATCTGAGAGAACTGAGATACCGTACTATCCGGATGAATGGCAGTTTGATAATCCAATTGAAATCTTTCGGAAATTTTTTTTCTAAACGTATTATTACCGATTGAAATAATTGCTTTATGAAAATCTACTTTTTCTGGCGCATTTTGAACTTTTACGTTGAAAAGCAAATCACATTTTGGCTGATCATCAAATATTACATCAACTGCAATACCTAAATTCACCAGAATATCCAGCACTACTTCAGCATGACCGCTTGCTCCGTAAAGTATCATAAACTATTTCCTTTAAATTCTTCTGATGTTGCCTGCCCTTCTTCGTTAATTCCTTCGGATATAAAAACTTTCTTCACGGTTAACAGCAGTATTTTCATATCAAGCAAAAAAGAAAGATGATCTACATACCAAACATCGTATGCAAATTTCTGTTCCCAGCTGATACTGTTTCTTCCATTTACCTGTGCCCAACCGGTAATACCGGGTTTTACTTCATTTCTTCTTCGCTGAAAATCATTATACAACTCCAGATAACTTGGTAGAAGCGGACGCGGACCTACCAGAGACATATCGCCTTTTATAACATTCAACAGTTGCGGAATTTCATCAAGAGAAGTTTTACGCACAAACTTACCAATTTCAGTTAATCGTTGTGCATCTGGAAGCAAATTGCCTTCACGATCGGTTCGATCGTTCATTGTCTTAAATTTTACAATACTAAAAATCTCACCGTCTTTTCCCGGGCGAAGCTGAAAGAAGAAAGGTTTGCCGCTGTTCGCAAAGAAAAGACCGACCATTACAATAAGAAATATCGGACTAAGAACTATAAAAGCGAGCGTAGCCACCAAAAAATCGAAAATTCTTTTTAGATTCTTTCTATACATGCTGCTGTTTGACTGATTGCTACGTTTAGCATTTCTATCTGTGTTTCAATCTATTACTAATAATTTCATACGAATAATCTACCGTATACTCATCTTTAAGTAATTTCCAGCACCGTTCTTTCATCGTTTGCAGAAACACTTTATCGGAATACTTTTCGACGGTTTTAATCATGGTGTCAATATCTCCCGCAATTACTTTCACCCCGCAACCTGCATTTTCGACAACATCACCAACATCGGAATTAGAATCGGTTGCTGCAATAACCGGCAATTTCATTTCGAGGTAACTCAAAAGTCTTGACGGAAAGTTAGGGATCGTAAACTTCTTGTCAAGAAAAATCAATCCAACATCGCAAGCCTGAAGAATCTCATCAAAATCGTCTTTCGGTAAATTTTTGAGCAAAGCCGCATTGGTTGGCTTATGCTTGCGAAACCAGTTTTCCATTCTGTTAAATTCAGTTCCGATACCGATAATGAGAAAAAAAACATTGAGATTTTCCGATTTAATTATGGTTTCCAAAAGAAAATCGATGCCTTGTGGCCTACCCAAATTACCACCGTATGCAAAAACAGTTTTTCCCTCAGGAATGGAATATTTTTCTTTCAGTTCTGCAATTTTGTCCTGATTAAATTCAAACTGGTGCGGAGTAATGCTGTTAGGATTATTTTCTACTTTTTCAGCGTTGATTTCCGGATTATGTTTAAGGATATATTCTACATTCGCCTTCGACATACACCCGATAGCATCTGATATCTGGTAAAGTTCTTTTTCTTTATTTCTAAAAAAACGGTAAATAAAACTTTTCTCGGAGAACATTTTCATATCCACAGCATTCTGCGGAAAAATGTCCTTCAGAAGCAAATACGTAAGAGCCTGATCTCTTTTCTTGAGGTACTTAATAGCTTTTACAAAAGTGATTGGTGGCGTGGTATAAAGAACCAGATCAAAACGCTGATCTGTAAGATATTTCTTTATGGCATTCACAAACTGATACTCGACAGCTACAGTGGCTAAACCTTTTTCAATAAGGTTGGCTTTCTGAAGATTAAGGGTACGAACTTTCAAAATCCTGTAATCACCAAAGTCAACCATTTCAGTCTTTTCACCCTCTCGTCTTTCGGAAGGAGTAATAATGGTTACTTTATGACCTTCTTCGGTAAATTTCCTAAGAAGATCCTGATAAATCCCCCTTTGCTTAAGACTGTCGATTTTTACTCCCGTGAGAAAAGCTACGTTCATCAAATAAATATATGCAATATTACTTCTTACTCCAAACTACACGGTTTACATAATCAGTATAACTCAGAATAATTCTGACAACCTTTTCCGAAACATTCGGCATACTGTAATCTGCTACTTTTCTCATATTCCGGCTTTCTCCGATTTCCTGGTACTGCAAATGAACCAGTCCCTGCAAAATTCTTTCAGGAGATAAACCCACCATCATGACGCTTCCTTCTTCCATTGCTTCCGGCCTTTCGTGTGCTTCGCGAATGTTTAGAGCTCTGAAATTCAGAATTGACGATTCTTCAGAAATTGTCCCTGAATCGGAAAGCACAGCAAAACTGTTCATCTGAAGTGCGTTGTAATTGTGAAAACCTAGTGGCTTTAAAAACTGAATTTCCGGACGCATCTCAATATTTTTCTTTTCGATCATGTTTCTGGTACGCGGATGCGTGGAAACAATCACGGGATAACCATATTTTTCAGCAATGGTATTCAGACTTTCCATGAGTCCGGTAAAATTCCTGTCGGAATTAATGTTTTCTTCACGGTGAGAACTCACGACAAAGTACTTCCCCTTTTCGAGATTCAACCGATTCAAAACATCAGATTTCTGGATTTCCGGGAGATAATAGTTCAGAACCTCAAACATCGGAGAACCTGTTTTGATAATGCGGTCTGCTGGTAAACCTTCACGAAGAAGATATTCGCGCGCAATATCCGAATAGGTCAAGTTGATATCTGCAGTATGGTCTACAATTTTACGGTTGGTTTCTTCCGGAACACGCTGATCGAAGCAACGGTTTCCTGCTTCCATATGGAAAATCGGAATTTGTCGTTTTTTTGCAGGAATAGCACAAAGACAGGAATTGGTATCTCCAAGAACCAAAAAAGCATCCGGATTAAGTTCCTCCAAAAGCGGATCGATTTTTATAAGGATATTACCCACCGTTTCCGTGGCTGTTTTTCCCGCAGCTTCCAGAAAATAATCCGGTTTTCTGATTCCCAGATCATCAAAGAAAATCTGGTTCAGTTCGTAATCATAATTCTGTCCGGTATGGATGATGATGTGCTCTACGGCTTCAGATCTGTCCAAAGCCGCCATTACTCTTGCCAAGCGGATTATTTCGGGACGGGTTCCGACAACAGTTACTACTTTCAATTTTTTCATTGTGTTTTTTTAAACTTCAAGGAAGTAAGTGTCTGCATCTTCAGGATTGTAAGGTTCATCAATCCAGAAAATGGTATACAGTTCTTCTTCCCCGATATTTTTTATGTTGTGCGTATACCAAATAGGCATGTCTACATAAGAAGGCTCATTCCCATCAAGAAAAAAGTCCAGAACTTCTTCTGAATCTACTTTTCGAAGCTGGATTTGTGCTTTTCCTTTGATGACTGCAAAACGTTCAATTTTTCGTGTATGATAATGGTTTCCTCTCGTAATTCCGGGAACTGTAGTTGAAAACGAACACTGTCCGCCAATTCCCAAACGGATCACTTCCACAAAACTTCCCCGCGGATCTGTATGTTGCGTAAATTTTATAGGAAAATGAGTTTCGTGACTGATAAAAGACCGAAATGTATTGAAAAGCTGATGATCGAAAGACGAATCCAATACCGGAATTTCACCGTTTTCGAAATAAAGTTCTTTAAAGTTCTTCAGTTTTTCCAAAACTTCCGAAACTTTAATGGAAGAAGTAAACGGAACCGTATAGTTCTCGTGAGACGCTCCATTTTCAATCTCTGCAATAATATTATGAATCAGCTCACCAACGTAAATCAGTTTCACTTCACCGTCCACATCAATCTTCGGTGTTTCTCCGTGAGTCAGCTGATGGCAGAAAGTGGCAATAAACGAGTTATAATAAGGTTTCCCAAAAGGGCCAAAAACATTTGGAATTATAAGACCTGAAAATTTCCCTTTATTCTTTTCCGCCCAATCTGCAAGTAACCTTCTTCCCTCTTTTTTGGATTTACCGTAAAGGTTATCGCGTTCTTCCTGAGAAGATGAGGAAAAGAGCACATGAGGTGTGGCTCCAGTTCTTTCAAGAGCATCCACAAGTTTCTGTACAAGCTGAACATTAGTATGATAAATAACTTCAGGATCCGGATGGCGGTTCATTGCCGCAAGATGCACGATTACGTCGCACTGCGAAACAAAACCTTCCAGTTTTTCAGCCTCATCAAAATATAGCTTTTCGAAAGGAATTAACCGGTATTTTTCAGGATCGAGATTTAAGGTGTTATGCAAATGCTTACCTACAAATCCTTCTTTGCCGGTGATACCAACGTTTATCATTCAATTTTCTTTTCAGTTAACAGTTTTTTGGTGAGTTTGGGATTTTAATGGCCATTCACCAATACGTTTTCGCCAAAAACCTCGCGGCGAATCAGCGGCAGTGTAGATATTAAATTCTTCAAGCCATCCACTCCTTCCTGATCGGCGTTGTGCGAATGATAATCTTCTACAAGAGAAATATCTGTTTCGCCTTCGGAGAAATATTTAGCGTAGTTCAGATCACGGTTGTCGGCGGGAATTCTATAGAAATCTCCCATATCTTCAGCTTTCAGCATTTCCTCACGTGTGCAAAGCGTTTCATACAGTTTTTCACCATGCCTTGTCCCGATAATTTTCACATTAGTAGGCTTTCCGGTAAGTTCTATGAGCGCTTTGGCAAGATCTCCGATGGTTCCGGCAGGAGCTTTATTTACAAAAAGATCGCCCGGTTTTCCGTTCTCAAATGCAAACAGAACTAAGTCTACTGCATCATCCAAAGACATAAAGAATCTGGACATATTTGGATCCGTAATTGTAATATCTTCCCCATTCTGAATCTGATTTAAAAACAATGGAATTACCGAACCTCGAGATGCCATTACATTTCCGTAACGGGTAAGGCAAACGACAGTTTCGGTAAGATTTCTTGCTTCGGCAACGGCTACTTTTTCCATCATCGCTTTGGAAATTCCCATTGCATTAATTGGATAGGCAGCTTTGTCTGTACTTAAACAAATTACTTTCTTTACTTTATTGAAAGCAGCAGCGCGGATAACGTTCTGAGTGCCGTCCACATTGGTGCGAACTGCCTGCATTGGAAAAAATTCGCATGATGGAACCTGCTTCAGCGCAGCAGCGTGAAAAATATAATCCACTCCTCTTGTGGCAGGCTCAACACTGTTGTAATCGCGGACATCACCAATGTAGTATTTTATCTTATCATTTTTGTACAGGTTACGCATATCATCCTGCTTTTTTTCATCCCTTGAAAAAATGCGGATTTCTTTGAAATGATCAGTCTGCAAAAAACGGTTAAGAACTGCAGTTCCGAAAGAACCTGTACCGCCGGTGATGAGAAGAATTTTATCTTTGATTTGCATATTCTTTTATTATTTCTAAATATTTTTGAGTTCTGTCCATACTAGTTCCAAATCTTTTTAAGTTTTCTGTACCTTTTGTTATCAATTCATTTCTTAGGTTTGAATTTTCTGAGAGCATTAATATTTTTTCAGCATAATCTTTCGCATTGAGTGGAGAACTAAATAAAACTGAATCCAAACAAATATCCCTTGCAAATCCCATATCAGACGCTATAATAGGAACTTGCATATGCATAGCCTCTAAATAGGTCGTAGAAAATATTTCTAATAGTGTAGGCATCAGTACAATATCCATCTGTGAATATAAAGAAGGTATTTTCTCTTGCTCTACTCTCCCTAAATACTGTATATAATGATTATATTTTTCATCAAAATTCAGTTCTTCTTTGGTTACAGAAATATAAAATTTAAAATTAATCTCTTTATCTATCTTTAAAATTTCATCTATTATTTGGGGTACGATTTGAATATTCTTATGAGCGTAATTTGCTGTTAAAAAAAGTACATCTATACCTGTTTTCTTAATTGATATTTCAGTCCACTCTTCCTTCCTATTAAAGATTGAATTCAGCGTATTACCCACGGTATAAGTAGGCTTATTGAATTTTATTTTTTCACAGAAGATTTGTCTTGCATTCTCTGTTTCAAAAATCAATACATCTGAATTTGTAATAAACATTTTCCTTTTCAGAATATCTAATCCTTTGTATTTCAATTTTTCAATAAAAGAAACTTTCTCAAAAAATGGGGAATCTGAATAGATAATATATGGAATCGCAAAACCCACAATTTTAGGAAAGGAGCTTTTATGGTATGATGGTCCAAATGTTACAAAAATAGCATTTGGGACAACTATATTTTCAATTTCTTTAACTCTTTTAATTCTTTTAGTTTTAGATTTAGTTGTTTCATCATCTAAATCATAAAAAATAAAGTTTTTTGAAAATTTGTTTTTATCAATAGATTTTGCACTGTTAGGAGATTGTATAATATGATAGATATTATTAGACTCATTGATTTCTTTTAAATCATTAATGAAAGAATTAGCCACTTGGATACCTCCACCTGCAAAAAGATTAGAATTGTCTATTAATATTTTCATTGTTTTCGATTTGAAATATATACATTTGTTTGTTAATATACTTTTTTCAAAATCCAAATGCGAAATTTTTTCTGCCCTTTTATTATATATTGCAGGAGTTATAATATTTTCACAGCTGAATCAAAGGATTTTAAATACTTAGGATTAAAAGATATAATCATATCAGTATCTGAATATTCGCTAATTATTCCTGCCATATTAGTCAATAAAATTGCCTCACTAGTATAACCAAAATAAAAAAATCATACTGTTTATAGACTTCTTTAAGGCTTTTATTACTTATTGCTACTAAAAAATGAATATTAGATTTTGATATTTGTTTTAGTTTATTTTCTAATGGTCCATAACCTACCAAAGAAAAACTTACTACCGGAGAAATCATTCTGCTTACCACAAAAATTTAATTTAAAAAAATAACTTTACAAAAGATCAAATGGCGGTTCATGCTTACCAGAAAGGCATTCTGTGAAAGTCTGTTAAAAAATATTAAGGTGCTAAAATAATCATTTTTCATTAAATGCTAACCCATAAATCAGTTAACAATAACCTTTCCGGTAAACGTGCTCTCTAATTTGTACGGAATATTAAAATTTTTAAGATATATTTTGTTGTTATTTTGTTGAAGCGCGTTTTTTGCAACCTTCATTGTACCTACACTGTCGCCCCAGATATTCTCAAGGAAAAGGTTTACAGGACCGTCGACATCAATCGCATATTCATTGTTCTGCTCAAAATGCATATCTCTAACCGAAAAGTTTGAAACTTTTCCTCTAAACTGCAAACCAGTTTTGTTGTATTCAAAAATCGAATTAGAGATACTTGACGATACAATACCATAATTCCCGTCGGACCCATCCACAAGCATTCCGACACGGCAATGCGCTACCCAGACTTTATCAAACGAAGTGGTGGTGGAAGCCTTACCTCCAACACTTTCCTGAAATAATATTCCGTAACCCGTAGAACTGAAAATCTTAACATCGCTGATCCGAAGATCAACAGATAATTTGATTGAAATACCGGTATCCGTGCCTTTACCAAAAAGATTAAGAATGCGTACGTGTTCGATCCGGGAGCTCACCGCCTGCTGGAATTCAATACCCCCCTGTTTTAAGGTCAGATTTCTGATCGTAATATTATGGTTCATAATCACATCTACCCCATTCGGCTTAAACCCAGCGATATTTGTAAATATGAATCCTGGCTTCTTTGCATGAATTACAGTGGTATAGGGCGAAGCTCCTAAAACACTAATGTTGGAGGGAAGGACTAATGTTTTGCTCACGATATATTTGCCGGCCGGAAAATAAAGAGTAAATCCGCCATATAGGTTATCACCGGAAAGATCATATCCTTTATAGATTTGAGACAGTATTTTAACTGCATTTTCCAATGCTTTGGTATCATCAGTGCCCAGGTCATTTTTATCCCCGTCTCCTTTTACACCAAACCATTTTACGTTGATGTGATTTTCAATCCGCCTCCGGTAAAAGTCATTGTCCTTTACAAGATACATCACTCCGTCCGCTTTTGCCTTTGTCATAGGCGTTCCGTCTGCGAATACTTTAGTCTGCTCATATACTGCGGTTTCTCCTGTATAGGGGTCTTTTTTTTCGAGAAAGATCTGCGCTGAGTGCGGTGCACAGGATAGAAAAAACAGTAGACCTGCCATTATGGAAGTCAAGTGTGGAATGTAAAAAATTTTCATATTTGCCATTTTTATATAAATAATCAAATAACTTCTAAATAAAACCGAATATTTTCAGGAACGAAGCCATTCCGAATGCTGCTGCATGTTTTTTTTAGCAGCATCAGCTTTTTCTTTTTTATTGAGCAAACGGTAAACAAAAATCAGCATTCTGTAAGACCATACTTTTTGCTGTATGAATCTCCTGAAGTTCAGCTTAAATTTAGTAAAATAATATCTATTTGACTCCATTAGAACCTTGAACCCGTTCCCAGAGAGATGTGTCCTTCCATCAATCAGATGATTGTACGGAATTCCGGGATCAAACATCGTCGTGTATCCTGCAGCCATAAGTCGTTTGCTGATATCAGGTTCTTCACAGTAAAGGAAAATATTTTCGTCAAATTTACCTATCGCATCAAACTTAGCTTTATCAATAAACAGAAAAGCTCCGGAAAGGTACATGTATTTGGGATGATAAAGATTTAACCGGTTGAAGAGAAGAGTGAGTACTCCTGTAAACAGCAGGAACTCATATTCCGGTTTGAAATAAAATGAAATATTCCTATGCCCGAACTGCTTGCCCCCAATCAATGACAGCCTGTCGGACTGCCGAAAATGATCCAGTACGCGACGGAATATCGGTCTTACTAAATTAACATCCGGATTCATGATACAGATCACCTTTCCTCTGGAATGGGCAATACCCAGATTATTTCCCTGCCCGTAACCTCCGTTCCTTAAATTGTGGATCAGGAAGACACGGGATCCGAATTCCTCCCGGAGCTTAGCAAAGCTCCGTTCGGCATAATCTGCAGGACTGTTGTCTACAATGATGATTTCTGTACGGCTTTCCGGCAGGTCATTATACGTAAGCAAAGACCGCAAAGCATCAAATATAAATCCATCTGACTGATAGCAGACAATAATAACCGAAAGTTCTATCTCTTCCATAATTCACGCATAAATTTTTCACGTTCCGAATTCTTTTCTTTCTCAATAACACATTCATAAGGGAAGAAAACCGCCTGGTACCGGGCTCTGTTTGTTACCCCCATGTCCATCACCACTTTATAGTCGAGGATGAAAAACAGGTGCAGCATCACCGCAATCACGATAAATCGCCGCTTCAGCCAAGATATTTTCTGATGCCCGAAATGGGTATAGATACTGTCGGTGATGAAGATAAAGAAAGGGAGGTAAATATAATTCATAAACCTGTCGAATCCTACCATGATCTGCGCAGAAATCGCCAATACAAGATACGCTGCCAGTAGCCAGTCTTTGGTAAACCTGTTCTTCAACGAGGCTGAAAGAAACGGCAGCGCCACCACTACCCTTACAAAATAAAAAAAAAGAACCCCCACGATACTGAACTCAACTTCAGAATATACTTTACCTTTAGTCTGCATGGTTTCCGTAACAAGAAAGATTTCAAAAATACTGAACAGATATTCTTTCAGAAAGATCAGTGGGAAGGTACCAATCACCGTTATGATGATAAATCTCCTGGTAAATTTTACGATTTTAAACAGAGGCAAGATAAAAAGAATCGTCGCCGAAATGTGAAACAAAAATCCAGCGATGGCAAAAAGGTAATAAATGACCCACTTGTTTTTCTCAAAATAGCGGAAAGCCAGTAGAAAGCAGCATATTGCCAATATTTCGCGCTGTATTTCAAAACTGAAATAGAAATAAATGAGGAAGAAATACATAAGAAAAAGCACCGTATACCGGTAGCGGGTATTGCGCTGTATAAACCAGAAAATTACCGAATTTACCACAAGGGCATGCGTCATTTGGTAAAAATAATAATCGGGACTGAAGACTTTGCACAGCGCAACAAAAAGAAGATAAAGAGGCTGATAATTAAGCGCGGTGTCTGATGAGATAAAATGCAGCAGATTATCAAGATTCGGAAGGTAGGGATAATAATCTTCATACATCAGTGAGTCTCCGCCAGTACGGTACCGCAGGCCTGTCATCAGAGTCATCACCGTAAACACGAGGAAATAATACACATTTCCCAAAAATATATTTTTCCTGTGATCGTAATGAAAGACCCCAAATAATAAAAGCAGAAAAACGATACTATAGATCAGCATTTTTAACTAATTTGGATTGAAGGTAATGATACACGGATTGGGTATTGTGTTCCCCGGACACCAGAAGTGCACCGTAATAGATAATAAAAAACAGAAAACTGTATAATCCCAGATCGGCAACAGAATACACCGTCCCGAAAACCAGGAAATAACCTGCGGCGAGCAGACCTAAGCTTATAACGCTGATTTTGAGAAAATTATAGTTCCAAACCTTAGGAAAAAGCGAATTGCGGCGACAGTAATGATACATAATAAGAATAGCCAAAACCTCTGCTGCTACCGCTACCACCGCAGCGCCGTTCTGAAAATAGGTCTGAATCGCAAAATAATTCACAGAGATGCTGGTCATTGCCGCAATCACCGTAGCTTTAGTATACACTTTTTCACGGTTTTGAGGATACAGAATCAGGAAGCCCATAAAATAAGCAAGACATACCACAATGCACAGGGGAGACAGAATCTGCATCGTAAGTACAGAAGAACTGAACGCAGGGCCCGCCATCAGCATCACGATGGTATCGGAAAAAATAAAAAAATAAATGGAAAAGGGAATCGCAAACAGCATAATCACATTGAAACTTTTGGCAAGGTAAAATTCATAAAGTACCGTGTCGTGGGAGTACAGATATGAAAGCCGTGGAAGAAGCACCGCACCGATGATAGTGATAAAGGAAATGATATGCCGGATGAGTTTGTTGGCAATCATATAGTATCCTACATATTCATCGCCTGCGATAAAACCAATCAGAAAAATATCCAGCTGCAGATAAATATTTACAGCCAAGGTTGCTACAAAAATAGTAAGCACCGGGCGAAAATGACGCTGGATGTCAAGATCAGCAAACCGGATACCCGCTTTCGAAATTTTGCGCGATATAAGCACAAAATTCAGAATGTTGGCACCGAAATTGAGAATCACCAGAAGAACCGCATATACGGTGTAGTCTTCAGGAACCTTAATCAGTAAGAAAAAAAGGAAAAATATGACCAGCCGCACGGCGACATACCTCACGGTGATATAGAGCTGGTTTTCAATACCCTGAAAATACCACTCAGCACCCATATTGCTCAGAATGACCATGCTGCTCATCAGGATAAGGAGACTTTTATAGCCGCCAAACACGTCCAGACTCATCAGGATGCCGAACAATACTGCATAAGAAATCACGGTGGTAATAAGCAGCAGCAGATACAGCTCTGCCACGACTTTAAACAATTCCCGGGGATTCCCTCTGGATTTCGACACTTCGCGAATCCCATACATGGGGATGCCCAGGGCAGAGAACAGGATAAAATAGTTAATGATCGTATAAACATACTCTACCCTTCCCAGATTTTCGGCCCCCAGAACCCGGGTCAAGTAAGGCAGGGTAAAGATTCCCACGAGCGCCGCGGAAAGCACCCGCAGAAGATTTAAAATATAATTTATTTTAATACTTCTGGCAATGATGAGATGGGCAAATTTTTTCTTCATGATGACGCACTGAGCAGAAATGTGTAGCAATATGGGTTAAGCACAGAATATCGACTTGAAAATCATCTGAATATTCCCAACCCTATCCGGGTCTGTCACCTGCGACACTCTAAAAAAGTTTCTGGTACCATTTCTTTTCCTCAGCCTGGTAACCGTAACCGTATTTATTGCCGTAACCGAAATGCTCCTTACTTACATCATTAAGTACAAAACCTACATTTTTAATTCTTTCTGCTCTAATTGCTTTATTCGCAAATTCAATCAGTGGTTTTTCGGTTACACCCGATCTGGTAATATATATCGTAACATCAGCAATATCCGAAATAAGGAAGCTGTCTGTTACAAGCATCAATGGGGCAGTATCCAGAATAATGTAATGATATTGAGATTTTAACTCTTCAATAAGCTCTTCATAACGTCCGTTAGAAAGCAGTTCCGTTGGATTTGGCGGGATACTTCCCGAATAAATCATATCACAGTTCGGATTGAATCCGGACGGATGGATCACATCTGCACTGGACAGCTCACGGTCGTAAAGATATTCTGTAAGTCCAACAGACCCTTTTTTGGACGTGTCATATCGCTGAAGCTGCGGATTTCGGATGTCCGAACCTATGATTACTACTTTAGTCACAGGCGTAGCCAGTGTAAGTGCAAGATTCACTGAAGCAAATGTTTTCCCTTCGCCCTTCACCGTAGAAGTTACAAACACCACTTTACCCATATCTTTTTTAGGCAGCATAAAGTTCATATTGGTAATGAGAATTCTAAAAGCTTCTGCCATTGGTGAAAGATCGTTTACCTGCACCAGTTCCGGCTGTCCTCTTCCCAGTTTAGGAAGTTCAGCAAGTACTGAAGTTGGTGTAATTTTCTCCAGGTCGTGTTTCGAGCGGATTTTATTGTTCAGCAGTTCGCGAAGGTAAATGTACGCGAAAGGTAAGAGTAAACCTAACAGCAAAGCCGCGCCCAAAGTAATCATTTTCTTTGGTGAAACCGGTTTGTCATCAGCATACGCGTAATCGAGAATTCTGGCTTTTGGCGCCGTAATCGCAAGAGATATGGCATTTTCCTCGCGCTTCTCCAGAAGTAGAAGGTATAGACTTTCCTTAATTTGCTGCTGTCTTTCAATTCCTCGGAACATCTTTTCAAGAGACGGAATTTTATTAATTTTTCCGGCAAGCATGCTCTGCTCGCCTGCAATCTGGTTTCTGGCCAATTCTAATGCTGCACGGCTACTCGTAAGATTTTCCAGTACCGATTTCTTAAGTGTAGAAATCTGTTTGTTCAGCTCAACCACCAATGGGTTTTCAGGCGTCGCATTTTCCAACAGGCGGTTTCTTTCGAGCACAAGCTGGTTGTAGGCATTAATATTCGCTGAAGCCATCGGGTTGGTGAGTCCTACACTGGACGGAAGTACCTGGCTGCTTCCACTTTTAGTTAGGTATCCTATTAAAGTGTTCGTCAGTTCAAGTTGCGTTTCTGTATCCAGCATTCTTCCTCTTGCCTGTACCGAACTTCCCAGGTTCAACTGAGCTTCAGCAGCAATATCAGTAATATTGTTGGCTACTTTAAACTGCTCTTTCTGGCTTTCTACATCACCCAATTCATCGGCAATTATTGCAATTCTTTCATCAATAAAATCACGCGTTTTACTCGATTCTTCATTTTTGTCATTAATCGCATCGTTGTTGTATGCTACCACCAGCCGATTTACAATATTCTTTGCTTTCTCTACATTGGGATAATTGATGGATATCCCAATTACCGTTGCATCCTTATTTACAAGTTCTATATTTGAATTTTCCTGCAAGTCGTTCACTGTGCTTTCCACGGTCGAATAGCGGAAAGAAAGTTCCTCAATATCATCATTTTCTGCACGTACATAGGCAGGGTTTTTAAGAATCATCAGATTGGCATACGGCAAACTCACTGTGCGCCTGAAAGTTGTTTCGGTAGTTTTTATCTCTTCACCGGAAAGTGTGATTTTATCACCTTTCAGCTCAACATAAACCGGTTCTTCAATTGGTTCTGTATATTTCTTTTCACTGATAACCTGTACAATAATGGGAGACGTTTCCCCATACAGCTCCAGCGTACGCATCCCTTTTTCGCCATATACTCTGGTTTGTAATCCCAATTCGGTAACAACATCGCGCATCAGCTTTTTCGACTTGAAAACCTCTATTTCATTCTCAATACTGTTGGTTTTCATTCCGCCAAGTCCGGGCAGGTCCGAAAGCATTCCAAAACCTCCACCCTGATTGGATTTTGCATCCTTAATAAGCACAGAAGAAGAAACGTGATATACCGGAGCCGCAGTTTTCAGGTAATAAATTGCCAGTATCAGCGCAAGTAAAGCCGCGAGAGCAAACCAGTACCACTTCGAGATATAGGGTTTGATGATTTCGGAAACACTGGAATCCTGCATTACGGTGCTGTCGTTTACCGGTTCAGAGGCGTTATTTTTCATTCGTTAGTATAGTGAAGCAGGGTTAGTTATTTTTTCATATCAGTGGAGCATGTTCCGGAAGGCGCACAAGGGCTTACCTTACCAGCAGCGCAAGCAGACCAAGAATTACAGATGCTACAGATATATAAATACCGACATTAGGATCCAAAGAGGATGTTTTCTGTCTTGTTGGATTGGATGATACGTAGATCAGGTCATTCTGTTTCAGATAAAAATACGGTGAATTGAAAAACTCACTGCTGGTTAAATCCAGCCTTTCGCGGGATATCTGTCCGTTTTCGTTGCGTACAAGCAGCACATTGTCCCGCTTACCGTAGATGGTAAGATCTCCTGCAAGTCCAAGTGCAGCAGGCAGTGTTACAGTACCGTCCGGAATATTAAAAGTTCCGGGGCGGGCCACCTCACCCAGCACAGAAATGCGGAAATTGGTTGTTCTCACCGTTACTACCGGGTCTTTGATATAGCGTGTAAGCATTCCCTGCACTTTATCGGCAAACTCTTCATTGGAGAGTCCGGCTGCGGCTACTTTACCCAGTACAGGCATATTGATTTCGCCGTTGCTGTCCACTTTATAAGATTTCGCAGACGATGGTGGTGCTGAACCACCCGCTGCCGAGGAGTTTCCCGACTGTGAAAAAGACGGTGAACTTCCTGCCGAACTGTAGGTATTGTTAAAAGGTGCTACCACATCCATATCATTTGCGGTGATATCAACCTGCAGAACATCACCCTGCTGAATCACCAGTACCGCATTTTTTACGGAAGCTTCCACAGCAATATCTTCAATATCCTGCATATAGCTTAAATCCTTTTGTGGCTTGCATGAAAGCAGCAGTCCAAAAAGTAAAAGAAAAAGAAATTTATTATCAATTTTCATTTCAAAAATCATGATTCCTGCAAATATAACGTAATTTATTATTTCTCGTCCAGCAGTTGATACACCGAGTTATTGCTCTTGAACTCCGGGACAATTTTCTTCAGAATTTTTACCAGTTCTGCTTTCTTACCTTGCTCCAAACGCTCCGCAAGCTCATCCACATAATAGCTTATCTGATTGAACTCCATAGGTTTATCCTGCGATATCAGAATCTTCTCATTCGGTGTCGGAAGAGTTTTGGCCGTATCAGTCAGTAATTCTTCATACAGCTTTTCTCCAGGTCTCAAACCGGTAAAGACAATCTTGATATCATTTTCCGGTTCAAACCCAGACAGTTTAATCATTCTTCTTGCAAGGTCAATAATCTTCACCGGCTCTCCCATATCGAACACGAAAACTTCGCCACCTGCACCCATAGTTCCTGCCTGGAGCACCAGTTCGCAGGCCTCAGGAATCGTCATGAAATAACGTACGATATCCGGATGGGTAATGGTAACCGGACCACCGTTTTCAATCTGCTTTCTGAACAGCGGAATCACCGAGCCGTTTGATCCCAGAACATTCCCAAAACGGGTGGTAATGAATTTTGTTGTATTGCCTTCCACATGCTGCAGCGACTGTACAAACAACTCAGCAGTTCTTTTCGTTGCCCCCATTACGTTGGTAGGGTTCACTGCCTTATCTGTGGAAACCATCACAAAACGGTTTACTTTAAAGCGGCTCGCAAGCAGTGCTAGATTTTTGCTTCCCAAGATATTGGTGCACACGGCATCATGCGGATTTTCTTCCACCAGCGGGACATGCTTGTATGCAGCGGCATGATATACCATTGAAAAATCATGACTTTCGAAAACCTGCTCCATACGGCGGTAATTGGCTACATCGCCCATTACGAACTTAAAGTTAACTTCCGGATAGGCCTTGGTTATTTCGAGCTCCACCTCATAAAGCGGTGTTTCTGCCTGATCCAGCACTACGATCAGCTCCGGACGGAACTGCGCTACCTGCCTTACAATTTCACTTCCTATAGACCCTGCTCCACCGGTAATGAGAATTTTCTTACCGTGATGGCGTTTTTCTACGTCTGTATTTTCCAGGCGTATCGGTTTTCTGTTCAGCAGGTCTTCAATCTGCAGCGACTTTATATTGGCCGAAAGATCTGAGCTTCTAACTTTCTGTACTGAAGGAGTTTTAAATACCTGCAGCCCTTTCTCCAGAAAAAGATTCACCCACGAGTTGATTTCCTCGCGGCTCATCATGTCCTTGTTAATGATGACTCCGTCCAGAGAAATAGATTCTACTTCCATCTGCTCCAGACTTTCTTTGGAATAAATGGGCTTTCCCAGAAGGCGCGCCCGCGTTGAATCGGTTCGCTGAGTAATGAAACCTAATACGTGGTATGGTATGAACGAATTATCGATAATGGCTCTGGCAACGGCAACCGACTGCTCATCTATACCCAAGACCAATACCCTTTTCTTCAAAGTACTTCTGCGGAACTCCCTGGCAAAATGGAAAAACTCTTTCACAATAAACCGGAAGATAAACATCAACATAAAGGAAATCGTAAAGAAGATGATCAGGATCAGCGAAGGCATCAGTTTAATGCCTTTCAGCCAAAGAGTGCCTACATTCACCACATAAAGAGTAAGTACGGTGCAGATGCTGGCAAGTAGCAGCTTAAACAGATCTATAAATGTGGAATGCCGTATAATACCTGCATAGGTGCGGTAGATGTACATAAAGAACAGGTTGACGGCGATAATCAGCGAACCAATTTCGTAGATATCCAGCAGATAATTGCCGCTCTGTATAATGCGGTGGTAAATAATATTCGACAGCAGGATGGAAAAACAAAGAATTCCCAAATCCATCAAAAGGATCACCCATCTCGGAAGGTACCTGATATCAGTAAGGTTCATCAGATTGTCCCCTTCATATATTTTTTTCAAAGAGTTGTACCTCCTCATTTTTTTTCTGAATTATCGCCGGTAGTAGTCTCCGGCATTTCGGAATGCAAATTACGCAATAATTTTTTTCTTAAGAAATACTTAAAAGAAAGTTAACAGTTCGTAAGAAGATGAAAAATGGCCACAGCAGCAGAATGCAAATGTGACCAATACTTAAATTTATTCTCAAAGAGGAAATAAAATTTTAAAAAATCTTTCCTCAGGAAACTTCCACCTTTGCAGCAGTCCTAAATCTGTTTCTCCTGCATCTTTTTTCTGTACACACTGTATCCCGCTATCGCCATACCCACTGCAGCAAGCAGCGGCAGATAATCGTCGATAGGCACGGGGTCCACGGGTGGCGGAGTAGTATCTCCTGTTTCAACACCATTTCATTAGGTACTGCCACTTCATACGAAGCTCCTCCGCCCTGATATTCTGAGGATTCTCCTTCTGAAAAGCGGTTTTGGGCAGAAAACTGCAGTATTATGCCCAAAAGAAAAACTGTTGTATATAATTTTCTAAGATAGATTCCCATCCTTATACTTTTAATAATTAAAAATCAAATGCAAATATAGTCGATAATCACAAAATATCATAAATAATGTAACTATATTCTTACTTTCTTGCTGATGACAGCATTGGCAGTAGTTATTCGAAGATAGTAAACACCGTTACTAAACTGTGCAGTTGGAAGCTCTATTTCCTTCCGATTTTCACCATTAATGCTCATTATCATTCTGCCGGAAGCATCGTAAAGGTCTAATGAACGAATTGGCGAAGTCGTGCTTCTTACCATGTGATGTTCGCCTCTTCTGTATACCACCACACCAATAGCTAATGCATCATCGGTAACCATTGTTTCCTGTGGTTGGTAAACAATCTGGAAACGGTTGGTAAAGTCGCCGGCGGCCGTTGAAAAACTATATTCATTTTCGGTCAAATCTACAACCACTCCGGCTTCAAGATCTTTGAGATATACCGAACGATCTTCAAAAACACCTTGTAGTTCTCTTATTCTTATCTCATACTCACCACTCTCATAGGCCCTATAACCTAAAGGCACCATATCATCTTCACTAAACGCAGAACGTCCATTGATGATTACTTGCTGGTCATCGGCAAAACTATAGAACAGATCAAGCGATGTCAATCCCGGGTGCCTGGAGTCATCTCTGGCAAAACCATGGCTCCAATCCCCGTCGTAAGCTACTGTTGTTCCCAGAACAATATTGGTAGGTGTTTTCAACTGCAATCTCAAAAGATCAAAAGAACTCTTATCGGCATCACCAAAAAACGTATGCAACGGCGCTTCTGCAGCCCGCTGGTTATTATCGAAAGTAAGCACAGTGCTTCCTGATTGAAGTGGACGAACTACAAAACCGGAACCCACAGGAATATATCTTCCTGGTATTTTGTCACCTGTAGGGGTACCCTTATCAAGGCCGGGCATTCTGTAGGTACGGGATATGCACGCGGTATTCAAGGTATATCCGTAACTGAAGAAATCTTTTGAATGGAAGCAGCTTATAGCCAAACAATATAACGCCTCTTTCATGATCTTAAAAAAGGGTGATTTTCCTGTTTCCAGATCTCAGAACGGTTCTTAACTTCGTTTTCCATTTCTGACTGAATGACTCCCGCAGCGGTACCGATACGGGCATTGCGTCAGAACAAAAGGACAAAAAAATAAAACACTTAAAAACATAATATCATGAAAGAAAAATTTCTGTTTACGCACGAACAGCTGCGTATGTTTCTGGATGAAATTCTTGAGGATTACCGGCAGTGCGCCCTGATGAACCTGCCCTTTGACCAGAACAGCATCCTGCTGGATGAGGATGTATGCAAAATCCTGAGGGTGTCAAGACGGACCCTTCACAGCTACCGTGAGAAAGAATACATCCGTCCGGTCACCCTGTCGGGAAGACACTTTTACATTAAATGTCTGCTGTTTATGGATCTGCTGGAACTGTACGAGGCACAGTACCGGAAAGAAGATGATGGGAAAGATGAGGATCAACAAGAGCCGGGAATACAGAACGATTCCGGCAGCGGCGGATAACCGCTGGTTATCCGCCGCTTTCCTGAAGCAGCATGCGGTATTCTGTCAGGAGGGCGTTCCAGACCACGTGCTGTTCGTAGCGTTCGGCAATAATACTGCGTGCGTTTTTCTTCAGCTCACGGTATAGTGCTTCATCATTGAGCAGCTGTTCCATTGCAGCCGCAAGTGCTTCAGCGTCCTTTGGCGGAACAATGAGCCCGTTGACCCCATGCGTGATAATCTCGTTGCAGCCGTTGATATCTGATCCAACAGAGGGCAGTTCCATTGCTCCAGCCTGCATAACCACATTCGGAAAACCTTCACGATAACTAGGGAAAACCAAAGCGTTTGCAATCGCAAAGTATGGTCGAACATCTTTTTGAAAACCAACACTAATGATATTTGGGTTGGTTGTGATTTCTTTAATCGTTTTTTCTTCTAATGGATCTAATTCGGCTTCTAATGGCCCAACCAATAAGAGTTTAGGAACTTTACTAGAAACTAGAGATTTGGGACTAGAGATTAGAGGTTCTGATTCCTGATTTCTAGTTTCTAGATTCTGAAATGCTTGCACCAACTCATTAATTCCTTTATCACTCACTAAACGACCAACAAAAATAAAGACAAAATCATTGGGTTGAATGTTTAATTGTTGCTTTAATTGTAATTGTTTTTCATTCTTAATCTGTTCCAGTGAAAAATATGAAGTATCAATTCCATTTGAAGAACCTTCTCCAATAACTTTTAATTTATCTGCTGATGTATAACTATTTTGTAAAATAAAATCATACAATCCTTTTGAATTAGGGTACACTTGATGAGCGCAAGCGTACGTGATTTTTTCGACGATATTCAGAACGATTCTTTTCATTCCCGTTGCTTCCATGAGCGGAAGTCCGGCAACGGTATGCAACCTCACTGGAACGCCGGCCAATTGAGCGGCAATCATTCCCACCAATCCTGCTTTCGGTGTATGCGTATGCACCATTTCCGGTTTTTCTTTTTTTAAAAACTGATAGAGTTTTAAAATCGCTTTTAGATCTTGTATCGGCGTTATTTTCCTCGTCATCTCCACGTGATAACTTTTAACTCCGAATTTTTGGGCTACACGCTCTAATTCTTTTTTATCGGCAGAAACTGCGGTCACTTCAAAATGTTGATTCATGAATCGAAGTTGCTCCCCGAGAAGTTTTTCCAGGGAGAGTGGGACTGTTGTGATGCGGAGGAGTTTTTTCAAATTGAAAATTTAATCCTGCAAAGATAAAAAAATTGCAACGTAGACGCACTCAGAAAATCCATCACTCGCTCCAATCAAAAATCCTAGATTATCCCCTCTTCCTGCTTATTTGGTAAAAATGCTGTTCCAAAAAAACAAGTGTTCCTGGTTGTAGAAATGTTCAACTTCCGGCAACGCCTCCACCTGTTTCAGCAGAATTTCGAAATGCCGCAAACATTCTTCCCGCGAACTGTACAAAAATTTATTTCGCGGATTGGTAAAATAAATATATTCTAGATGGCTCGGTACTCTTTTATTGAATTCCTCCAAAATCTCGAAAACAAAATCTCCACCTTCGTTGAGGTATTTCATCATTTCATTCATGATCTGGTCGAGATAGTCCTTTGCCTCCGGCGAATCCGATACACGCAGCAGGCGGTCATCCGCTTCTTCATCCGCAAACCTTGCTTTGCGCAATTTATTGGCATAGCGTTTTAAAGGATCGATGAGGATCAGTTCAATATCGATCACATAAGAATGAAATTTGAGATAGATTTCGTAGAGCTTTAATAACTGCTCTGCTTTCTCCCGATCTTCATATTCTTCCGCTACCTGTTTCAACAAGCGTTCTTCTAAGAACATATTGTATCGTAATCCGTACTGATCATCGTAAAATTTGAGAATTTTCTGGGCTCTTTGTCCAATATCCGATACATCATCGAGGTTTTTCTTCTCCGGAACCGATGAATTAAAGAACACCGTAATATCCACATCAAACTGGTCGATTAACTTTTCCAACACATCAAATGAAGGCTTGGTATGCCCTGCTTCCATTTGTGTAAGGGCACTACGGCTGATTCCCAGCGAAGCGGCAAATTCATTTTGCGTCATATCATGCTGCAAACGGATGTGTCGAATTTTTTCATTTGTATTCATTTTAAAACTTTTTTATATTTTTTGTTTTTATTTCAAAACATTTTATTATATTTGCAGTGCAGTAAAGATACAAATAATCTTAAACCGCACAAAATGTTTAACCAAATATTTATAAAATGACTTAAAATACAGCAGAACCGACCACTATTCCAGGTTCAAACCAGCGTTTCATGATCCGATGCTGAATGGCAAAGCAAACGGTCAGCCTATATTTATTTATTTAATTTATTTAATTTAAAAGTCATGATCACATTTAAAGCCGTCAAAAGACGCAATCCCAGTTTACCGGAGACTGCACCCAAAAAGTTCTATCCTCTGGTTAAAAGTTCCGGATCGGTCGATATCAAGACCATTTCCGATGAACTCTCAGATGCCTCAACCCTCAACAGTGTGGACATTCGTGCCGTGCTGTTCGGTTTGGAAAAATCGTTGCTGAAGTACCTCCAGGATGGATATACCGTGAAATTCGGTGATCTTGGAACCTTTCGCACATCGATTAGTGGTACCGGAGCGGATACCGCAGATGCCCTCAACGCTTCCAGCGTGACCAAAAAGCGCATCCTCTTCGCTCCTTCTCCACTGTTGAAACGTACGGTGGCCAGCGCCCCGGTGAGAAAAGTTCAGGACGCAACGCAGGCGCCGCCGCCTACGCCATAATCCTTAACTTACACATTTTATGGGAGTCCCGGAATTGCAGTCCGGGATTTTTTTGCATTCCAAATATTGGCATTTTTTTCCCGAAAATCGTAGGCATGAAAAAAAATTTCGTCTTGACGAACGGTGTAAATTGTCCTTATGTTTTTAATTTTCGTCCTTACGCTTTTTTTCGCTGCCGCTTTTTTCCCAAATTTCAGACTTTCAACACCAAAATTGAACCTCCAAACGCTAAAATTTTGGCATTTTGGATCATTTTTTTTGGATGTTTCAGGAGATTTGTTGTGGGTTTTCCGGTACATGGCTGCTTTTTTAAGACAGATTAAAATTAGAGTATTAACTTTAACATCAAGAAAAAGCGATGAAAAAATCAAGATTTTCTTTATCCGCCGAAATGCCCGTCACTTCAAAATGTTGGTTCATAAATCGAAGTTGCTCCCCAAGAGTTTTTCTAAGGAGATCGGTACGGTGGTGATGCGGAGGAGGTTTTTTCAAATTGCAAATTTAATCCTGCAAAGATAAATGACAGCTAAACCGCTAGAGCCAACAAACGCTAAAGCCCAACTTCTGAAAATCAAAATACCTGTAAATCCTATCAAACTGAATATCACGAATCCGCTCCAAAACGGCAAATGCAGATATTTAACTAAAGGAAAGGTGATAAAATTGATTATATCTGTTCCTGGTTTGAGAAAGTCGAACCAAGAAATCCCGGAAAGGTCTTTGCCTACAAACCAATAATTCATCGCGTCGCCGCCGTTTCTTGCCACGTACTGCCAAGCGAAGAATGCAAAAGCCAAATGGTAAAGGAACAGTAAATACGGAACTATTTTCATCAAGCGCTTCATTAGCTCTAGTCGTGGATATGTGGATGTTTGCGAATTTGCTTATTTACTGGTTTTCTTCAATAGTTTTTGTTTATGGCGTATTGCCCAGATTTTGCGTGCTTCCATTTCTTTGCTTTGACGGAATGAGAAAACCCATAAAATGTAGATTATGAGACCTGGTAAAAACATATTACGCATCCGGATCATGATGCCGACATTTCCCAAAGACTGTGAAAAAGCCAAGGTTCCTACGATCAGGAAAAACACCAACCCCTTGATAACAAACGGAGCTTTGGCAAAAGCCGCAATGGGCTGACTGCGCATGGCTTTGATAAATAATATAACGAGGATCAAATTTTCAGCAGAAGCAATTAATCCGTTGAGATTTCGGACGTCAAAAAAGAATGGTCTGAACCAAAAAGTAAGCACTTTCAGCGGAAAAGGCATTCCGCTGACATCAATACGGGAACCGCTGGAAGCCCGACTGAGCACGCTGGATTTGGCTTCAGCGAACTTGTCAAACCCTTCAGCAGAGGCTTCCTCAATCTTAGCGAACTCCATCACGGAAGGCAGGATTGCCAAACCAATTCCTATAAGCACTCCTGAAAACAACACCCGCTGAAATAAGGAGACTTTACCGCCAAAAATATAGGCCAGACCAAACCCTGCCATCAGGAACAGCACGATATGCGGCCGGATGGCCATTGCCAATAGCATACTGATGACCAACAAAGGAATCCTGGTGAACGGTTTCATAATGCCGTAGGAAAACATCCCAATACAGAGGAATAATGTGGTATCTTTTCCTACGCCAGAACTCCAGAAATGGAGGTTGGGCAGAAAAAAGATGAGGGGAAAGAGCACATATCCATTAATCATTTTATTATAGGGAATGGTTTTCACCACCACCATATAGAAAAAGGTGAGTCCCATAAAACCGAATAATGAAAACAAAAGCGTATTGGAAAGATAGGACATGTTCAGGAGATTGGAGAACAGATAATTGAACGCATACATAAACATCGTTCCCTCTCCATTGAATAAGCCCTCCTTAAATGTATCCATCGAATAGGCTTTTGGCACCCTCCAGTACCCAATGGCATCCCCTTGAATGAAAAAGCAGTAATACGTTCCCATCAGCAAATGAAAGAACAAAAGCTTTCGAAGCACTTGCTGATCCCGCTCCGTCAACTGACTGCTGAACAGATTGATGAAGCCGAGACCCAATACAATAATTAGAGGAATGTAGATTAAATCCAATATCATAACTGCAAAAATAGTTTTTTATGCCTAATGGCTAAGGATTTCTTTCCATTTGGTGGAAGTCTGCTGAATGCAATAGCGTTCCTCGACTTTCTTTCGGGCGTTGCGTCCCAGCTGGTGTCTTAATTCGGTATTGGATGTTAAGGTTTTAATGGCTTGAATCCACTCTTCATCCCCAGCAGCTAAAATCCCGGTTTCTCCCGGAACCGTGACTTCCCTGTTCATTCCCACATCCGATGCTACTCCCGGGATTCCACAGGCGGCATACTGAATGAGTTTATAGGCGCATTTTCCCTTTTCCCATTTGGAATCCTGCAGTGGCATAATCCCAATATCCATTTTTAGAATCTCAGCAACTTCTGACTCTTCCGTCCACCGGATATATTTTACATTTTTTCCGAGATCCATATCCTCTGTTATCCCCACAATATGGAAACGGATATTCGGCTCTTGATGCTGCAAGGCTTTGATCCAGTCTTTGCAGGGTAAAAGATGTTTTTCGAAGGTCGTTTTCGTCCCAATCCATCCCACAATGCATTGATCAGCAGCTGTATTTTGTTTAACCGGATATCTTTCCAGATCGATGACGGTTGGAATAATTTCTATGTTTTTTGCTCCCGACCGGGCTGCATAGTCTGCCAAATATTGATTTCCTGCCACCACCGTTCCGCTGAAACGCATTACATAGGCAATTTTATTTCCGAGAAAATTTTTAATCATCGGATTTGCACTTTGGTCATAGTTATGAAAAATGGCATCATCATAATCTACAATGTATTGGATTCCCAACAGTTTTAACATCCATTCCGCCCATGCGGGCAGAAAAGGAAATATCTCTTTTTCGATGACTACTCTGTCATAACTGAATACTGAGAAAAGCACCCATAATCTTTTAAAGTAGGATTTTAAAACAGCACTGATATTTTTTTTTCCTGCATAAAAATCTTTCAGGTACGCATCGTCAAAGAACGGTTTTACGGTCACCTGCATCCCCGCCTTTTCCAAATAAGGAAAATACTGATAGCTGCGCATTCTGCTGCTGCCCGCCAGCCTCGTGTATTTGGTAAGGTAAAGGATTTTCATTGATGGGCGATGGTTGGTGGTTAGTGTGTGATGGCTTGGATGTAGGATTCTGCGGCAGCTTCCAAAGAAAAATAATCCTGCGCTTTCTGAGCGATCTTATTTCTATCGGCAAATATAGCTTTTTCTACAAAATGTTTGATCTGCGCTATCTGTGGCAGCAAACCGATGGAATGATCGTAGAGGTAACATTCTTCAAAATTTCCCAAAATCTTCTCCGTGTCGCCAATGCCTTTGCTGGCAATCACGGGCAGTCCGCAGAGCAGATACTCACCTAATTTTATGGGTGCCACCCCCTGCATACTGAAGGTGGGTTTTCTGAGTCCGAATGCTACATCACCGCCGTTGAGATAAAACGACACCTTTTCCGAAGGCACCGATTTTAAGATAATGTGAGCTTTCAGCTCCGTGGGAATATTTTGTTCTGCAAATGCTGTATTGCCAGTGAGGATGAGGAACTTTGCCTTATGCTTTTCGGCGTATGCCTGAAAGATTTCCAACATTTCAGTCAGGCAGTACTGCGGTCCCAAAGATCCGGCATAAATAAACAGCAATTCGTCTTTCAAGCCCAATTCCTGCCTTACTTTTTCTCTTAATTTTGGCTGATAAGCAAATTTATTTTTGTCCCTTCCGTTAAAAACCACGGAAAATTTTGATCGGTAGGATTCGCCAATATGGGCGATATGGATGTCTATTGCTTTCTGAGATCTGGTGATGACGGCATCCGCAGACTTCAGCATTTTCGCCTCTGCCGACTTCATCAGTTTATATTGAAAAGATTCTTTTTTTAGTCCTGCAAAATCAATCCGTTCTTCGATGGGTAAACCGTCTGCATCAAAAATGAGTTTAAAGTTTTTGTTTTTGATTTGATTCACGATCATCGCGGGGAAAGTACTCCTCGGCATTACCATGTGAATATTATTTTCCCTGATGTATTTTTTGATTTTGGCTGAAGAGGTAAGCACCGTCAAAAGACTTCCTATGGCAATATTAGGTTTCCTAAGAACGGGCCAAGCCGTATAGGTGATTCCCATTTGGTTTGCCGCTGCTTTGGTATGCGCGATTTTTTGAGCATCCGCCCAGGTGAACTGTACCACGTGGAATTGATACGCTCCCTGCTTCGCGATTTCCTGAAAAATAGGCATGAACAGTCCTTCCATATAGGAAGTTTGCGGGCCGTCCCAGGTGATGAAGAGGAGATTTTTCATTCTAGATAATTTAACTATGTGCCCGAAAAATATTTACCTAATGGAAGTTTATTGACGATATAGACAATAATAGTTGATAAAAAGAAACACACTAAACTAGTTATAATGATCCCAATAATGGGATTAATAAAATCATAATACAATCCTATTTTTTGAATACTCCATAATACTAGTATATGAACTAAATAAATTCCATAGCTATATTTGCTAAAAAATTTTATTATTGATTTAACTCTTAAATTTTTAAACTCCAATTCTTTAAAATATAAAAAAACACCTATAGAAACTAATGTAACATTTGGAGTCAAATAATCATAAAACCAGTCAATAAATTCATTTTTATAACTTGAAATTAAAAAGGTTCCAATTCCCGTAATAAAAATACCTATAACTATTAAAGAAAAATATACAATTTTTTTTCTCTTAATATTTATAACAAAATTGTTTAAGTAATATCCTAAAATTGGAAATCCAATAAAACCGGAAAAGTAAATAATATTAATTTTGGGGATAAAAGTAGTTATAAAGGGAAAGGTAATAAATAGTGAAACAATCCAAAGGAATAAAAAGTATTCAATTTCCTTTTTAGTTGAATTTTTAATCCATTTACCTATCAAAGGGAAGATTAGATAGAGTCCCATAATTAAATAGATATACCAAAAGTGGAAACTTGCTCCACTAATTATCGCAATTTTAATTTCTTCTTGGAATTTATTGAAATTGAAGGTTCCTAAATAGGTATAAAATATAATATCTTTTAATATATATATAAAACTCCAAAAAAGAAACGGATAAAATATCCGTAGAACTCTCTTTTTTAAGTAACTTCTAATACTTGAATAATCTTTCGATAGCAACAATACTCCTGAAATCATTAAAAATATAGGGACACAAAATCTAACTGAACTATCAAATATATTTCCAATCCACCATACTGTATCAGAGATAGATCCAAATTGGTAAACAATGGGTGCCGCTACATGTAAAATTATTACAGCGATTGTTGCTAAAACCCGTAAAGTGTCAATCCATTCAATGCTATCTTTTTTCATTTAATTTAAATTTGTTTTTCAGTAAGGCTTTACGGTTTTTGATGCAATAGGAATTTGGAAGAATACGACAGCCATTGCTGCAATATCACGAATACCAATTAAGCCCGGTAAATAAATTCTAACTTTTTCACTCATAGCAAATCATTCCATTTTTTAATCACTTCTTTAGCAGAAAACCTATGCCGATTTTGAAATGCATTTTCAGAAAATTTTTCCCGTTTTTCTTCATCCATAATAAGATGAGATAATTCAGAAGCAAACTTTTCTATGTTATTGTGCTCTAGCAACAGACCGTCATCACTTATTATATGTCGTGGACCATTTGGCGAATCGTAAGAAACCGCTGGTAACGCCGCCCACTTACATTCCAAAAGAACCATACCGAAAGATTCTGTTTGCGATGTTAGACATAGAATAGAAGATATCCCCATTACTTCTTTGAGATTAGATGTTGCAGGTAAGAAATTAATGCGACCAATATTGTATTGATTAATATAGGCTATATATTCATTAAGAAGATCTTCGTCACCGTTGCCGTAGATTTCCAAATTCCAAGCGGGGTGTTCCTTATATATCTTTTCCCATATTTTAATTAAATGATCATATTGTTTGTCTGGATGAATACGACCAGCGGAAATTATTTTTTTTTGTCTATATCGATACACAATATGTTCTCCACTGTCAATTTGGATAAAATTTGGAATTACAGTAAGATTATTTAATTGGTAATACTGTTTTTCGTCTTCATTTAGCAAAACTATTTTATGGTATCTATTTAAAAACCACCATTTATATTTCCAACTTTTGGTAACTGATAAAGCACCGGAGCTGTGAATTTCAAGAACTTTATTTATTTTTGGTAGAATAAATGGTAAAATTAGAGAAGGAATACCCGTGAGAGTAGTTATGACGATATCAGGAGATTCTTTTTTTAAAATTTTATTCACTTTCGATGTCAAAGTAAATAACTCATACACACTATATCTTTTCTTTTTTCTCTGTATCTTTAAATCAACTAATTTAAAGTCATTTTTTGGTGGATATAATATCGGAGCATTATTTTGGTTGATAGTAACAACCACTACCTCATAGCCATATTCTTCTATCCACGCATCAATTTTATTTGACAACATTCTTTCTATACCGCCATGATATTTAAAATGATTTACAATGTAAAGAACCTTTTTTCTATATTTATCTGAATTCATTATAAAAAGTTTCAAGATTATGAATATACTTCTCTATTGTAAATTTATCGGTAACAGATTGATATCCTATTTCCCCAACTCTTTGCAATTGAATATTATCTAAATTAAGGATATAATTAAATGTAGATAGAAATTCATTTTCATTATGGGGATCAAATAACCATCCATTTTCTCCATCATTAATAAATTCCGGAATTCCTCCCACATTAGAACATAGAACAGGAATTTGCAAGAACATGGCTTCTACAGCGGCAATACCAAAACCTTCGGAAAACGATGGTAATATATATAAATCAGCAGAGCAAAGGTACTGCGATGGTTCTTTAACAAAACCCACAAAAGTAACCTTATTACTAATGTTTAATACGCCAGCAAGTTTTTCAAGATTTTCTCTTTCCCGGCCATCCCCGACAATTGTTAGCTGGATATCTTTTTTAGACAGTTTTGCAAATGCACGCAAAAGCGTTGCAACGTTTTTAACTTTCTCCAATCGACCCACATAGACAATATTGAAATTGAGGTTTTCTTTTTTTGGAAAAACTTTGGGTTTACTTACAGGATTGTAAATAACAATTCCTTTTGTCGCAGGTATTTCGCGCGTTCTCATCAAATGATCTATAACTGATTGGGAAACGCCGACAACTTTATCCGCAAACCTATATACTAGCGAAAACACCTTTTTTGCTAGCTTAGAATGATTCGGAATACCAATTTCTTCACCGATGACGGTTTTTACTCCTGCTAATTTTGCGGCAAAAATGCCATGAAAATTGGCTTCTGCTGCTGCGCTATGTACAATATCTGGTTTTATTTTTCTTATGAGTTTGTAAACTGCCCAAATATTTGACAAATTCTTTATTGCAAAATTGCGTTTGAGGATATGTACTTCAAACCCCCTTTCCCTTAATATACCTTCTGCGTATCCACCATAACCAATGGACGCAAATATATATTCATTTTGCAATAATTCAGGTTTTTCTGTGAAACTGATGTATTGTTTTTCTTGACCTCCAAAGTCAAGAAGAGTAGTCAGGCGAAGAATTTTCATACGGCTTCGTTTTTTATTTTTGAGAAAATCCTGGTCATAAAGTTAATCGCATTTTTTACAAATTGTTTTTTGAAAAATAGATTGTTCTGAATAATAAAAATTATAAATTGATAAAACTGTTTAAGGGCAAGTCTTTTATTTACAGGTATTAAGTATAGCGCTTTTGCATATAAATTGTCGGCATATGAAAATTTTATTTGTCGGAAAACATTGCTTGAGTTTTTCGCTTTAAGTTTTTCCTGTAATGAAATCAAAGTCGAATATGTCCCTAAAGCTTTATTAATTTTATTTATTTCATCAATTGAAGAATAAACACCAAAACCTGTCATGCGGTATACCGCACCAACAAAATTAAGATTTGTCACTTTTCCAAACATCTGCAGATAATTAAAAAGAAATGTATCACCATTAAAAACTTCGGCAGTAAATTTAAAATAGTCTGCATTTAATATATTTTTGAATAAAACGCACTGTGTATAAAGAATATCTTGGGAAAAGAAGTTTTTTTCAAAATCATTTTCTACAACAATCCTCTGATGTCCTACAGCAATATATTCCTTATTCTCCTCCAAAAAATCAACCTGCTTCTGGAGTTTCAGCGGGTCGGTCCAGTAATCGTCGCCTTCGCAGAGTGCAATGTATTCGCCGGTTGCCTGTTCTAATGCCCAAACGAAATTAGGCATCATGCCTTTGTTGGTTTCGTGTTTGGTATATTTTATTTCAAAGTTGCTTGGTGCAGGGTTTTCTAAGAAATATTTTTTCACAACCTCATCTGTTGCGTCCGGGGAATTATCGTTTGCGATGATAAATTCTATAGGACCATCATATTGCTGCATGAGCACACCATCAAGGGTTTCCGTGATGTATTTTTCGTGACCATAGGTGATGGTGACTACGCTAACTTTGGGTAATTCCATATTCATGTATTACATCAATTCTTTTTTCACCACTGCAGGGATGCCTGCTACCATTACATTTGCAGGTATATTATTTCTCACTATGGCTCCTGCTGCAATAACAGAATTACTTCCGATAACAACATCAGGAAAAATTACTGAACCTGCTCCTATACTTACAAAATTCCCTATATCGGCTCTTCCCAAGATGCTGGTTGATGGTGAAATTTCACAAAACTCCCCTATTTTAACATCATGTGTAATCACAGAATTATAGTAAACCATGGTGCCTTTCCCAATTATAACATCATTAGAAATTTTAACTCCCGAAAGAATATTACATCCCGAACTGATCTGTATTCCAAAACTTCCTATTTCAGCATGTTTACTGATGACACTGCTCAATTCGCCTCCTATACTTTCAAATTTATCGCAAAGCTTTTTTCTTAAGGAAGGATTTCCAATACCTAAAACAAAATGATTCGAAGTTTGGTTGAAATAGGTTTTAGCCTCCTCGATTGTTCTTAAAACAGGGAATTGCCCAAATAATTTTTCGGGCAGATCGACATTGACATCATCGTAAAAACAAAGGTTTTCGGTTTGTCCGTTCTGATGAAGAATTTCCAGGACTTCCTTAGCAAAGCCTTTTGCACCAATGATCAGCATAATTAATTATTTTGAACTCTTAATATCAATCGACAAATTAAATCCACTTCTTCGAAAGTCAAATCATAATACAACGGCAAACATAAAACCCTTTGGGCGATATCATTTGTTATTGGCAAATCCTGTGATTTGACATAAGGAAGCGAAGTCGCCAGGGAAGGATAAAAATATCTGCGGGTAAAGACTTCATTCAATTTCAGAAGCTCTACACATTGCAACATCAATGCTTCTGATTCAAACACCAACGGATAATAGGCAAAGTTGTTTTCCGAAGCGGAATGCCATATTGGTCGGCGTGCTTTCAGGTTCTTCAGTTTTTCATCATATCTTGCCGTAAGGTCTTTTCTTTTCTGATGAATCGCTTCCAAATATTTTAAATTCGCCAAGCCCATGGCGGCGTGGTATTCGGAATTTTTTCCATTGATGCCCAATTCGGCAAAACTTTCGGGACCATCAAAACCAAAGTTTCTCATGTAAGCCAACCGTTTGAGTAATGCCGCATCTTTGGTTACCACCAATCCACCCTCCACCGAGTGGTAGAGCTTGGTGGCATGCAGACTGCAAGTTGAGATATC
This sequence comes from Bacteroidota bacterium, assembly GCA_023458415.1. Classification (GTDB taxonomy): domain Bacteria; phylum Bacteroidota; class Bacteroidia; order Flavobacteriales; family Weeksellaceae; genus JAEWZO01. The sequence goes on from JAEWZO010000003.1 coordinate 108,867, forward strand.
TCCGTATTCAAAAACAGATTTGCCGTTCACCTGCACGCCAAACGCATGTGCCGCATCGTAAATAACTTTAAGCTGATGCTTTTTCGCGATAAATTCAATTTTCTCCACGTCGCACGGATTTCCGTACACATGAGTCGCCAAAATAGCGGTGGTCTCAGGCGTAATCGCCTCCTCAATCTTATCCGCATCGATGTTTAAAGAATGTTCATCAATATCCACAAAAACCGGGGTACAGTGTTCCCAAACAATCGCACTGGTTGTAGCCACAAACGAAAACGGTGTGGTGATGATTTCGCCTTTCAGGTCTAATGCTTTAATCGCCATTTGAATTGCTACCGTACCGTTGGTCACAAAAAGCAGGTGATTGACTTTCAGAGTATCTTTCAGGCGAAGTTCCAAATCGCTGGCAAGCGGACCCATATTGGTAAGCCACTGCCGCTTCCAGATTCCGTCAAGATAATGCTGATAAACCTGCTGTGGCGGTAAAAAAGGTTTTGTTACGGGGATCATAGGTATTTAATAAAAGGAATGGGAATGGATACAGGAATTTTCTTCTTCAGAAGTTCCGCAATAAATTTTCCACTCTCAAACCGGAATATGCGGGCAAAGATAAGAAAAAAGGTAAGTCCGGTTAAAGCACCTGCCATGAGGCGCATTATGTCACGGTAACCGGAAAGAACCGCATCCAGAAGAAAGACTGCAATGCCCATGGCTATGGAGAGGACTATAGCCGGCAGAATATCGAGCAGCTGTTCCCATGAGGGATATTTCAAAAATTTACCGGAGTAATGGGTATTGATAAAAAAAGCCATCACAGAGAAAATAACCTGCCCCCAAATAAGTCCCATAATTCCAAAAGAAAAAGACCCTGCAAGAACCACAAGAAGCAAGATTTTCTTGATGATTTCAAGCCTAAGAAAAAGGTCACTTCTGCCTTTTACGGAAAGGATATTCAGGTTATAAGCATGCAGCGGATAAAGAATTCCTGCCACACAAAGAATACGAAAATAAGGAACAGCAAGAAGCCATTTTTCGGTAAAAAGAAACCTGAAAAGCGGCTCCGCCAAAACTGCCATCATTACTAAAACAGGGGCTATGATGAAGATCACCATTCTCATAATCTGTTTATAAACAGACTTTAAGCGAACATCGTCATTTTTGATTTCGGCAAACAGCGGATAGGTTACTTTGTTTAAAATCCCCGAAAAGGTACTTACCGGAAGCTGCTTTAAACTGTCGGCACGATTATAAAAACCCAATTGTGTAGGAGCATAAAATTTACCAATCAGTAGGGTGTATGCATTACTAAAAAGAATATCCAGGATACCCGAAAACATCATCCGGCTGCCAAAACCAAAATGGTAACGGAATTTTTGCTGATCGAATATAAGAGAAGGTCTCCAACCTGACTGCACCCACAACATCGCTGTATTCACTACTGCTCCGGCAAGTCCCATCCATACTAAACTCATCACTCCAAAGCCGCTGTACGCCAAACTCACCCCAACAACAGCAGAAACCAGCGTGGAAACAAGAGATGATTTGGTTTCCGTTTTGAAATCAAGATGCTTGTGTAATCTTGTGACCTGCACCGCAGTAAATGCACTGATAATAAAACTTAAAGTATAAAGACGGGTAATTTTGGTAAGTACCGGTTGCTTGAAAAAATCTGCTATATAAGGTGCCGCAATAAACATCACCGCATAAATAATAATACTGCCCACCAAATTGAAGACAAATACTGTTGAATAATCTCCTTGATCTGCATCGGTAGTCCTGATCAGTGAAGCACCGAGTCCACTCCCAATAAGAGCCCCTCCGATACCCATAAAAATGCCAATCATAGCGATAAGCCCAAATTCAGCAGGTAAGAGTAAACGTGCCAGAATAATAGATACTCCAAAATTAATAAACTGGTTCCCAAAAGTCTGAATGGAAGACCACAGCATTCCAGATAAAGCTTGTTGTTTTAGAGACATTCGCTCATTTTATTTCGTTTAACGGATGAAAAATCAATCATTCCCAAACAAATCCCTCGTATAAACTTTCTCTTCCACATCGGCGAGTTCAGGTGCTTTGCGGTTGGAGATGATGACATCACATTCCTTTTTAAAGTTTTCCAAGTCTTTGGTCACGCGGGAACCGAAGAAGGTTTCTTCTTTCATGACGGGTTCGTACACCCCCACTTCACGGTGCTGCGCCAGTAAAAGGGCATTGGAAAGCCCTACGTAGCCGGTACCGACAACTGTGATTTTCATTTTTTCTTTCATCTTAGGCTAACGCCATTGTTTTACCACTTATTTTATTTAATTTGTTTTCTTCCTTTAGGTCTTTTGTCTTGAAACAAAAGAACCAAAAATTCAAGACTGGATCTTTTTGCTAAAAACCAAAATTCTTTTTTCCAGAAAATCCACAAACTTGCGCGGATTTACTGTAGTTTCTTCGATTGAAACGTACTGCCGCGCTTCGGACAGTGTGGATTTTTATATGTTTTTCTTTATTGTACAATCGCTCGAAAAAAGTATTTTCGTTTTTTTAACGCAAAAATCTCCTAAGTCATTGTTGGGATACTAAACAAATTTATGGAAGGTATTCATTTCTGTTGTGTTTATTTACCCACCCGCTAACTGAGCCCTACAACTTCTGGTCCGCGTTTTCAAGAATTCCTTTCACATCATACACCACTGAATTGTCTTTAAGGTTGAGGTTGAGGTCGAGGTTGAGAAATTCGTTGTGTGCTACTCCGAGGACTACTGCATCGTATTTTGAGGGTGAGATTGAGGTTGAGGCTAAGGTGCTTTCCGGCTGCGCGGCGGAAAGAGATTCCTCGCTGCGCCCGGAATGACAGGGTAAAGTATTATAACAGGTCAATCCGTACTCATGTTTTACTTCATCCGGTTTTGCCCAGGGGTCGTAAATGGTGACCTTGATACCGTAGTCTTTCAATGCGGCTATAACATCTACAATCTTGGTATTGCGGACATCGGGACAGTTTTCTTTAAACGTGATTCCCAGCATCAACACTTCGGCACCTTTGACCGCAATGTCTTTTTTGATCATGGCTTTTACAACCTGAGAGGCGACATAAGAACCCATCGAGTCGTTCATGCGTCTTCCTGCCAGGATAATCTCGGGATGGTAACCGAATTCCTGTGCTTTCTGCGCCAGGTAATAGGGATCCACGCCAATGCAGTGTCCACCCACAAGGCCCGGTTTAAAGGGAAGGAAATTCCATTTGGTGCCGGCTGCTTCCAGCACATCATGGGTATTGATGTCCATGAGGTTAAAGATCTTCGCCAGTTCGTTCACAAAAGCAATATTGATGTCTCTTTGCGAATTTTCAATCACTTTAGCCGCTTCCGCCACTTTGATGGTCGGTGCTAAATGTGTTCCTGCCGTAATGACTGATTTATATAAATCATCTACTTTTTTTCCAATTTCCGGCGTGGAACCTGAGGTTACTTTTAGGATTTTTTCTACGGTATGTTCTTTATCTCCCGGATTAATGCGTTCCGGAGAATAACCCGCATAAAAATCTTCGTTAAACTTTAATCCGGAAACTTTTTCCAGGACCGGAATACATTCTTCTTCGGTAACCCCTGGATAAACAGTAGATTCGTAGATAACAACATCTCCCTTTTTCAATACTTTTCCCACCGTTTCACTGGCTTTGTAAAGTGGCGTTAAATCCGGCCGGTTATTTTTATCCACCGGAGTTGGAACCGTTACAACAAAATAATTACAGTCTTTGATGTCGTCTAATTTATTAGAATTATAAAGACCAATGTCATCGGAATTATGTTCTTTGAGCACCGACTTTAGAATGTCGTTTTCAACTTCAAGTGTAGCATCCACTCCAGAATTTAATTCTTTAATTCTACTTTCATTGATGTCGAAACCTACCACCGGATACTTTGTCGCGAACAATCTCGCCAAAGGTAATCCTACATATCCCAATCCGATGATTGCAATTTTATCGTTAGAACGCTGAGGAGTATTCATTTGTAAATTTTAAGTTTAATATTTAATTTGATTGTTCTGTTGTAGGTTTTAAGTGTTCCCAATACCATTGTACGGCTTCTTTTAAGCCGTCCTTAAATTCGTGAGATGGTTGATAACCAAGGTTTTGTTGCGCTTTTTCAATAGACGCCAAAGAATGGGGAACATCGCCTTTTCTTGTGGGTCCATTTTTAATCTCCACCTTTGCAATTGCAGGATCATATTCACTGAGATATGCTCTTAGCAATTCCGCCATGTCTTTTATCGTCGTTCGATCTCCAACTGCCGTGTTATACACATTATTTAATGCATCTTCATTTTCCGTTTCCATTGCCAACAAGTTCATTTGGATGACATTATCGATATACGTAAAATCCCGCGAATAGGTTCCGTCTCCATTAATGGTCGGCGATTCATGATTCATCAACTGGATGGTAAACTTGGGAATTACCGCAGCGTATGCTCCATTGGGATCTTGTTTTCTTCCAAAAACATTGAAATACCTTAAACCAATCGTGTCAATTCCGTATACGTTGTGAAAAACATCGGCATAGATTTCATTCACCAGCTTGGTTACCGCATAAGGCGATAAAGGCTTTCCGATGTTTTCTTCCACTTTTGGTAATGCTTTTGAATCGCCATAAGTAGATGAGCTTGCAGCATATACAAAACGTTTTACTCCTTTTTCGGAAGCCGCTTTCAGCATGTTTAGAAATCCACCAACATTTACTTCATTACTGGTAATTGGATCATTAATCGATCGCGGAACGGAACCAAGTGCGGCTTGATGGAGTACAAAATCTACATGATTACAAGCATTCTTACATGCTTCAAAGTTTCTAATATCATCCTCAATCAATTCAAAATTGGGATGACTTAACAAGTGTTTGATATTTTCTCTTTTTCCTGTAGAAAAATTATCCAAACATTTCACGGTGTACTTTCTTTCTAATAAAGTTTCGCAAAGGTTTGATCCAATAAACCCGGCACCACCTGTTATTAAAACGGTTTTATTCATTTAGTTTCTTCTTAAAAAGCTAAACCAGCCCTTGTTTTCTTTTTCAGCATGATAGCCGTAACTGTATTTTCCTCCATAACCATATCTAATTTCTTCTTTATCCACATCATTTAAGACAATCGACATGTTTTTAACATTCTCATCTTTGGACACGCCTTCTGCATATTCTAACAGTTCCTTTTCAGTATAATTTGCTCTGACAACGTAGACCAATGCATCTGCAAATCTCAAAGTATGGAAGGTATCGCTCACCATCATTAACGGAGCAGAATCAATTAATATATAGTCATAAAGTTCCTTTAATTCATCCAGCATTTGTCCGAAACGAGCATCTTCCAGCAAATCAGTTGGATTTGGAGGTATGCTTCCACTCTGAACAATGTCTAAATTTTTAGATTGAGAAGAGGAAAATATAAAATCGGTTATTTTAGAGGTTTCATTGGCAAGATAATCGGATAGACCGAGTACATTTTTTTCCACATATCTTCCTAATTGTGGGTTTCTTAAATCCGCTCCTATAAGAACCACTTTCTTATTGGTTGCCAATGCTAAAGCAGAATTTATCGAAACGGTGGTTTTTCCTTCCCCTTTCACTGATGACGTAAACAAAATAACCGGAGACTTATGGCTCTTTTTCTTTAAGATGAATTTCAAATTTGAGGTAAGAATTCTAAATGCTTCCGCATACACTGACAAATCATTTTGACCGATGAGATCACTATCATCCTTTCCTACTGATGGTATTTCCGCAATAACCGGAACATCAGGAAGTGCCTCAGTAATATCTTTTTTAGATTTTACTTGGGTGTCTAACGTAAATATGCCGTATAGAACTAATAATGGAATAAGAAAGCCCAATAAGAGACTTCCTAACAAGATTTGTTGTGATTTTGGTTCTACTGGACCCGCTAATGAGTAAGCTGGATTTATAACGCGTACTTTTGGCATTGTCACTGCCATAGCAATAGAGGTTTCTTCTTTTTTCTGTAAAAGAAATAGATACAAAGATTCCTTTAAGTTTTGTTGTCGGTCAATATTTCTAAATATTTTTTCTTGCGTCGGAAACTTATTAATATTTTGTTTTGAAGTGTTCAGCTGTCCGTTAAGTTGACTGATGGTCTGTTGTATACTCTGTTGAGATTTTCTTAGATTGTCTCTAATTAAAGATCTTGTGGTTCTAATTTCTTTGTCCAACTCAATGATTGCAGGGTTTGAGGTTGTCGCTTGCCGCAAAGATTTATTCCTGGTTAAAACAAGATTATTGTATTCTGAAATAATTTGATTTAATGCAGAAGGAACTCCAATGTTTGTAGGTAACAAATCTTCATTAGAACTTCTATTCGCAATCGATAAAACCGAGTTGATCATTTCCAATTGCGTGGCTTGCTCCAAAATCTGCTTTGTATTCTCATTTGCATTTTGTAGGGAGAGTTGTGCTTGAGTTTCGAGATCCGTTATTTGATTGGCTCTTTTAAAACCTTCTTTCTGATTTTCAATACTTCCTAAATCTTCGGTTAGCATATCTAATCGTTCATCAATAAAATCTAAAGAAACTTTAGATTGTAGTTTTTTATTTTCTAAATCAGACTCATTATATTCTATAATTAAATTATTAAGAATCGCTGTTGATTTATCAGGTACTTCATCAGTATGGCTCAGCTCAAGAATAGCGCTGTTTAATGCGTTTTGTTCTATCAAAATATTGTTTCCCAATTGTGCAGCAATTTTTTCTGCATTGAAGAAAATAATATTTAATTTTGATAAGGTAAAGCCAGGTTTTGGTTTCAAAATAAAAGTTCCGAAATCTGCATTTGCCACTTTATTGTACTGATACGTTGTTTTTTTACCATTCGCATCAATTAATGTAAAACTTAATTTACCTCTTGGTTCAAAAACATAACTTGAACTATTAAAATTTTTATTTTTCTTTAACGAAAGTATTTTAATGTCTACTGGAGCATTGGCATACAACTCTTGATCTTTAATGCTACCTTCTCTTTTTATGGATACATCTACATTTAAGTTCTTAACAACATCGTATAAAATTGGTCTCGAAAGAATGATAGGAATTTCTTCGGAAGCACCAGATTTCGTCAGCATTGATCCTGAATTCCCAAGATTTTGAAATTCCGATAGGGCCGTTTCTCCTTTTAATCCTTCAATTTTTATGGTACTTTTCGTAAGGTATTGTGGCGTTGTATAACGTAGATATAGTTTTGCTGCAATGAAAAAAAGCGTCATGCTTAATAAAATCCATGGCCATTTCTTCAAATAACGTCCTATCTCTTTTTTAATATTAACACTTTTCTTCCGCTGTAAAGGTTGTTCTAACAATTCCATAGTTGGTTAATTATTTAGAAATTGCAATAATAAACGAGATGACGGTAATTGCCGTACCAATGAGCTGAAAGTATAAGCCACGGTTAGGATCTTGATTGGTTGCAACTTGTCTTCTTTTATCCGGTTCTACATAAAGAATATCGTTTTGTTGTAGATAATAATATGGAGAGTTTACAATTCTTTGGTCACTTACATCCAACATCACAATGTGGTCTGTTCCATCAACATTTCTTATGAGTTTAACTCTTGTTCTGTCTCCAAAAGGCGTCATATCTCCGGACAAAGCCAACGCTTGAAAAACGTTCAACTTTTCTGTTTTACTGGTTACTTGTCCAGGACTTTTAACCTCACCCAAAACACTTATACTAAAGTTTTTGAGTATTACTGTTACCAAAGGATCTCGCAAATAATCTCTCAAACGGTTTTGCATGTCATCCACCAATTGCTGCTGGGTCTTTCCTTTTACATAAATTTTCCCTAAAGTTGGGAAATTGATTTCCCCATCATTATTAACCGTATATTCACTTCCTTGGAAAGTGGTTCTCGTTGTAGCTGATTCCTCTCCGGTTCTATTCATCATAGAAAGATTGAATGGTCTTACTGACAATTCATCATAACCATTTACATTAATTTCAATGACGTCGCCCTCTTGGATTTGTAAACCGCTGTATTTTGCTTGGGCAATAATTTCTTCGTTGGAAATTTCTTTTTCCAAGTACACCATATTTTGCTTGGGTTTACACGAAAAAATGAATAATAATGCAAAAAAGCATAATAAAATTGTGGAATTGGCAATTCTGTTTTTCATACTTACTAATGATTTGCAAAGGTAACTTTTTATTTTAATAAAATTTGTCGTTGCTTTACAAAAAGCAGTCCAATTTATGCTAGCCCTTTAAACAAGGTCTACAATTATATGTCATCAATAATATTTTTAATCTCCTCATATTCAAAACCTCTGCTTAAAAGATAGCGGGTCGTTTTGATTTTTTTTTGATCAATTTTTAATCCTTTTTGTTTGGAAAAATACTGTTCGTAGATTTTTTTTAAAACCTTTTGATAATCTTCATCATCAATTTCATCAAAACATTTTAGAATCAATTTTTCGGGAACTTTTTTTTGTTTAAGATGAATTTTTATTTTGTTTCTCCCCCAGTTTTTAATATTGAATTTTCCGCGAATGTAACTTCTGGTAAATCGTTCTTCATTCAGATAATTCTCTTTCATTAAATACAATAAAATCTCATCTTTGGCTTCCGGAATGAGTACAAATTCCCGCATTTTCTGCTCCACTTCGAAATGACAACGGTCTTGATAACTGCAATAATGCATCATCTTTTGTTTGATTTCTTCAAAGGTAAACGATTTTTTGTCCATTTCCTTAAATGTGGGAACACGCCAAAAGGCGTGTTCAATATATTTTTCTTAATTATTTTCAGTAAGAAAACAACGGCACGCCATCCATCATTTCATTCACTTCTTTTCGAACTTCATTCAAAATATTCTCGTCTTTAATATGGTCAACCACTTTTGAGATTAAATCTGCAATATTTTCCATATCTTTTTCTTTCAGGCCTCTGGTGGTTACGGCTGCGGTTCCGAGGCGGATTCCGGAAGTGGTGAACGCCGACTTATCATCAAAAGGCACCATATTTTTGTTGCAGGTAATATCTGCTTTTACCAGCGCTTTTTCGGTCTCCTTACCGTTTACATTCTTATTTCTTAAATCGACCAGCATCAGGTGATTATCGGTTCCTCCGGAAACAATTTCAAAACCGCGGTCGATCATGGATTTGGCTAAAGCCTGTGCGTTGGAAATAACCTGTTTTGCATAGGTTTCAAATTTTGGATCCAAAGCTTCTCCGAATGCTACTGCTTTTGCTGCGATTACATGTTCCAGCGGACCGCCCTGAATTCCGGGGAAAACTGCTCCGTCCAGTACCTGACTCATCAACTTGGTTTCGCCTTTCGGAGTTTTGTGGCCGTAAGTGTTTTCAAAATCTTTACCCATCATAATCAGTCCGCCTCTCGGTCCACGAAGGGTTTTGTGCGTTGTTGTGGTTACCACATGGCAGTGTTGGAACGGAGAAGAAAGCAATCCTTTCGCGATTAAACCTGCAGGATGCGCAATATCTGCCCACAAAGTTGCCCCAACTTCATCCGCAATTTCCCTGAACTTAGCAAAATCTATATCTCGTGAGTAGGCGGAATAACCGGCAATCATCATTTTAGGTTTCACTTCCAGTGCTTTCTGGCGAACGTTTTCATAATCGATTCTTCCGGTTTCTTTTTCTACACCGTAGAAATTTGCTTTGTACTGAATCCCTGAGAAGTTCACGAAAGAGCCGTGCGTTAAATGTCCGCCCATAGAAAGATCCAAACCAAGTATGGAATCTCCCGGTTTCAGAACCGCAAGATACACTGCAGCATTGGCCTGAGAACCGGAATGTGGCTGAACATTGGCATATTCCACCCCGAAAAGTTCTTTTGCGCGGTTAATGGCTAAGGTTTCAATTTCGTCTACCACTTCGCAACCGCCGTAATACCTTCTTCCCGGATAACCTTCCGCATATTTATTGGTTAAAACGCTTCCCATTGCCTTCATAACGTCATCAGAAACAAAATTTTCGGATGCGATGAGTTCAATTCCGTGGGTTTGTCTTTGTCTTTCCTTTTCGATCAGGTCGAAGATTACGCTGCTGCTCATATTTTTAGATTTTTTGATATTAGAAGTAAGATATCAGAATTCAGATTATTCTGCTATTGAAACTGATTCCCAAATTTAAAGAAAATCCAACTGATGCAAAACATCTACTGTAACGAATATTAATACCTACCTTTGTCTCCTACTTTTTAAATTAAACATTATGGGCAAGAAAAAATATAAGAAACAGCTGCTGAAATCACTTAAAGATATGGCAATCTCCGAACATCAACTGTTGGAAACCATGACCAACCTGATGCTGATGAAGGAACTGAAGAAAAACAATATTGACCTGAAGAAAGGCGACACTTTCTCTTTTGATGACCATATTTTTCAGTACAGCGAAGACAAAAACATCCGCAAAATAGATAAGCTTCGCAGAAAAATGCTGAAGACGATGGGGAAAATTGTGGATGGAAATTCTTTTAAAGATAAAGAGCTGAAATTCTTAGCATAGTTTTTCCCGCAATAATTCGCTGATGATAGGTAAAAAAACACGGTTTCAGAAAATCTGAAACCGTGTTTTCTAATATTTCGTCTTTACATCCGCCATTTCGGGGACATGGAGGCTGTTTTTCCATTCCTTGTTCATCATTTCTATGAGATGGGCAGAAAGTAGCGGAGAAGCTTTTTCAATATTCTGGTGAACAAAGAAATAGAGTTTTTTCAGTCCTTGTTTTTTCCATTCCGTTAAGCGTTCCATCCAATCGTCCAGACGTGCATAATCACTTTCGGCATTGGCTCCGACGTAGCGGATGAACGCGACCGGCGTCGTTAACCGCATATGCAGCATATCGCGTCTTCCGGCAGTGTCCACGATGATATTGGTAATATTATATTCTACAAACAGTCCCATGGTTTTTTCAAAAACCTCCTCGTCCGTAAACCATTCATTGTTGCGAAGTTCTATTGCTAATGGAATTTCCCGCGGCCAGTCTTTTACAAATCTGTCAAGCCGTTCGAAATCTTTCGGTTTAAAATTGTCGTGCAGCTGTAGAAAAGACATCCCCAGTTTTTCATCAAAATTTGCCACAGCAGTTACAAATCGCGTCACCGGCTCCTCAATATTGTTCAGTCGGCGGTAATGCGAAACAGAGTTGGTAATCTTCGGAAAAAACTTAAAATCCGAGGGAGTTTTGTCTTTCCAGGTTAACACTTCTTCCACTTTCGGCATTCCGTAAAATGTTGCGTTAAGTTCAATGGAGTTGAACTGGGTGGCGTAATACGTGAGTTCGTCTTTGGTTCCTCTCGGGTAAAAACCTTTCAGGTCGGTTTTGTTCCACTTGGCACAGCCAACTGAGATTTCTAGATCTTTTCCTTTCGCCGATTTCAAAATTTCCGCAGTTCTTAGATGATCTTTTGGCAAAGTAAAATCTATTTGCGACGGGTCTTCAACCTGTCCGAATTTCATAAAATTTGAGATTTAAGTTGTCGTTTTAAAGTTAAAAATTTTCTTATCTAATTACAGCAGGGACATCAACTCCTGACTGTACCAAATTAGAATTGACTGCAATCGACAACAAAGCTAAAAGTCTGATTTTCGTTATTGTTTGTTGTAATCGATTTCGGCAGCACATGCATTATATTGCTCTGAAAATAATAAAACTTTACCAACATCGAAGCAGAGCGCTTTGCCTTTAAACCCACTTCAATATTCCCATTTCCGGAAACTGCTGTATTGCTGAAAGTGCCGCTTTCCAATGTTCGATTAGTCGAAATATAAAGTGGTGGATTGTTATTGTTGGATACCTGCATATTGATTTTTATATCAATGGGTTTCCAGGCATTTACATCACGCTCATTAGATTTTCCGGGTTGGATGGCATTTGTATCCATCACTTCTGCAATATTTCCCTGGTCATTATCTGCCCTTAGAAAATAAGCATAATCTTCCTTGCTGTTATCAACAATGTAATCAAAAAGAATCGAGTAATTACCGTTCTGATCACTGAAAACCGTTTTTACTTCTTCCTGTTTAATACAACTCATAGTGCCGCAAAAACCCCTCCACGTCCGGACAAGTTTTACCGGAAAATTTGGAACCGGAAAATTCCTCTGAAAATCAAAAACCTTCCCTCTTACTGTACTTTGAACAGTTTCCAGGGAATCACCTCTTTCCGGATTGCCGTCGCGACACCCTACAAATATGAGTATGAAAATTAAAAAGAGGCGTTTTATTTGCCGGAGATTTAAACAAAGGTAAATAAATCTATCACGCAAAAAAATAAGTGAAAAAATAAAAAACCGCAGAAATTCTGCGGTTCAACTGTTTATCTTTAGTTCTGCATGTCGTTCAGGCTACGCTTCACATGAAGAGCAAGAAACAAAGTTCACCATCAGCTCTTTAGAAACGGATGAACTTCTTTGGTAATACAAAGTTTTTACGCCTTTCTTCCATGCTTCGATGATAACGTAATTCACATCTTTCACCGGCATGGTGCTTGGAATCTGAAGGTTCAGCGACTGTGCCTGATCGATGTACTGCTGTCTTTGTGCTGCCTGAGTTACAATTTCCATCGGAGAAATCTCCTTGAAGGTTTTGAACACCGCCTTTTCGTCATCGGTCAGTTCTTCAAGATGCTGTACAGAACCGTGATTCAGCATAATGGTTCTCCAGGTTTCCTCGTTGTCAAGACCTTTTTCTTCAAGCAGTTTTGCGAGGTATTTATTCTTTCTCATGAAGTTCCCTTTCGCCAATCCCGCCTTGTAATAGTTGGATGCAAACGGCTCAATTCCCGGAGAAGTCTGTCCCAAAATTGCCGATGAAGACGTCGTAGGAGCAATCGCCATTAAAGTCGTGTTTCGCATTCCGTAACCTTTCAGCAGTTCAGGTTCGCCGTAGATGTTGGCCAGTTCTCTTGAGGCTGCTTCCGCTTCTTCTTTGATATGTCTGAACGCTCTTGCATTGAACTGTGTCGCCTGGAACGATTCAAACGGAATCATATTTTTCTGAAGGTAAGAATGGTAACCTAAAACGCCCAAACCAAGCGCTCTGTGGCGAAGTGCAAAGTTTCTTGCTCCCTGAAGATAGAAATTACCTTCTGTTTTCTCGATAAATTCTGAAAGAACGGCATCCAGGAAATAAATCGCCAGTTTCACCGCATTGGTATCCTTCCATTCATCGAAAAGTTCAAGGTTCATTGAAGACAGACAGCAGATAAATGATTCCTCTTTCGTGGAAGGCAGCATGATTTCCGAACACAGGTTCGAAGCATTAACCGTCATTCCTAAATCCTTGTAAACCTGCGGCTTATTGCGGTTCACATTATCGGTAAAGAAAATATACGGAAGGCCTTTCTGCTGGCGACTTTCCAGTACTCTGGCCCAGATTTTACGCTTGTCGGTATCGCCGTCAATCATATCCTGCATCCAGTAATCCGGAACACAAACCCCTGTAAACAGGTTCTGGATCGGGCTTCCGATGTCTTTGATGGAAAGAAACTCTTCAATATCGCCGTGGTCAATATCTAAGTAAGCCGCGAACGCACCTCTGCGCACACCACCCTGAGAGACCACATCCATCGCCGTGTCGAACAGCTTCATAAATGAAACAGCACCTGAAGATTTACCGTTGTCGGTTACCGCAGTACCACGGTTACGCAGTTCTCCGAAATATCCGGAAGTACCGCCCCCGATTTTCGTCTGCATTATCACCTCACCCAGTTTTCCGGTAATCCCTTCGATATTGTCCGGCACGTGTACATTGAAACATGAAATCGGCAATCCGCGCTGTGTTCCCATATTGGCCCAGACCGGCGACGAGAAAGAAATCCAGCCTTTCACGATCATCTCCTTAAAAGCGGGCTGCAGTTCAGGTTTGTACAGACGTTTTGCAGCGGCCGTCGTAATTCTGTCGATGGCGCCTTCCACCGTTTCGCCTTTCAGCAGGTAACCGCGGTTCAGCATTTGCTCGGACTCCTCATTGAGCCACCATATATCTAAATTTTGTTCGTCCATTTTTGTTGAAATTAGTGGTTGCTAGTTTTTAAAACAAATCGTTTTCAGTAATACTTTTATCGTGCTTGGTATAATCTACCGGCCTTTTCGCAAAGAAGTCGTCCAGTGAATTGGCGAAAACTTCTTCCTCGAACCAAACCATAGGTCTGTACTGTTCCGGTGTGATGTTGTAACGGGTTTTCATTCCGATTTTCTTCAGGGAATCATCCACACGGTATTTCATAAAGTTCAGAAGATCTTCCTTTGAGAAATTATCCAACTCGCCCATTTCGAAGATCCAGTCCAGGATTTCTTCTTCCACCTGAATAGAATGGTCAACCAAAGTGTAAATATCTTCGATATCAGAGTCAGTCAGCAGATCAGGCTGCTCTTCACGGATCTTATTGATAAGGTAAATTCCGGCATTCGCGTGGATCTGCTCATCTACGGAAGTCCAAGCAATGATGTTGCTCACATTCTTCATATACCCTTTGAATCTTGTGAAAGAAAGAATAATGGCAAACTGCGAGAACAGGGAAACGTTTTCAATCAAAATGGAGAAAAGCAACAGCGAAGAAACATATTCTTTCGGTGTGGTAGAGTTTGCATGCTTCAGAACGTTGCTCAAGAACTCAATTCTTTTCTTGATTGAAGGAATCTCAATTACATGAAGAAATTCCTCGTTATATCCTAAAACCTCAAGAAGTCTGGAATACGCTTCGGAATGGCGGAATTCGCATTCGGCAAAAGTGGCACCAAGACCGTTCAGTTCAGGCTTTGGAAGGTGATGATAAAGATTTCCCCAGAAAGTTTTTACAGAAACTTCAATCTGTGCAATGGCCAAAAGAGCGTGTTTCACCGCGTTTTTCTCGTGCGGTTCCATCTGTGATTTAAAATCCTGAACATCTGCTGTAAAATCTACCTCGGAATGAACCCAAAATGCTTTCTGGATAGCCTCGGTAAACTGCAGAACTTCCGGATACTCAAACGGTTTATAACTTACTCTTTTGTCGAAGATTCCCATAGTGTTGCTGTATTTTTTTTAGGTTAAAAAATCTCTTTCACAGAAAAACGAACAGCCAATGTAATTTATTGAATTGCAGGACATTTCACGCTGCGAGACTTCAAGATTAATGCTGAATTTTTCTGTTTTGAACCAATTACAAAAGTATAGAATGCTTTCGGGATGAAAAAGTTTGGAATATTAAATCACTGACTTTGAAGACCAAAAGTTTTCCACAATGACACAGATGGCTCTATATGAAGCTGTTTGACCCAAAGCATAATTTTTGATGACTGAAACTTCAGAAAAAATATTAAACAGTAAACAAAAAACACCATTTCCAAATATATTTTTAGTTAAACGCTAAAAAAAACACCCTGCTTTCGCAAGGTATCTTATTTCATCATTTGTGTATTTAGAAACCGGTTGGTTTAGGAATGGTTGAATTTCCTCCGCTGGTACCGTTCAAGTTTACGGTTTGTGGCGTTTCAATATTCTTGGTAATCAAACGTTTATATACCAAAATCTGTAGGCGGATGGTAAAACGGTCGGAATTTGATGGTGTTGCACTGTTAGTTGTAAAACGTGAATTGAGGTATCTTGCTCTAATATGCCATGTTTTAGGCGAATTAGGATTTGCAGGATTGGACGGTGCCAAAAACGCAGCAAAATCAGGACTACCCTGTCTGTAAGTATTTGTGCTGGAATTTTGTGTTGGACTGTTGTTATGAACTGTATACACTTCCAGATCACGCTCACCATTTACGATTCGGCCCAAACTAAAGCTTCGTACTGCAACGATAAACCCTTCGCCATCAATCCCGGTATTATACGAGCTAATTCCGGAGTTGGGTACATTGTTAAGGTTCAGCTCAAGTAGATTCACCAGCGACGAGTTCTCTACGGACGGCTCATAAATATCAAGGTTAACTCCTTCTGAAGCCATAAACTTAATGGGCAACTCTAAAGGTTCACCCGGATTCCGCAAATACAGAAGATCTGCATGTGCAATTCCGTTCACATCAAGATTTTCCTGTGGATCTGCTCTGTTAATTCCAACATTTCCATCAAAATTCTGTTGCTGAGCAAAACAGATAATTCCTATAAAAGATGCAAAAAATAAGTAAAGTTGTGTTCTCATTGTTAAGCAGTATTTAGTTATTGCAGTCCTAACGGAGTTGTCGTTGAGACTCCATTATAATCTGAACCTACAGAACCGTTAATTGTTCCCCAGTCTTTCACCATCGTTTTTTCAAACACTACAAATGAAACTTCCCACGAACCGTTTCTTCCGGCTACCGTGTTGGAATTGTTAAAATTGAGGTTAATGGTATACTTTCCAGAGTTGTATGCAGCTACCGAGGTATGATAAGTACCATAACGTGTGGTTGAACTGCTTGTAGATGCGATAACCGACGCCTCCTGATTAGAAGCATTAACACCTGTATAAACTGCTTCTGCTAAGCCCAAATAATATTTTGAAACATCAAGATCAGTGTTCAGACTGATTACCGACGACTGATTTACGTTATCAATCCGTACTGCATACTTGTTAATTGGGCCCACCTGACGCTGAAGCACATCCAAAAGCTTAACCTCGCCCACCGGATTTGAATCTTCAGAACGCACAAGGAGATAGTATTCTTTTGTAGGACCCGATGCGAAGTTGGTTTCATCCAAAATTAAGTAACTGTCGAGCAGTATGTTTCCATTTACATCCAACGCTCCTCGCGGTGTTGTAGTCCCGATTCCCACTTGAGCAAAAAACAGTGCAGGAAAAAACAGGAGAAAGAGTAATTCTTTTTTCATGATCTTAGTATTTACTGAGTTATTAGTGGAGTTGAAGCACTGCCTGTACCACTGCCATTAAAATTATGGGAGTGCACCTTGGTTATGGCGAAAGCTCGGTCGAAAACCATCAGATTTACTTCCCATTTTCCGCTTCCCATATTGGTAGGAGGAGCAAATCCATGATAATCTGCTTTAACCCACCACGTACCGTTTTTCACATAGGTGTACACCTGTGCCACGGGCGCCTTTCTTCTTGCATTGGTGTCGTTGTTGTTTACAGGCAGATTAAAGTTAAAGTAGTTAAGTACGGTAACATACTTGGTTGCGTTAATCTTGGTATCATACTCGTTCACCCAGTCTCGGTCGGAATCATGAGTAGCAATATTGAAAGTAATAACTCCGAACGGAGCAGGAAAATCTTCACCGCTTGCAGACTGAATGTTGTAGGTTGTAATTCTGTTTGCTGCAGTAGATTTCAGCAGAACGGAATATTCTTCTGTGGCTCCAAGTTTCGGTATAATGGCTCCGTATGGCTTCTGATCAAGAATCAGATTGGTAGCGCGCATCGAGCCGTTCACGTGAAGTTTTTGTTCAGGATTTGCTGTATTAATCCCTACGTTGCCTGCTGTTTGGGCAAAGCTCAGAAAACTGAACAGCAGGACTCCAAATACAAAACTCTTTTTCATCATTTGTGTTTTTTCGGATTGGTTACTAGATCTTACCCACAAGGTCTCCCGAGTAATTACTGACCCAAAACTACAGAACAACCAAAAATTTCAGAAAAAATTGGGGTGGACAAAGCGAGGACAAGTTGTTTTACAAAAAAACTATTCTGAAAATCAATTATTTCGTTATTTTTCACGATTGATTGATTTTTACGAAATCATCAATTAAATCAATAAAACACCATAATTATTAATAAATAATAATGCGCTTTTTTGTAACTTCTGATAACTTATATTGAAAATAATAAAGTAGATTTGTAGAGAAATCCTCACGAAAAAAATATAAATGAGAAAACTTTACTCCGGTTTCTTATTATTTTTTCTGTTTTCGTTTACTTACTCTCAGCTGATAGTTCCGGCTGAAAGCACCTCCAATCGCTATTTTTTTGAAGAAATTCTACGGCAGAGCGAAAGCTATGATCCTTCGCAGCCTATTGAAGAGTATCTTGCTCCCTTAAAAAATCACAGTGGCGTTGGCTCCCAAATACTTTACTGCGGACTTAAAGCCAGACTATTATCCGCCAGCAGCGACGGTTTAACACCGGAATCTATAAGACATTTTGAAGAATGTATTGAAACTGCAAAGAAAACCGGAAATAAAGCGCTGGAACTTTGGGCAAATCTGAATTATGTAGGGCAACTTTATAAGTATCGGAAATATCTCGACTTGAAGGTACCGCTGCTGGAATCCATGAAACTACTGCATGAAGTTCCGGCAAAAGAGGTGATTGAGCCCAACAGAACTTATCGACTTATTGGTTGGATATTACAGACACTTGGAGACCAGAAAGAAGCCAGACTATACCTTGCAAAATATAAAAACCAGCTGAAAAAGCAATCGCCGGAATATGCAGATGCTCTGGATTATTTAGGACAAACTTATCTGAGCGAAGGCAACCTGGACGAAGCAAAGAAACATTTTATACAAGCCGTTGAAGCAGCCGATCGCACTCATAACCAAATGCGGAAAGCGAAGGCTCTTGGAAACCTCGGTACTGTCCATTTCCGGGAAAAGGATTATGATAAAGCTGTTGATCTCTTGAAGAAGGACATTCAGATTTCCTCTGAACAGAACGATCATATGAACTTTATGTTCGCCAATGTTCAACTGGCTAAAATTTACCTGGAAAACAACCAGTTCGATGAGGCTCAAAAAACTCTTGATCTTGCCAAACAGGTTGCACAATCCAAATCTTATTACCGAAGTTCGGAACAGGAAATTCTTACCCTGCAGCTAAAAATTCTTCAGAAGAATTCCACTTCAGGAGATGAATTGGAAATCCGTCGCAGACTTCAGGTTTTGCAGGATTCACTGAAATACGCAGATAGCGAAGCAACAACTGCATCCGTAAGCTGGTCGATTGAAAAAGCCCGCTACAGCGATGAACTCGCAAGTGCAACCACCAAAGTAAAACGTGAGGAATTCTTTAAAAATCTGCTTTTCGTCCTCACTGTTTTTCTTGGACTTTTTGCATTGTATCAATACCTCACTTCGAGGAAGAAAATGCGTCTGTACAACGAAAAAGTTGAGTATTACGAAAGAGAAAGACTCAAGTTTGAAGAAAAATACGTCAACGCCAATCCCGACTACGAAAGCCAGGTTGAATATATCCGTAAGAAAAACAACCAGATTCATCAGCTGAATATCGAACTGGAAAAAATTGAAAGCAACCCTATCAATAAACTGGAGAAAAAATCCGGGAAACTGCGGGCAATTCTTCAGTCGCACCTGATGACTGATGAAAACTGGCAAAACTTTAAAACAGCATTTGTACAGGAAAATCCTAAATTTTTACCTCAGCTCAATCAAAAATTCCCTGAAATTACAGAGTCCAACCTCAGGATTATCTTTTTACAGAAATTGGGCTACAGTAATAATGAAACCGCTGAACTACTGGGAATTACAGTAGATGCAGTTAAAAAATCAAAGCAGCGTCTTCGCAAAAAACTTGGCCACCGTGTGGATGAACTCGAAATTCTAATGGCTGATTAAAATGTCCAATGCTTTCCTGTAACAAAATCTAATCTCCTGCTACAAATTAAAAAATGAAAAATCTGCAGGATGCTACTTATTAAAGATCTTCACAAATCTTACGACACCGGAAAAAGCAAACTTCACGTCCTGAAAGGCATTAACCTTGAAATTGGCGAAGGCGAATTTGTGTCCATCATGGGAAGCTCCGGTTCAGGGAAATCCACCCTTCTTAATATCATAGGTATTCTGGATGAAAAAGATTCCGGAACATATGAGCTGGACGGTATTCCCATTGAAGATCTCTCCGAAGTAAAAGCAGCGGAATACCGTTCGAGATTTTTGGGATTTGTATTTCAGTCCTTCAATCTAATCGGATATAAAACCGCACTGGAAAATGTAGCATTGCCGTTGTATTATCAAAATGTTTCCCGAAAGGAAAGAAATCAGAGAGCACAGGAATATCTTGAAAAAGTTGGTTTAGGACCTTGGTCAGGACATTTACCCAACGAACTTTCCGGTGGACAGAAACAGCGTGTCGCCATTGCAAGAGCTTTAATTACAGATCCAAAAGTTATTTTGGCCGATGAACCAACCGGTGCGCTGGATTCGCAGACAACTTACGATATTATGAAACTTCTGCAGCAGATTAACAATGAAGGAAAAACCATTATAGTGGTAACGCACGAACCTGATGTGGCAGCAGAAACCAAAAGAAATGTTGTTCTGAAAGACGGTATTATTGAAAGTGACAATTTCATTACACAACGAGTTTTAGCCTAAAAAGTATTAAAAACGATATAGAAAAATGTTTGATTTAGACCGTTGGCAGGAAATTTTTGCATCCATCCGGAGCAATATACTGCGTACTGTACTTTCAGGGTTTACAGTAGCACTCGGTCTGTATATTTTCATCGTACTTTTCGGAATTGGAACCGGGCTGCAAAATGCATTTACCAGTCAGTTTACCCGTGATGCACAAAACCTGATTTCTATTTTCACCGGAAAAACCACAATTGCATACGGAGGACTCCAAAGCGACCGTGAAGTCACGCTCAACAACGATGATTACGAAGATATAGTAAGTTATAAAACTGAAAACGTGCAGTATTCCAGTCCGCGATATTCAACCAGTATGATGGTGAAATATGGAAAGGAAAGCGGAAACTACCAGATTGCAGGTGTCAACGAAGACGATGTTCACATTGAAAACAGAAAAATCCTGAACGGAAGATCCTTTTCACCCAGAGATTTGAGCAATAAACTGAATGTTGCTCTTATCGGAAGAATGGTACAGCGCGATTTAATAAAGAACGGCGATCCGATTGGAAAAGAGCTCGACATCAACGGAACGATGTTCAAAGTAATCGGAGTTTTTTCTGATGACGGCGGCGACTGGGAAGAAAGGGTCATCAGTGTTCCGGTAACTTCGCTTCAGCAGCTGAAGAAGGGTTCTGATACAATCAGTACGATTTATATTGCCTACCGTGAAGATATGACACCGGAGCAAGCCATTGCATACGGAAAAGAAATAGAAAAGGACCTGAAAGCCAATAAGAAAGTTTCACCGGATGACGAGAATGCTGTTCGTGTCCGAAACCGAGCTGAAAGTCTGCAGGATTCTTTCCTTTTCCTTTTCGTAATCACAATGATTGTCGGCTTCATCGGAATGGGAACTTTGTTGGCGGGAATTATCGGCATCAGTAATATCATGGTGTATATCGTGAAAGAGCGCACTCAGGAAATCGGAGTAAGAAAAGCCATCGGCGCAAAACCGAAAAGCATTGTAGGTCTTATCATGCAGGAAAGTATTGTGATTACTGTCATTTCCGGATTGGTGGGTGTCGTCTTGGGTGTACTTACTTTAGAACTGATTGGAAACAACCTGGAAGAGTATTTCATTGTTGATCCGAATGTGGGATGGGGACTGATCTCGATGGCATTTATCAGTCTTGTAATTTCCGGACTTATTGCAGGATTTGTTCCTGCCTATAGAGCAAGTAAAATTAAACCAATAGAAGCACTGCGCGCAGAATAATTTTCAAAAAAAGCAGCAATGAATATTATTTTCAGAAAAGATACATGGCAGGAAATTTATTATTCACTCAAGAATAATAAACTTCGTACGTTCCTTACCATGATTGGTGTTGGCTGGGGAATGTTTCTCTTCGTAAGTCTTTTAGGTGCTGCAAAAGGAATGGAAAACGGATTCGACAAACTCTTTTCAGGCTTTGCGACCAATTCCATTTTCATGTGGGCTCAGAACACTTCAATTCCGTACAACGGTTTTCCAAAAGGTAGAGAAGTAAAACTTCACCTTCCGGATATCGACCTTCTGGAAAGTAAAATCAAAGAAATAGATTACATTTCTCCTCAAAATTCCCGTGGAAACTTCGGTGTTCCGGGCGAACTGATGAACCGTGCAGGGAAAACCTCAACTTATACACTTACCGGCGACCTTCCGATTGGAAATAAAATTTCTGAAAAGAAACTGATTTTCGGTCGATATCTGAATGACGCAGACATATCCGGAAATAAAAATGTAGTGGTGATTGGCGAAGGTATTTATAAAAACTTTTTCGATGCCAAAAAGAATGAAAACCCGATCGGGAAATCCATCAATATTAAAGGAATCTTTTTCAATGTAGTGGGGGTTTACAAAGTGGCACAAGCCGGCGGACCGATGGATAACGATACCACGGCTTATATTCCACTTTCTACTTTTACGAAAATGTACAACGACGGCGACCGCGTAGATTTCTTTGCGATTGTCTCCAAACCCGATGCAAATCTTGCCTTGGTGGAAGAACAGGCAAAAAATGAACTGAAAGAAAAAAACAATGTTTCACCCGACGATACCAATGCTTTCGGAAGTTTTAACCTGGGAACCATGTTCGAAAAAATGACAGGTTTCCTTACCGGCATGCAGCTTCTCACCATTATTGTAGGAACGCTCACCATTTTGGCCGGAGTTATTGCAATATCAAATATCCTTTTGATTACAGTGAAAGAAAGAACAAAAGAAATAGGCATCCGAAGAGCTTTGGGCGCAAAACCGGCTGAAGTTCGAAATCAGATTTTGCTTGAAAGTGTCGTAATTACGATTGTGTCAGGAATTTTAGGATTTGTGTTCGGGATTTTCCTTCTGATGATTCTTGATATTGTGACGCAAAACCAGGACAGTTTCCCGTTCTACAATCCAACCGTGGAATATTCTGATGTTTTCAGCGCAATGGCTGTAATGATTGTTCTGGGACTGATTATCGGAATGATTCCGGCGCAAAGAGCCGTAAAAATCCGTCCAATTGAAGCACTCCGAAGCGAATAATTTTAATTAAAAAAATAAACTAAGGTATATGAAAAAGAAATTCACCTGGAAAAAAGCCATCTCCATTTTTCTTGGAATCATTTTAGCCATCGGATTGCTTTCCGGGATTTACTATCTGGTAAAATCCAACTCCGCTGAAAGCCAAACATTCCTCACCAGAAAACCAAAAGTTGAGGATATGGAAGACAAAGTTATGGCGACCGGAAAAATTGTACCTGAGGAAGAAATTGAAATCAAGCCCAACCTTTCAGGTATTATCGATAAAGTTCTTGTGGAAGAAGGCGATCAGGTAACGATGGGACAACTTATTGCTACCATTCGAATTGTACCGAGCGTACAGAACGTAAATGCTGCGACACAGGAAATCAATAATGCTCAACTGCAGATTTCAAATGCGAAAATCAATCTCGATAATCAGCAGAAACAGTTCGGTATGCAGCAAAGACTATTCAACCAGGGTGTCATTTCCAGACAGGAATTTCTTACTTCTCAACAGCAGTTGCAAAGCGCGCAAATTCAACTAAGAAATGCGAATCAGCAACTAAATGTTGCTCAGAAAAACTTACAGATTGCACGTACCGGAGTTACGCCTGAACTTCAAGGTCTGGCAACGACTCAAATCCGCTCGAAAGCCAACGGAACTGTACTTGAAGTTCCTGTAAAAGTGGGAAGCCAGGTAATTGAAGCCAACCAGTTTAACGCCGGAACTACGATTGCAACAGTTGCCAACTTGAGTTCATTAATTTTTGAAGGAAATATTGACGAAGCACAGGCCGGAAAACTTAAAGAAGGAATGGATATGAACATCGTAATCGGTGCTTTGCAGAACAAAAGATTTCCGGGACGTCTTACGATGATTGCTCCAAAAGGAAAAGACGAAAGCGGAACGATAAAATTCCCGGTAGAAGGAGATGTTTTTAATCCGGATAACGAATACATCCGCGCCGGTTTTTCTGCAAATGGTGAAATTATCCTAAGCTCTCAGAAAAACGCGATGCTTCTGGAAGAATCTCTTATTCAGTACGAAAAGAAAGACGGTAAGGATATTCCTTTTGTAGAAGTGAAGCAAGCCGACGGTAGCTTCAAGAAAGTTTATGTGAAACTTGGCGCAAGTGACGGAATTAACGTTCAGGTGCTTTCCGGACTAACGAAAGATTCGGAAGTAAAAGTTTGGAACCCATCTGATAAAGACAAGGAAGAACTGAAAGAAAAGCAGAAAAGCTAAACATAGAAACCTGAAGAAATTCAGGTTTTTTTTTATTTCCGGCGAACGATGAGAACGATGTTCAGAAACAAAAGAAGGAAACTTAAAGTAATCCAAATGGAGCGGATCATGTTATGAAAATTCACCGCATCAATCTGAGTTTTAGCTACTTCGGAAAGTTTCAGACTTTGGTTGATGTAATTCTGCACTTCAATAATCTGATCCTGATTTTTATTCGGTACCGAATGCTGAGAAAAATACACCATCTGCTTTTTGCCCAAATAACCGGCCACCCAAAACTCGTTAGATTCGTCCATTTTAAGGTATTCAAGGCGATAATGATCTGTTCGGATTTTTCCGGGATGCGTGATTTGATAAGGTTGCTGCGCGGTTTTGGAACTGTCAATTTTCACCAGATAAAAATCCAGCGGCTGTGGAAGTTTGTTGATGATCTGAACGGTTAAAGAATCCTTCAGAAACTTGCTCACACTTTTATCAATAAAAAGATAAGTGAACAGAGCCACGCTGCAAAGAACCACCAAAATTCTGAAGATTTTCGCTCCAACCGCAAAACGCCCTTTTCTTACTACCGAAGCAGCAAGCGCCATAAAAAGCAGCAAAAATACCAGAAAATACATGCGCAAATATAATGAAATTGACTCAACTCCGCATTAATTCAGCCCACCGGAAGAATTCAGGCTAAAAATTTTCAATATTCCATTCGTAGTAAAACTGCTCCAAAAACTGCAGCATAAAATCATGACGTTCAGCGGCAAGTTCTTTGGCTTTATCAGTGTTCATCATATCTTTCAGCAGCAGTAGCTTTTCGTAGAAATGATTAATGGTTGTTCCTTCAGACTTTTTGTATTCCTTCTTCGTCATATTGAGTTTCGGAGGCAATTCCGGATCGTACATCTTGTTGTTTTTGAAACCTCCAAAGTTGAAAGTACGTGCAATTCCAATTGCCCCGATTGCATCTAAACGGTCGGCGTCCTGAACAATTTTCAGTTCCACAGGAATATTTTCAGGCTGTTCTCCTCTGTTTTTAAATGAAATATGCTGAATACTGAAGAGGACATCTTTTACAGTTTTTTCAGGAACTTGTTCACTCTCAAGAAAATCCTTCGCAATTTTTAACGCCAGTTCTTCGTCACCATGATGAAATTTAGGATCTGCAATGTCGTGCAACAGCGCGCCAAGTTCCACAACCGTAATATCGCAATTTTCCGTTTGAGCAATCAGTCTAGAAAGTTTCCAGACACGTTCCGTATGAAACCAGTCGTGGCCCGCTTCAGAGCCGTGAAGTATTTCCTTTACGAAAGCGACCGTTTTCTGAATTAAATCCGTCATTGATAAAAGTAAAGCTCAAAACTACAGATTTCAGTTGAGTTCGTGCAAAACAATATTCCACAAACTTCGGTTGTAGCTTCGAAAAAAATTGATATGTCCGATGTTCTGTTCCGGCGATTCGGTAATTTTCACTTCACGATAGGTAGGTTTCATATTTTTGTATGAAGTAGTCATCAAGCTTTCCATACCTTTCATTTTCACCCACGGATCGTCTTCTGCATGAATAATTAAAACTTCCTGATGAAGTTTTCCCGGCATTTCAACATCTAATTTTTCAAAAAGTCTGTGCGTAGATTTCGGATTCAGAATCAAAGTTTTCCAGTCTTTTGCACTTCCTTTAGGAAGCGATTCACCCAAACCAAACCAATGAGCAGGAAAATAACCGAGTGCTGCAGTGGTGAGCGGAACCATTAATCCAAAACCAAGTAAGGCACCGACCGCAACTTTTGGAGGCAAATGCCCGATAAAAGCATCCTGCGTCCCAACAAAAACGAACTTCTGGAAAATTGCGGAATCCTCGTTCATTCCTAAAATCAGGGCTCCAACAGAATGTCCGAGACAGAATTTCGTACAAGTTGAAAAGTTTTCCTGAATAAAATCTGTAACTGCTTTATAATCCTGCGTGCCCCAAATGCGCATGGAAGATTCGAAGCCTTTCATTTTCTTTGGTTTTGAAAGTCCGACACCACGATAGTCGTAGGTAATTGCAGTAAAACCATGCTCAGCCAGAAATTTTGCAAAACTGAAATACACCTGCTGCTTTACACCTGTCGCCGAATTGATTAACAACAGTTTCCCGTTGCTCTGTTCAGGTTCGAACAGATGAATTACGATTGGATAACCGTCAGATGTTTGAAGTGTAATTTCTTTCATAAAAAATTCCACCGCTAAGGTGGAAAATTATTTTTCAGTTGCTCAAAAACCGTGAGTTTTTCTGTATGCTGTGTATAAATTATTGAGCAAGAAAGTCTTTCATATACGGCAATCCGCGCTGCGAACCTTTGTTCGCCGCAACTTTCTGTGAAACTTCATTACCGAATTTCACACACTCATCAATGGAATTTCCGTGACAAAGCGCTACTGCAAATCCGGAAGTAAAAGCATCGCCCATTCCCATTTTATGCGCAACAGACTCAGGATCGTTGCTGTAATATTTCATTTCAGAACCGTTGAAATAGGTCGTAGAATTGTCGTCGCGTACGAACAATTTATTCGGAAATTTTTTAAGAATTACATCCGGTTTTTCCGATCCGAAGATTTCTCCCAATTCATTGCTTTTGGCAACAATAAAATCAGAATTGTTAATCAGCTCATTTGATAAAGGTCTTGCAGGCGCTGCATAAACTCCCACTTTCTTACCATTTTTCTTGGCAAGAAATGCGGCATGCTCCACCACCTCCATCGGAATCTCCAACTGAATTAAAACAAGATCTGCGGAACTGAAATATTTTTCGGCATCGTTAATATGACGTTTTTTCAGTTGATAATTAGCTGCAGGAACTACGATAATACTCGTTTTACCGTCGGCTGCAGTTACATAAGCAGTTCCGGTTTCGGCGTCTTCGGTTTCGTGTACAAATCCAACATTCACGTCTTCATCCACCAAATTTCTCATCACCTGCTGCCCAAGTGGATCCATCCCTACACAACCCACGAAATAAACGCTGGCTCCCAAACGCGCGGTTCCAACCGCCTGATTGGCTCCTTTCCCACCGAAAAAATTTTCGCTTCGTTCGGCGATTACCGTTTCGTTTAACTGAGGGTGATGGTTGGTTGTAAGTACTAAATCTACCGAGCAACTACCTACTACTAATATTTTGGGCTGTTCTGAACTAAGTTTCATGTTTGCTTGTAATAAATCAAATATATCTTTTTTACAGATTTTCAAAAAACAATTAACGGAAATTAACTTTTCACTTCGATGAATTCGGTAATCAGTTTTACGACGGTTCCGTCTGCACTGTAACCAATGTAGGATGCGTAAAGTCCTTCACCATAACCGGTTTCGAAAGCAAAAATATTTCCGGGTTTTTCTTCTTCTGGTTTCAGGAAAGCGTACTGATCGATGGCTCCGTTTTCATCAAAAAAATGCTCATGGAAAAACTCTTCATAAATTCCCATAAAATCTGCACCTTTTCTGTGAAAAAGCCTTTTTTCCAGTTTGTTCAGGCATTCCTGAGATTCAACATCCATATAACTTCCCATGCCGCTTTCAACCGGAAAACCGAAAATTTCTTCACCTTTCAGTTCATTTAGGTTTTCGCCTTCGCGCGTTGCCATTTTCCAGTCGGAAACTTCAGCGTTGGAAAATACAATTTCAGTATAAGCTACACAGTTGCTTTCTCTTTCTTTATGAACCAAAACCGGAAAATCTCCAGTAGGAAAATTCTCACCATAAGGCGGCATCTCACTGCTTATGAGAGGATCACACACAACAAGTTTTCCTGTAGGAAGGTAAATGCTTCCCGGCTCAAAAGTCTCAATCAGCGTATTCTCTACAAAGTTTTTACTGAAGAGTTTGCTTATATTTTCCAGATGTTCCATAGCAATGTTGAATGAGTAAAGATAAAAGAAAAAAGACCAAAACACAATCCTGTTTCAGTCTTTTAAAATGATTTATATCTGCAAAAACTATAGTGTTTTCAGTTTTTCTTCCAGAAGTGCAATTTTATCCTGTGCATCTTTCTGCTTTTTGCGTTCCATTTCCACGACATTTGCAGGCGCTCCGGAAACAAATTTTTCATTGGAAAGTTTTTTCTCCACGGAAATCAGAAATCCTTTCAGGTATTTCAGTTCTTCTTCGGTTTTTTCCTTTTCCTCACCCAAATCGAGATTTTCGCTTAAAGGAATAGAAACCTCCGTTGAACCCACAAGAAAAGTAAAGCTCGGCTTATCGGTTTTCTGCGCGAAATTGATATTTGAAACATTAGCTAATTTTCGGATAACCGCCTCGTTTTCAAATGTATTAGAATTGGTGAAAACTTCTGCTTCTTCCCGCGGAGAGATTCCTTTGCTTTGGCGGTAATTTCTTACTCCCGAAATCAGTTCTTTTGCAAATTCGAAATTTTTCAGAACCGCTTCATCAAAAGATTCCACTTTTTTCTGTTGAGAAATAATCAGCGCTGTTTCCGGCGTTCTATCTGCAATATTCTGCCATAATTCTTCGGTAAGGAAAGGCATAAACGGATGCAGAAGTTTCATAAGTTCTTCGAAATAGATAATCGTTTGATCGTACACTTCCTGAGAAATTCCTTCACCATAATTCGGTTTGATGGCTTCCAGGTACCAGGAACAGAAATCATCCCAAATCAGTTTGTAAATAAGATGCAAACCGTCTGAAATTCTGAATTTGGAGAACTGATCTTCAATCTCCGCGATGGTTTTATTCAGCTGATTTCCAAACCACTGAATCGTCTGCTGATCTGCTTCGTTTGCAGGTTTTTCCTCTTTCTTCCAACCCTGAATCAGTCGGTAAGCGTTCCATATTTTTGTGGCGAAATTTCTTCCCTGCAGCATTAATTCTTCATCGAAAAGCAAATCGTTTCCGGCTGCGGAACTCAGTAAAATTCCAACACGAACGCCGTCTGCGCCGTATTTTTCGATCAGTTCAAGCGGATCAGGTGAATTTCCAAGCGATTTGGACATTTTGCGTCTTTGCTTGTCGCGAACTATTCCGGTAAAGTACACGTTTTTGAACGGAACTTCTTTGCGGTATTCCAATCCGGCCATAATCATTCTGGCCACCCAGAAAAACATAATATCCGGACCGGTTACCAAATCGGAAGTTGGATAATAATACTGAATGTCTTTGTTTTCAGAATCGAGCATGCCGTCGAAAACAGAAATCGGCCACAACCAGGAAGAAAACCACGTATCGAGTGCATCTTCGTCCTGTCTTAAATCTTCAATTTTGAGTGCTGAATTTTGAGTTTTTTCCTGTGCGAGTTTCAATGCTTCTTCAACAGTTTCAGCCACCACAAAATCTTCATCACCTTCTCCGAAATAATAAGCCGGAATTCTTTGTCCCCACCATAACTGTCGCGAAATATTCCAGTCGCGGATGTTTTCCATCCAATGGCGGTAGGTATTTTTGGATTTTTCAGGATAGAATTTCACCTCATCGTTCATCACAACATCCAAAGCAGGTTTACCGAGTTCAGACATTTTCAGAAACCACTGTACGGAAACTTTCGGTTCTATAACGGCTCCGGTTCTTTCGGAAGTTCCCACTTTATTTACGTAATCTTCGAATTTCAGCAGTAGATCTTTTTCTTCAAGTTCTTTAACGATTTCCTTTC
>JAEWZO010000004.1 GCA_023458415.1 Bacteroidota bacterium
GGAAGAAACCGAATATCTTCTGGTCGACTGTCTTTACCTTGGAATTGATAACGTAATGGCGCTTCGCGGTGATGCGATGAAAGGCCAGAACCAGTTTGTCCCGACTAATGGTGGTCACCATTTTGCCGTGGAACTCGTGGAACACATTAACGACATCGGACGCGGAAAATATCTTACAGATGAAAAACGCTGCGACGAAAACAATAAATTCTGTATTGGCGTTGCCGGTTATCCCGAAAAACATATTGAAGCGCCTTCCATGAAATATGATATTCAGAAACTGAAAGCAAAAGTGGAAGCCGGAGCTGATTATGTGGTAACTCAAATGTTTTTTGACAACAAAAAATTTTTTGAGTTCGTGCAAGAAGCAAGGGCGATAGGGATTGATGTTCCAATTATTCCGGGAATCAAGCCGATTGCTACAAAAAGCCATCTTTCAATGTTGCCAAAAACCTTCAAAATTGATTTGCCGGAAGATTTGATTTCTGAAATATCAAAAGCTAAAGACAACGCTGCAGTAAAGCAAATCGGTGTGGAATGGGCGATACAGCAATGCAAAGAATTGTTGGATTTTGGTGTTCCGGTGCTCCATTTTTACTCGATGGGGAAAAGTGATAATATCAAGAAAGTGGCGGCGGAACTTTTCTAAAATAAAAAAGCGCAGATCTCTGTGCTTTTCTTATAAGCTAGGATGTCTTTCAAATGGTTTGTTCCGATCAAATAAATAGCGGAATGTCGCCAGTTTTGTGGTAACTGTTGTATCTAAGCTTTGCGCAATTTTCATCATTTTAGGATTAAAATCTCCAATCCACTGCAGTTCGGTCACCTGGAAATCAGTATGTTTTCTGAGATGTTGAGTTCCTTCCCAAATCATATAGCCGTCGATTCCGGTTCTTTGCCACTCCGGAACTACGCCAAAAACGATACCCACCATTTTGGTGTTTTTTTTGAATTTTTTCACCCATAGAAATTTCAGTTTTTCAAAAAGTCCAAATTTTCCGTTGAGGTATTTAAACCACTGGTTCAGATCGGGGATGTTGATCCACATCGCAATTGGTTTGTCGTTTTCATACACAAACCACGAAATATGTTCATTAATAATGGGTTTCATGTTTTTGAACATTTTCAGGGTTTTTGAATATTCCATCTGCTTTCCTCCGCCATGACTTGCCCACGCTTTGTTGTAAACTTCTGTGAAATCTTTCGCGAATTTTTCCAGTTGATTTTTCTTGAGGGGCTTTGCTGAAATCGCCGGATTTTTTGAATGTTTCGAATGCATCACCGTGAAAACGCGGGAAACATCACCGTGAACCGGACGCGTGTAACAAAGCTGATTGAAATAGACCTGAAATCCATAGTTTTCAAACAGATCTTTATAATAAGGCGGATTATAGTTCATTCCGTACAGCGGTTCATCAAAACCTTCCGTCACTACTCCCCAGAATTTATCACGTTCCCCAAAATTAATGGAGCCGTCCATCGCTTCCATTCCTCTTTCCTGAAGCCAGTTTTTGCAAAAATCAAAAATGAAATTGGCTGTTTCCTGATCGTTGATACAGTCGAAAAATCCGATTCCTCCGGTTGGTTGTTCGTTTTTATATTTTGGGTTAACGAAAACCGCGACCTTTCCTACCGTTTCGTTTTTGTCGTTTCTGAACAGAAACCTTTTGCATTCGCCGTTTCTGAAAAGTCGGTTACTCTTTCTGTCGAACACAGCTTCCACATCCTTGTCCAAAGAGCGGATGTAATTTTTTTCATTCACAAAAATCTTGGAGGGTAAATCCAGAAATTCTTTAATTTCCTTTTCAGATATAACTTCTGCAACGTTCATACTTCAAAAATAAGAATATTTTTATGTTAAAAAATACAGTGAAAATCCTTTTTTCCGTAAATTTATCATAACTAAAATCCTTTGAAGAATACACTCGTCATTTTTGCGCATCCTTATTTTGAATATTCAAAATTAAACCGTGAACTTTTGAAGGTTTATGCGGGTTTTGAACATGTTACGTTTCGGGATTTATACGAAGAATATCCGGATTTGCACGTTCCTGCTTTTCGCGAACGGAAAAGAATTGTCGATTATGAACGTCTTGTTTTTCATTTTCCTTTGATTTGGTTCAGTTTTCCGCCACTGCTAAAACTTTGGATTGATGAGGTTTTTGATATGACCTGGATGATGGAAGATTACCATCCGCTTACAAATAAAGATGCGATGATTGTTGTAACGGCAGGTGGAAAACAGCAGCAATACACACCGGAAGGAACTTATGGTACAACACTGGAAAACCTCCTGAAACCGATAAAAATTTCATTGAAAGTGAATAACATTGAAGTAACGGAAATTTTGACTGTTTACAATGCGGATCATCTCAGCAAAGAGGAAACTGCAGACGTGAAAAATCAACTCATTCATTTGTTAAACACGCCATAATGGAGAATTCGATTGCCATTACTTCGCTGATTTTTTTGGGAGCAGCCATTCTGATGGTTCCGCTCGTGAGAAAACTGGGATTAAGTTCGGTCATCGGATATATTCTGGGCGGAATTATCATTGGTCCGTTTTGCCTGAAACTGACCGGAAGAGACGCAGATGATATCATGCATGCAACTGAATTTGGTGTCGTAATGCTGCTTTTTCTTGTAGGTTTAGAACTGGAGCCGAAGAAATTTTGGGCGATTCGAAAGAAAATTCTTGGTTTGGGAGTTAGTCAGATGCTCCTCACTGTCGTGTTTCTGTTTCTTATTTTTTATGTTGCGCAGTGGCGATGGAATCAGGCTTTGGTAGCAGCTTTATGTTTTGCCATGTCATCTACGGCGATTGTTTTGCAGACTTTAAAGGAGAAAAATCTATTCAGGACCGAAGCGGGGCAGTCGTCTTTTTCCATTCTGCTTTTTCAGGACATTGCGGTGATTCCAATATTGGCGCTGTTGCCCATTATTGCTAAAAAATCGGATGAAGATGAAAACCAAATTCTTTTACAATATCTTCCAGATTGGTTGCAGCCTTTTTCAATTATTTTCGGGATTGCGACTTTGATTTTACTCGGACGATATCTTTTTATTCCCTTTCTCAGATATGTTTCGCGTTCCGGTATGAATGAATTACTTACTGCATCATCACTGTTTTTGGTAATTGGTGTTTCCGAGCTGATGAATTCTGCAGGATTAAGCCCGGCTTTGGGCGCATTCGTTGCAGGAGTGATGTTGGCCAATAGTGAATTCCGTCACGAATTGGAAAGCCAGATCGATCCGTTCAAAGGTCTTTTGCTTGCGATTTTCTTTGTGAGCGTTGGTTCTACGATTAATTTCAGAGTTATTGCAGAAGATCCGTTCTTTATTTTTTCTACGGCTTTCGTGGTTCTTGCAGTAAAATTTTTGGTCCTTTTTCTCATCGGAAAAATATTCGGCATGAAACTGAACCAAACATTTCTGCTTGCATTTGCCCTTTCGCAAATTGGTGAATTTGCCTTCGTTCTTATTAACTATTCAACCAATCTTTACCTTTTTGATGCTAATCTGAACGCACAGTTAATGGCCATTACAGCGGTTACGATGTGTATAACGCCACTTCTTTTAATACTGAATGAAAAGGTGATAGAAAGACGGTTGATGCAACAGCAGATTGAAGAACTGGAAATTGATGAGCCTATTGCTCCGAAGAAAGTTATCGTGGTAGGTTTTGGGCATTTTGGCAGTACAGTTGGCCGATTGTTAAGAGTAAATGGAATTCAGCCAACGATTTTGGATAGTGATCCGGAAAGAGTAAACGTCCTGAAATCGTATGGATTTAAAGTGTATTACGGCGATGCGTCCAATCCGGGAATTTTGAGATCGGCAGGTGCAGAGAATGCTGATTTGCTTGTGCTGTGTATAGATAACCCGGAAAAAAACCATCAGATTGTTGAATATGTAAAATCTCATTTCCCACATCTTCAGATTTTTGTGAGGGCGAAGAACAGACTTGATGCCTACGATTTTCTGAACCACGGTGTGGAAAATATTTACCGTGAAACTTTGGGTACTGCAGTTGATATGGCCGTCGATATTCTTACAGCAACCGGAATGAGATCTTATGCTGCAAGGCGTTTAGGAAAGCGTTTTACACTAATTGATAAAGCAATGGTGCGTAAAATGGCGAAACATCACGAAAGTGATAATCCTACATTTACCATTCGTGAATCTCTGGAACGGGAAGCTGAACTTCTGGCTGAAGACAGCATTTCGTTTGATGAAAAAAGATGGGGCGGCAGTGAAGATTATCCTGCTTAATATTGCGGACAGGACTGGATTTTTACATTGGCAAGATTCAGTGTTTTGCCCATTGCAGTTACTTTAACTTCCGGAAAATCTCCGTACATACAGTCTGAAGTCATTTCCTGGAAAATCCCGTCAGTTGCTTCAATGGTGACATCCGTTCCGGAAAGAACCACTCTGTTTTCCATAAAGTCGAAGCGTGTTAACGGGAAATTTTTACCGTCAATCACAATATTTCCTCTGTTCGCTTCTTCATCAAAATAAATGATAGGAGAGTTGTTCTGAGTAAAAACGGTTCTTCCCAAATCTACCGAAATATCCTGTGGAATTACTTTAAAATGTTGAGAGGTTGGACTTTCAATTGTTGGAGCCGAAGTGCTGTCGACAGGCGCCATCAGAACGGAATCGGCAGTTTCAATCTTTTCAGATGCGATGATTTCTTTATCTTTTTTACAGCTGATTACGGCGGCGAAGAGTAACAAACACAGAATATTTTTCATACAGAAATTTTCAGCTAACGAAGCAAATTCTGTTCCTTAGAATCCTCTATTTCCAAAAAATCTAAATACAATTAGCCGAACAGCGTGTTTTCTTCTGATAAGTTTTTGGCCGTAAGTTCAGATTCATAATTTGGGAAGGCAAAATCTTCAATCGGTACATCATCCAACCAGCGATATTGCACTTTTTTATTAAGCAGAACAGGCATTCTCTGTTTCGTGTTGTGGATTTTCGACATCAGTTCATTGGCTTGCGTAGTAACAACAGTGACAGTATTTATTTCTTCCTGAGTTTCAGGATCAGACCAAATATTGTACAGTCCACCAAGCGCAAAAATTGGCTGGTCTTTAATTCCGATGAGATATTGGTGTTTTACTTTTCCTTTTTCGTCCTGCCATTGCCATTCGTGAAATCCGTTGACCAAAATCAGGCATCTGTTGTTCACCGAGTTTTTATAAGTGGGCTTTTCGTCGATGGTTTCAATTCTGGCATTGAGTGTTTTTTTCTGGAAATCTCGGTTTTTGCTCCACGGCGCAAGAAATCCCCATTCGGCAGAAATAATGTGCGAAGTATCAACGTCAGTAATTATAGGAATACGTGGCGTCGCAAAACCATTAATCCGGAATTCCCGATGATAGGGCTTTCCTGAATATTCTGCACCAAAATATTCTTCAAGTTCCTGAGCTTCGGAGAGCAGTGAGATATAATTACACATTGTAGTGGATTTATAAATCCAAATTAAAGAAAAAAATTCCGGCAAAAAAATAACCCACTGAATAAACAGTGGGTTAGAGAAATTTGTGGAGTTGGAGGGATTCGAACCCTCGTCCAAACAAGCAATACGCAAGCTTTCTACATGCTTATTCTGCTATTAATTTTCGTCGCAAAGCAGACAGCAGACAGCCAACTTTACGCTTATCTTCTAAAATTTTCGTTCCTGAGCCGAAGATTTTCAGGACTTATTTCTGCATTACTATGCCTCCGGATCCAACGTCGCAGAACAGAACATTGGGGAGACATCTTGTTTCCTTACTATACTTCGGGAAAACGCTTATCCTACTATACTTCGGATTAAGCAGCAAGAGCAAACTCTTGGTCGCCAGTTAAAAATTTGTAGCAAGGGATTTAAGAGATCGCGCTACGGTTCTCTGCATGCTTACTTACCCATTGGTCTTGCTGTCGAAACCAGTCAACCCCAATTTTGGTAAGAGTGCAAAGATACAAAAACTATCTCTTTACATTGCTCTTGTCATTGCAAATTCCCTTCCAAAACTAATATTCAGGCGAATTGTTTTACATTTAGTAGCGAAAAACATGAAATGAAAGTAAAATTTCTAAAGCTGATTCTGCTGTTCGTCTTCGTTCTTGATTTGTATTTCATATATACAGGATTTTCCGATGCCCGCTTTTTTACAAAAACTTTGTTACTTCCTTTGTTGTGTTTAATCTATGTTTTGAAAGCCGTAAAGTTAGACCGAATGTTTCTTTCCGGATTGATTTCCAGTTTCTTCGGAGATTTTTTTCTGTTGTTTTCTTCGGGATTTCTTCCCGGTTTGGCAAGTTTTCTACTGGCTCATATTTTTTATATTCTTTCATTCAGAAAAATGTCTGCAGCGAGATTTAATCCGTTGATTGTGACAGTTGTATCAATCTATTTATTCGGGTTGCTTTATTATCTTTTCCCATATTTAAATGAAATGAAAATCCCGGTAGTTTTGTACGGAATTACCATTGCTGCGATGTTAGTTTACGGTTTTAGATCCGGAAGGAAACTGATTATTTGCGGAGCGCTATTTTTTATTATTTCTGACAGTATTCTTGCTGTTAATCTTTTCGTGAATTCATCCTTGCTATTGAGTTTAATGGTGATGATTACGTATGTTGTCGCGCAGTTTTTATTGGTTGAAGGAATGACTGCAAAAGAAAATAATATTCAGAACATCTAATTTTATTTGGGCAACAATTGGAAACTATTTAATTTTAAGGAAAATAATCTATAATGAAATATACAGAAGGGATGCTTCGCGAAGATGCACTGAAAGATAAAGTTGCTGTAGTAACAGGCGGCGGAAGCGGATTGGGTAAAGCCATGACGAAATATTTTTTACAATTAGGTGCAAAAGTGGTCATCACGTCCAGAAATCTGGAAAAACTGCAGAACACAGCAAAAGAACTGGAAGAAGAAACCGGTGGAAAAGTTTTAGCAGTTGCCTGTGATGTTCGTAACTGGGACGAAGTAGAGGCTATGAAAGAGGCAGCAGTAAAAGAATTTGGGCAAATTGACATTTTATTGAACAATGCAGCCGGAAATTTTATTGCTCCAACCGAAAGACTGACGCATTCCGCATTCGATTCTATTTTAGATATCGTGCTAAAAGGAACAAAAAACTGTACGC
Organism: Bacteroidota bacterium; assembly: GCA_023458415.1. Classification (GTDB taxonomy): domain Bacteria; phylum Bacteroidota; class Bacteroidia; order Flavobacteriales; family Weeksellaceae; genus JAEWZO01. The sequence goes on from JAEWZO010000004.1 coordinate 7,152, forward strand.
TTTCTATCGGAAAATACTGGATCGAAAACAAAATTCCGGGCACGGTTCTCAATATTGTAACCACATATTCCTGGACGGGTTCTGCATATGTGGTTCCGTCAGCTTGTGCAAAAGCAGGTGTTTTGGCAATGACAAGAAGTTTAGCTGTTGAATGGGCAAAGTACAATATCCGTTTCAATGCTATTGCGCCGGGACCGTTCCCAACTAAAGGCGCTTGGGAAAGACTTTTGCCGGGAGATTTAGCTGAAAAATTCGATATGAGAAAAAAAGTTCCGCTAAGAAGAGTAGGAGAACATCAGGAGCTGGCCAATCTTGCAGCGTATCTTGTTTCAGATTATTCTGCATATATGAATGGCGAAGTTGTAACTATCGACGGTGGCGAGTGGCTTCAGGGCGCAGGAGAATTTAACATGCTCGAGCAGATTCCTTCGGAAATGTGGGATATGCTGGAACAGATGATAAAAGCCAAAAAATCCAACTGATAGCACAATAATCAGCAAAAATCAGTAATTTGCGATGCTTTAAATAAGAATTCAGTTATGATTATTCAACCAAGAACAAGAGGGTTTATTTGTTTGACGGCACATCCGGAAGGAGCGCTGCAAACGGTTAAAAACCAGATAGAATATGTAAAATCCAAAGGTAAACTTCCAAACGGACCGAAGAAGGTTTTGGTAATCGGTGCCTCTACCGGTTTTGGTATCGCATCCAGAATTGCTGCTGCATTTGGTTCGGACGCTGCAACGATTGGTGTTTTCTTCGAAAAACCCGCTTCCGAAGGCAAGATGGGAACTGCAGGTTGGTATAATTCTGCGGCTTTTGAGCAGGAAGCTCACAAAGCGGGATTGTACGCGAAAAGTATCAACGGTGATGCATTTTCGGATGAAATTAAGAAAGAAACGATCGATTTAATTAAAAAAGATCTTGGCGAGGTTGATTTGGTGGTGTACAGTTTGGCTTCACCAAGAAGAACGCATCCGGAATCGGGTGTTGCGTATGCTTCTGTTTTGAAACCAATCGGTGAACCTTTCACGAATAAAACGGTTGATTTCCATACAGGTGTAGTGACAGATATTACTATAAATCCAGTAGAAAATGATGAAGACATAAGCAATACAGTTGCGGTAATGGGTGGTGAAGACTGGAAATTCTGGATGGAAGAACTGAAAAATGCGGGAGTTTTGGCTGAAGGTGTGAAAACTGTTGCATACTCATACATCGGTCCTGAGCTTACCTTCCCAATCTACAGAAACGGTACCATCGGACAGGCAAAAAATGATCTTGAAGCATCAGTTCAGGATATTGATGCGATGATAAAAGATCTGAACGGTAAATCTTACGTGTCCGTTAATAAAGCTTTGGTAACGCAGTCCAGTTCGGCAATTCCTGTTGTTCCACTATATATTTCGCTTCTTTTTAAAGTGATGAAAGAAAAAGGAACTCACGAGGGAACTATTGAGCAAATGCAGAGACTTTTTGCTGAAAGATTGTATACTTCAGATGGTAATGTTCCTCTTGATGAAAACGGCAGAATCCGAATTGATGACTGGGAAATGGCAGAAGATGTTCAGGCTGAAGTAGCGAAAAACTGGAATAGCGTAACCACCGAAAACCTTTCGGAAATCAGTGATATTGAAGGTTACAGAAGAGATTTCTTTAATCTGTTCGGCTTCGAAATCGATGGGGTTGATTACGAAAAGGACACTAACGAAAATGTTCAGGTTCCAAGTATTACAGAATAATTTAATTGACTATTAAAAATAAAAAACTTCTCCACAAAAGAGAAGTTTTTTTGTTGCAAAAAAAGAATGGCTGTAAAAAACAGCCATTCAACCTATTATTTAAAAAGCGAACCAATTAAAGTAATCTTAATCCAGCCCTGGCTCCGGAGGAATTTGTTACTGCATTCATCCTTGTTTTCTGTCCGGCAGAAAACATAAACATTGCAGCATCATCTACATAATCCATGTAGTTCATAAACATTACAGAACGAGAAACTCCGCCGCATACATCATATTGTGGATACGATGGTTTTCCGTAGTTCTGGCTTTGTTGTGTTGGTGTATCTGCAACGTAATCGGTTGCACAGTTTCCGTCGCCCCAAATGTGACGAAGGTTTAGGTAATGACCAACTTCATGCGTAGCGGTTCTTCCAAGATTGTAAGGTGAAGCAGCTCCCGTTTTTCCAACATATGGTGCGGCAAGAACAACGCCGTCGTTCCAAAGTCCCGCAGATTCCGGGAAAGTTGCGTAACCTAGAATTCCGCTCATATTTCCAACGATCCAAATGTTGAGGTAATTTGCCGGAGTTGTTGCATCAATTCCTCCGGTAGAGGACCTTTTCATTGCGTCATTTGCACTCCATCTTGTTTTATTGGTTTTCTTTCTCACGGTTTTTGCCAGTCTGAAAGATACTTTGGTATTGCCGGCTGCTACTGTTTTAAATTCAGCTGGGATTTTTGATGCATCTGTATTTGTTCCTGAAAAATCCGCATTCAAAACTGCAATCTGCTCCGCGATTCTTGTTGCTGAAAGGTTTTCGGCATTGGTTCTGTAAAGTACGTTTACAACTACCGGAATTTCAACCGTTCCGTCTGCTAAAACTTTTCCCAATTCTGAATTCTGCATGTATTCTTCTGTAGCACGCTCCAAAGAACTGTATCTTTCCATCAGAGTTGGATCGCTGTTCAAGGCATCGCGACGGATTTCCTCAGAAGGACATGCGCGTCGGCCTGCATTTGCATTAGAAGTTTCACATAAGTTTTCTGTGTAAACATCATCGTTTGTACACGCTGTCAACAAGCCTAAAGTCATGGCTCCCAACAGAATTTTTTTCATAGCTTTTTAATATTTCCTTTATTTGAATGAGCGAATTTATATAAGCGCAAAATGATTTGCAATAGTTAATTTTAAAAAATTTGAATAATTTGATATTTATTTTGTATCAAAAACTATAAATTTTTAGTTAATATCTATAACTAGCTATAAAATGATAATAATATCGCATTGTAAATATGTATTGTGGTGATTGTAATTATTATTATTTTCAATTGATTATAGTGAATTTGTTAATAAAATGAGATATATGATGAGGATGCGTTATTTTTGATTACAAGTGTGAATCGAAAAAAAATCCGTTTCAGTTTTCTGAAACGGATTAAAAAAAACACAAATGATGAAAAAAAATTTCTCTTTGTTAACGCTTGTTTATGCGTATTATTTTGTTAACGAAGGTTAAAGTTTGCATTATTCTGTCGGTCTGAAAACCAGTCCGCTTTCATCAAAGTAATCCAGCGTAATTCTTTGGTTGTCGTCAATGTTGCCGGCAAGAATTTCTTTGGACAGTTTATTTAAAACTTCCTGCTGAAGAACTCTTTTCAAGGGTCTGGCGCCGAAAGCCGGGTCGTAACCTTTCTGGGTAATATAATTAATGGCATCTTCAGTCGCTGTCATCAGAATACCTTTTTTCTCCAGCATTTTATTAAATCCGCGAAGCTGAAACTGTACAATTTTTCCGATTTCTTTTCTGTTCAGCGGTTGGAAAAGTACAACTTCATCAATTCTGTTAAGGAATTCGGGTCTCAGTGTTTGCTTCAGCAAGTTAAATACTTCATCCTTGGTTTCCTCTACAATTTGATACTGGTTTTCTTCGGTTAATCCTTCAAATTTTTCCTGAATAATGTGCGAACCTAAATTCGAAGTCATAATGATAATCGAATTTTTGAAATTCACAACACGGCCCTTGTTGTCGGTTAATCGTCCGTCGTCCAAAACCTGAAGCAGCGTGTTGAAAACATCAGGATGCGCTTTTTCAATTTCATCCAGAAGAACGACAGAATAAGGTCTTCTTCTCACAGCTTCAGTCAGTTGGCCGCCTTCATCGTAACCAACGTAACCTGGAGGCGCTCCAACCAAACGCGAAACGGAATGTCTTTCCTGATATTCGCTCATATCAATCCGTGTCATATTGTTTTCGTCATCGAACAGAAATTCAGCAAGCGCTTTTGCGAGCTCTGTTTTACCAACTCCGGTTGAACCAAGGAAAAGGAAAGATCCAATGGGTTTTTTCTCGTCGTTCAAACCTGCGCGATTTCTTCGGATGGCATCGGCAACGGCAGTAATCGCTTCTTCCTGGCCAACCACTCTTTTGTGCAGTTCTTCTTCCAGATGAAGCAGTTTTTCTCTTTCGCTCTGAAGCAGTTTCGTTACCGGAATTCCGGTCCATTTGGAAATGACTTCCGAAATATTTTCAGCGGTAACTTCCTCTTTAATGAGTTCGTTTTCGTTGTTCTGCATCTCGAGTTCGACGGTTTTCAGCTCTTCTTCTTTTTCACGGAGTTTCCCGTACTGAATTTCAGCAACTTTCGCATAATCACCGGCTCTGGACGCACGTTCGGCTTCCAGTTTTAAAGCTTCTATTTCTTTTTTAACATTGGTTAAATCTTCGGATTTCTGCTTTTCACTGAGCCATTTTGCGTTGAGTTCGTTGCGTTCTTCCTGAACCTTAGCAATATCTTCCTTAAGGTGATCAATTTTGGTTTGATTGCCTTCCCGTGAAATTGCAGCCAGTTCAATTTCCATCTGCATCAGTTTTCTGTCGAGAACGTCGAGTTCTTCTGGTTTGGAATTGATTTCCATTCTGAGTTTTGCAGAAGCCTCATCAATCAAATCAATAGCTTTGTCCGGTAAAAAACGGTCTGAAATATATCTTTGCGACTGTTCAACCGCGGCAATAATCGCTTCATCTTTAATTCTTACTTTGTGATGCGCTTCATATTTGTCCTTGATTCCGCGGAGAATTGAAATTGCCGATTCGGTATCCGGTTCTTCCACCATAACTTTCTGAAAACGTCTTTCGAGAGCTTTATCTTTCTCGAAATATTTCTGATATTCATTCAAAGTTGTTGCACCAACAGCACGGAGCTCACCTCTCGCTAATGCAGGTTTCAGAATGTTGGCGGCGTCCATTGCGCCTTCACCGCCTCCTGCTCCAACCAAAGTGTGGATTTCGTCGATGAAAAGAATAATCTGTCCGTCGCTTTTTATTACTTCATTTACAACAGATTTCAATCTTTCTTCGAACTCACCTTTGTATTTCGCACCGGCAATCAGCGCACCCATATCCAGTGAATATAGCGTTTTATCCATCAGATTTTCAGGTACATCGCCCGAAATTATACGGTGTGCAATTCCTTCCGCGATAGCTGTTTTACCTACACCCGGTTCACCTATAAGAATCGGATTGTTCTTTGTTCTTCTGGATAAAATTTGAAGAACTCGGCGGATTTCTTCATCACGACCAATTACCGGATCCAGTTTTCCTTCTGCAGCCAAATCGTTGAAGTTTTTGGCGTATTTGCTTAAGCTTTGGTAGGTTTCTTCCGAACTTGCCGATGTGGCTTTAGAACCTTTACGAAGTTCTTTGATACCACCTTCCAGCAAAGATTTGGTAACGCCCATATCTTTCAGCATGGTGGAAACCGAAGAATTGGTGTCGATTAATGAAAGCCATAAATGTTCAATCGTAACGTATTCATCGCCCATTTTCTTGGCGATATTTGGAGCGTCGAGCAACACTTTATTGGCGCTTTGACTCAGATAGATGTTTCCGCCTTCCACTTTTGGAAGACTTTCGATGCTTTCGCGGTTTCTTTCACGCACGAGATTGGCGTCCGCTTCAGATTTCTTCAACAGAAAAGTTGAAATATTTTCATCGCTCTGGAAAATTCCTTCCAGAAGATGTTGTGGTTCAATACTCTGGTTGCCAAATTCCATTGCGACTTGCTGCGCTTTCTGGATGGCTTCCTGAGATTTTACTGTAAATTGATTAAGATTCATATTATATTGTGATTTTTTATAAGTTATTTGTGGTGCTTATTTCAAAAAGTATTCAGAATGTAAATTTTGAATAAAAGGCGGTCAAAATTTCTGTTTTTAGAAATTGAAATTAAAGATTTTGGGACAAAATTTCCGAAAAACCACATTATGTAAAAAATTCATACGTTGAAGCGTTGCTTTTGTGATACTTTTGTTAGCTTTGTATTGCTCAAATGGAAAGATATTCGCTTTCCGTTTTCTAAATCACCAACTCCGAAAAAAATTGATAAGAAAAAGTTCCTTTTTTATTATCTAATAACATGACAGTTGATATTTCCGGTTTAAAACCCGTTGACCTTACAGAGAAGCAGGAGAATATTCTGCAAAAGGCAATTTCTCTTTTTTATAAGAAAGGGTATGTTGCAACCTCCATCAGAGATATTACAGGGCAGCTTGGTATAAAAGCTTCTTCAATATATGCACACATTCAGTCAAAAGAACAGATTTTTGATTGGCTTGCTCTGCGTGTTTTAAATAGTATGCTGGACAATTATCATAAACTACAGGAATTTGATGGTGGTCCGAAAGAGCGTTTTCTTTTATCTACTAAACTGCATTTGGAAATGATTCGGTCCTGTCCGAAAAGTTTTGATGTTTTTTATACTAATGTTGTGATTATCAAGAACTTTGAGGACCTTCCGAACGCTAAGAAATACCATGAATTATACATGGCTTCGTACCAGTATGCTACGGAAATGATTGTGAGATATTTTGAAAGCATGGGAATTGAAAACTCTTCCCGTTTTCCGGATATTGCCAACTTTGCGATGATGGTAATCAATAACGTACAACGTTGGAAAAATTTGGAAACTGAAAGTCTGGATGAAATTGCTCAGTTTCTGCATGACGCACTTGTATTTGGTGTGAAAGGCGAAAACAGATAGCCCGTTATTCCTAAAAAATGTATATTTGTTTACTTCACATCAGGTGAGTATTTACAACATAATATGCATCATTTCCATAAATTGAAAGTTTCCAAAGTCGTTAAAGAAACCAACGACTGTACTCATATTTTTTTTGAAATTCCCGAGAAGCTTGCTCATGAATTCGCTTTTAAACAGGGGCAGTACATCAATATCAGATTTTTGCATGGTGAGGAAGATCTGCGGAGATCTTATTCCATCGTGAATGCACCTTCCGAACAGAACAATTTACAGCTTGAAGTTTTGGTGAAACATCTGGAAGGCGGTGTTGTTTCCACGTTTCTAAACACAGAATTGGAAGCAGGAGATGAGCTTGAAGTTTTGGCTCCAATGGGTCATTTTTATACGAATTATCATCCCACCAACGAGAAAACATATGTTGGGTTGGCTGCAGGCAGCGGTATTTCTCCGGTACTTTCAAATCTTAAAGAAGCACTTTATCAGGAACCGAAATCTACAGGATATCTTTTTTTTAGCAACCGAAGCTTTAACGATATTATTTTTCGTGAAAAAATCGATGCGCTTGCTGAGGAATTCCGTGGACGCTTGAAAGTAGTGTATCTGCTTTCCCGCGAGAAACATTTTGAGGACGAACTTTTCGAAGGAAGAATTTCTGCCGAGAAACTAAACCAGCTTTTTCATAGATTTCCCGAAATTGATGTTCGTGAAACCACTTATTTTATTTGCGGACCTTCGGAAATGATTAAAGATATTTCCGGTTTTCTCCGAAACGAGAAAAAGGTGCCGTCACTTCAGGTTCTCTATGAATATTATGCCGCACCGGATGATGAAGATAATGCAGAAATGAGTGAAGAATTCAAGAAAATCCCGAATATCGAAAGTTTTGTAACTTTGATTATCGACGATGATGAGTATAACCTTCACCTTAATTCTAAGAAAGAAAGTATTCTGGACAAAGCGCTGAAGGAGCATCTTCCGGTTCCGTTTGCATGTAAAGGCGGTGTATGCTGCACGTGCAAAGCACAGGTAATGGAAGGAGAAGTGTTTATGGAGAAAAACTTTGCACTTACCGAAGATGAGGTGGAACGCGGTTTTGTTCTTACATGTCAATGCCATCCGGTAACCAATATTGTAATGCTCAACTACGACGTTTAAAAACCAAAATACGGAGTATGAAAAAGTTCCGTTTAAAGAAAATAAAACTTAAAGAAATACCTATGACCAAGTGGAAATTTGCTTCATACATAGAAGTTGACAAAGAGTTTAAAGTTGAAGGTCTCAATATTTGGCATCATTACTGGAACTGCAGCGACCGAAAAGTAGAGGTTACAGGTCCCATGGAAGGTCAGGTTTACTTTTTTAAAGAATACACCATTAATTCAGAAGGAAAATCTGTGAATTTTGTTGCCGGTGAGTTCATTAACGGACAAATCGGGATTTATACAAAAGACGATCTTTCAGACAGAAAACTATAAAAAGAAAAGAATGAATACTGAGAAATTTTTAGAATACGTTCAGGCCGAAAATAAAGTGGAGCCGAAAGATATGATGCCGGAGGATTACCGAAAACTTTTGGTACGCCAGATTTCACAGCATGCTCATTCCGAAGTGGTTGGGATGCTGCCGGAAGCCAACTGGATTTCCAGAGCACCTTCACTACGAAGAAAAATGGCGCTCCTTGCAAAAATTCAGGACGAAGCCGGACATGGTTTATATCTTTATGCCGCAACCGAAACTCTGAACGACGGTACTGTTGCAGCTGACCGAGATTGCACGTATTCAGATATGTTGAGCGGAAAAGCAAAATATTCCAGTATTTTCAATTATCCAACATTGAGTTGGGCAGATATCGGCGCGATTGGCTGGTTGGTTGACGGAGCTGCGATTATGAATCAGGTAATGTTGATGGGCAATTCCTACGGACCGTATTCCAGAGCAATGGTTCGAATCTGTAAGGAAGAATCTTTTCACCAAAGACAGGGTTATGAAATTTTGATGACTCTTTGCCGCGGTACAAAGGAACAGAAAGAAATGGCACAACAGGCACTGAACCGTTTCTGGTGGCCTGCTTTAATGATGTTTGGTCCTAATGATGAAGCTTCACCAAATTCGCAAAAGTCTATGAATTACCGTGTTAAACGTGAGAGCAACGATTCGCTTCGTCAGAGATTTATTGATGTAACTGTTCCTCAAGCTGAGTTTCTTGGCCTTCAAGTTCCTGATGAAAATCTGAAGTGGAATGAAGAGCGTCAACATTATGATTTCTCGGATTTGCCATGGGACGAATTCATGGAGGTTCTGAAAGGTAACGGACCTGCGAACAAGAAAAGAATAGAAACTAAAAGAAAAGCTCAGAGAGAAAATTCCTGGGTGAAAGAAGCTGCGATTGCCTTCGCGAAAAATCAGAAAAATCCTGTATAAAATAGCAATATGTCAGTTTGGAACGGACGCTATGACGGTAAGGATCCTTTGTTTCACCGTGTTTTTCAGCGCGTATTAGTCAGTGCAGATTACAATTCAATTGATGCCGGCGATTTTTGTCTGCACGGTTTTGCAGTGGACGAAGGTGTTCAGAGGAATAAAGGGAGAATCGGCGCTAAGAACGCACCTGATATCATCCGAAAAAACATGTCCAATTTTCCTGTCAATTCACCTGATTTTGTATTGAAAGATTTTGGAAATGTTTACTGTGAAGATGCAAATCTTGAAGTCTCACAACAGGAATTGGCTGATAAAGTTGCCGTCGTGCTTTCAAAAAAAGGTAAATCTGTGGTGATTGGAGGAGGTCATGAAGTAACGTATGCTCATTTCTCCGGAATAAGAAAAGCTTTTCCCGAAAGCAAAATAGGGATTATCAACATCGATGCTCATTTTGATAATCGGGAGATTGATCCACAGGTCGGACCAAGTTCTGGGACGGGTTTCTGGCAAATTGTGCAAGAGGAAGAAATCCATTCTTTACACTTCGGAATTCAGAAAAATTCGAACACGCTTAAACTGTTTGATACTGCACACCAGTTCGGGATGAATTACATTCTTGCCAATGAACTTTTTTTCGAAAATCTACCGAAACTCTTCTCAAAACTGAATGAGTTTACAGAACAAGCGGATGTGTTATATCTCACGGTTTGCATGGATGTTTTTAACGCGTCCATCGCTCCTGGAGTTTCGGCTGCTGCCTACAACGGAATCTTTGCCGATGCAGCATTTATGCATCTTTATCACCATATCCTTCAGAACCCAAAACTTTTGGCGCTGGACGTTGCAGAGGTTAATCCTCTTTTTGATATTCAGGACAGAACTTCCAGATTGGCGGCAAGTTTGCTGAATGAATGGTTCACGATTTAACAATTACAAATGCAAAAAACGACTAAAAATAAACTGAAAAGAGCGGATAAAACTTTTCAGGAATGGAGAAAAGTGCCTTTCACCGAAAAGCAGAAGTTGCTAGCTCAGCTTTCAAAAAATCTGTTGAAAGAAAAAGAAAAATTCGCAAAAATCATCACAAAGGAAATGAATAAACCCATTTCGCAGTCTGTTGCAGAAATTGAAAAATGCGCCTGGATGGTTGATTATTACTCGAAAGCTATCAATGTATTAAAACCTGAAAAGGTAAAGACAGAGTTTCGGGTTTCTGAGGTTCATTACGCACCAATGGGTGTTATTTTAGGAGTTATGCCGTGGAATTTTCCTTATTGGCAAGTACTTCGGTTTGCGGTTCCGACGGTTCTTGCTGGAAACACAGTGGTGATGAAGCATGCTTCAATTTGCTTTGGAAGTGGGAATGCCATTGAAAAATTATTTACGGATTCTGGATTTCCGAAAGGTGTTTTTCAGAATCTTGTAATCGGTCACGATGAAGTGAAAGAACTGCTCGAAGATCCGGTGATCAAGGCAGTTAGTGTTACCGGTAGCGAAAAAGCAGGTGCACAGATTGCTTCGACGGCAGGGAAGAATATCAAGAAATCTCTTTTGGAGCTTGGCGGAAGCGATGCCTTTATTGTACTGGATGATGCTGATTTGAAAAAGGCCGCAAAAGATGGTGCAGATGCTCGTCTTGGAAATTGTGGACAGGCCTGTAATGCAGCAAAAAGATTTATTATTCAGAACAAAATAAAGAAGGATTTTCTTTCTGTTTTCATTGAGGAATACAAAAAATATGTTCCGGGAGATCCTTTGGAGAAGAAAACGAAAATTAGTGGAATGGCGCGTGCTGATTTAGCTGATGATCTTGAAAAACAATACAGAAAAGCCATCCGAAATGGGGCTGAAGTTGTACTTCCACTGAATCGTATTTCCGATCTTGAGTTCGAACCTGGACTGATAGACGTGAAGCCCGGAAATCCTATCCTTCAGGAAGAGTTGTTTGGTCCTTTGGGAATGATCATGACGGCAAAAAACGATACTGAAGTTTTAAAATTAGCAAATGATATTCCTTTTGGTTTAGCCAATTCGGTCTGGACAAAGGACAAAAAAAGACAGCAGTTTTTTATCGAAAACCTGGAGTCGGGTACGGTGAGTATCAATAAATCATCAAGCTCTGATCCGCGTTTGCCATTTGGTGGAACTAAATCTTCCGGTTATGGTTCGGAACTTTCCCTTCATGCTCTCAAAGAGTTTGTTACCGCAAAAACCATTGTTGGAAATTAGTCTTGAGTTTGAGCATAATTCATAAAAAAAACGTGAAAGAATTTCCTTCACGTTTTTCATTTTTTCTACTCTTATTAAATTGTCGTAAGACGCAGCGTATTTGTTTTACCGCTTTCATGAGCGGGAGTTGCGTTAAGGTTGATGACAAAATCTCCCTGTTCAACAAATCCGTAATGATGGGTTAAAGTATTTACCTGAACGATAGTTTCGTCAGTTGATTTTTCCATATCGTAATAGAAAGCTCTTACTCCCCACAAAAGATTCAGCATCGTAATTACTCTCTTGTTGGAGCTGTAAACGATGATGTGTGAATTAGGCCTGTGCGCAGAAATCTGGAACGCGGTATAACCGGAATGAGTCAGCGTGATGATGGCTTCAACATTAGTAGTTTTTGCAATTCTCACTGCGGCAAGACATATTCTGTTTGTGATGAAACGCTGATCAATGCAGTTGAATTCATGTTCAATCGGAGTATTTCTTTTCTGGTAGAAATCGGTTTTTTCAATTTTCTTAACAATCTTCGCCATGTTCTGCACCACTTCAACAGGATATTTTCCTACAGAAGTCTCACCGGAAAGCATTACGGCATCCGCTCCGTCCAATACGGAATTGGCAACGTCATTCACTTCCGCACGGGTCGGTGTAAGACTGTTGATCATGGTTTCCATCATTTGTGTTGCGATGATTACCGGTTTTGAAAAGAAGCGTGCTCTTTCCACCAGGTTTTTCTGGATCCCCGGAACTTCTTCCATCGGAACTTCCACACCTAAATCTCCACGTGCAACCATTAAGCCGTCGCATTCCATCAAAATCTGGTCGATGTTGCGAACGCCTTCAGGCTTTTCAATTTTAGCAATAATTGGAGTTTTCTGCTTGTTTGTTGGATGATTTTTGATAAGCTCTTTCAAATCGATAATATCCTGCGCGTGGCGAACAAATGAAAGTGCAATCCAGTCAAACTCATTGTCGAGCATGAAATTGGCATCCTGAATGTCTTTCTCCGTTAAAGCCGGAAGCGAAACATTGGTATTTGGCAGGTTTACTCCTTTTTTTGAACTAAGTGGTCCACCCTGAATTGTTTTCGCTTTTACGGTATCAATGCGGTTAGTTTCTGTAACTTCCAGTACGAGTTTACCGTCATCAATCAAAATTCTTTCACCAACATTTACATCCTGAGGAAACTTTTGGTAGGTCATGTAAACCCTTTTCGAATCTCCTTCAATTTTTTCGTTAGTAAAGGTGAGGATATCTCCGGGATTAAGATAGGAACCTTCTTTTACCACACCCACACGAAGTTTCGGGCCCTGTAAATCTCCCAAAATACTTACCGAGGTACCCAGTTCCTGGTTTATTTCGCGAATAATATTTATGTTTCTGCGAACTATTTCGTAATCGGCGTGGGAAAAATTTATTCTGAAAACATCAACACCCGCTCTTACTAAATCGGTCATCGTTTCTTTATCGGATGACGCAGGACCGAGGGTTGCGATGATTTTTGTCTTTTTAATATACTTATTCATAATATTGAATTATTTGGAAAAGCTCACTGTCCTGAAATACATCATAACTTTGTATTTGAAACATAAGATTTTCCGGCAGCAAAATTAGTGAAAAATCATCAAACTGATCTGAGGTTTTAATGATATAATCCACGTCCTCAAAACTGTCCAAAAGAAACTTGGTTTCCTCTTCATCTGCGAAGAGTTCTGTTGATTCTTTTTTCAGGATAGAATTGCTGCATTTGTTCGAAATAAACTCATAACAGGTTTTGGATGCTTTGTGATAACCTTGAAATCTTGTGAAGAAGTAATCGTAATATTCTCCGCAGATCTGCACATCGGAAATACGCTGAAAACAGAAAGAATTGATAGTGTTCAGGTGGAAAAACAATTCGTAATCCGGAAGTTGCTTGGCTGTTCGGGCCAAACCCACCGTGATTTGTTCTTCCTCTTCGGTATCAAGTAATATCTTTAGGGTTTTCAAGAATGCTTTGTTTTTTATTCAGGATGTAAAATGCTCTCTGCGCTGCTTTTTCCTCGGCCTTTTTCTTTGAAGCTTCTGTGGCGTTGGAGATCTTTTCGTCGTTCAGCCACACATAACTCCGAAATACCTGGTTTTTGTTCGGCTGCGTTTCCTCACAGGTTTCATACCGAATGCTAACTTTTTTCTTTTGGCTCCATTCCAGCAGAAGTCCTTTGTAGCTAACAATTTTATTTTCAAGCTTGTTAATTTCACCCGGCGTTAACAATCTCTCTAAAACGATTTTTTTGCAGGTTTCGTAATCAAAGTCCAGATATACAGCTCCAATAAGGGCCTCGAAAAGATTTCCTGCAATGTTCTCGCTTAAGCTGGTGTTAGAATCTGTATTCAGAAAGCGAACCAGGCGCAGCTCTTCGCCAAGTTTGTTAAGGTTTTTTCGGTTAACGATTTTGGATTTCATCTGTGTAAGATATCCTTCATTAGCTTCGGGATAAGTTTGGAACAGATGACAGGAAATAATGGATCCTAAAACAGAATCACCTAGAAACTCAAGCCTTTCATAGTTTTTCTGTGGTTTATGTTTTCCGGGACTCCTTAAAGAAAATGCCTCTCGGTACAGCCCAACGTTCTGCACGTTGTAGCCGGTGATTTTACTGATTTCAGAACTTAAATAGTAATCTTTCTCCGATAGTGTTTTTTTTCTTTGTTTGAGGAATTTTAGAAGGTAATTCCGAAACTCCATACGCAGATCTTAGATTTTTTTGAAAAGTACACACGCATTGTGACCACCGAAGCCGAAAGTATTGCTCATGGCAACATTTACTTCTTTTTCAACAGCATGGTTGAAAGTAAAATCCAGTCTGCTGTCAATTATTTCATCATCCGTAAAATGGTTGATGGTTGGCGGTACAATATTGTGGATAATAGTATTAAGCGCTGCAATTGCTTCAATAACGCCGGCCGCACCAAGAAGGTGACCTGTCATTGATTTTGTAGAGTTGATCTGAATGTCGAAAGCATGCTCTCCCAATAATCTGGAAATTGCATTGGCTTCAGCAATATCACCCAATGGAGTAGAGGTACCGTGCATATTGATATGATCTACTTCGTCGGTCGACAGTTGCGCATCTTCAAGGCAATTTTTCATTACGAGATAAGCGCCCAAACCTTCAGGATGAGGTGCTGTCATATGGTGCGCATCTGCACTCATACCACCTCCTTTCAGTTCTGCAAAAATTGTAGCTCCTCTTTTCTTGGCATGTTCATATTCTTCCAGAATGATGCAGCCTGCACCTTCGCCAAGTACAAAACCATCGCGGTCTTTATCGAACGGTCTGGAAGCAGTTTTCGGATCATCATTTCTGGTGGAAAGAGCCATCATAGCATTAAATCCTCCAACACCACTTGCAGTAACTGCAGCTTCCGATCCTCCGCATACAATTACGTCGGCTTTTCCAAGTTGGATCAGCATTTTAGAATCAATCAGTGCGTTAGCAGATGATGCACATGCGGAAACGGTTGTGTAGTTCGGTCCGTGAAAGCCGTATTCAATAGAAATTTGACCTCCGGTGATGTCCGCGATCATTTTAGGAATAAAAAACGGGTTGAATCTTGGGATTTCTGTATTGGCCCAACCCAGAACTTCTGTTTCAAAAGTCTGAAGGCCACCAATTCCGGATCCCCAAATAACTCCAACGCGGTTTTTATCAATTTCACTCCCGAGAATTCCAGAGTGCTCCACAGCTTCTCTTGCAGCAACAATGCCAAGCTGCGTATTTCGGTCCATTTTTTTTGCTTCTTTTTTATCAAAGAAGTTTAGCGGATCGAAATTTTTCACCTCGCAGGCGAATTTTGTTTTAAAATTTGTGGCATCGAAAAGAGTAATAGGAGCGGCACCGCTCTCACCTTTTAAAAGGCTTTCCCAGTAATCGTTTGCATTATTGCCAATCGGCGTTATCGCACCAAAACCGGTTACAACTACTCTTTTCAATTCCATAAATTTAATTTTCTTGTTGAATATTATTTATTCACTACTTCTTCAATGTAAGCAATAGCGTGCCCTACAGTTGTAATTTTTTCAGCTTGATCATCTGGAATCTGGATGTTGAACTCTTTTTCGAACTCCATAATAAGTTCTACAGTATCCAAAGAGTCTGCCCCAAGATCGTTAGTGAAGCTAGCTTCAGGAGTTACTTCTGTTTCTTCAACGTCGAGTTTATCAGCGATAATCGCTTTTACTCTTGATGCAATGTCTGACATAGTAATTTTATTTTTTAATTAATTGTTAGTTGCTGCAAATATATAAAATTCTTAATGATTTGCTGTTTTTTTAGTTTTTTTTGCACATTGAAAATAGTAGTGCAGAACTTATTAATAAATAACACTATATATATTAATGAAATGCAGGCTTTGTAACGCACAAAAATTCTTTTTGAGGATACACAGTTTTTGTATAAATTTGAACAAATAATATTATTAGAAAATGAACACACCAGCTGAACTGAAGTACACCAAAGACCACGAATGGGTTAAAATTGAAGGTAACCTTGCCACTGTAGGAATTACAGATTTCGCGCAGGGAGAATTAGGAGATATAGTTTTTGTTGATGTTGATAGCGTTGATGATGATTTGAATGCGGGAGATGTATTCGGGAGTGTTGAAGCAGTGAAAACAGTTTCCGATTTGTTTTTGCCACTTTCCGGTAAGGTTACAGAGTTTAACAGCGATTTGGAAGATCAGCCAGAACTACTTAATACAGATCCGTACGGAAAAGGTTGGATTATTAAAATGGAAATCTCAGACGAGTCTCAGGTAGCGGAACTCCTAACAGCGGAAGGTTACCAGGAAAGTCTTGGATAGGATTTCTAAACTTTTTCGAAACTACTTATTGCCCATTTATTGGGCATTTCTTACCTATATGCTTTTGCGTCCTGGCGCAGAAGGTCACGATTATTGGTTTATGTTCTCCGGGATAGACAAGGTATTACATGTGGCCATCTTTATGTTGCTTGGCTTTACTTTCGCTGTGGCTTTCCCAAAAGTCACTTTCTTGCGTTTTCTTATAATAATGTTTATATATGCTTTTGTTACAGAAATTCTCCAGGATGAAATGAATCTTGGGCGCACAGCAGAAAGCCTGGATATTGTTGCTGATATTGTAGGTGTGTTTTTAGGTTATATATTATATAATAAGACGCGCTCTGTAAGTTTTTAAGTTTTACGCTCTTTGTGGATAACTTTAAATGCATATGTAAATTACTGATAAATAGATTTTTCTAATTCTTGTTTTTCCACAATTCACAATTCGAGAGCTTTTCCGTTTGTTTGGTGTTAAGCATTTGTTCTATCTTTGCCCTCACCTTTTCGAAGGTAGAGCAGGAGCAGCAAATTATATAGTTAGAATTTTTCTTTATAAAATTTGCAGATTTAAAATTCTTTCTTATCTTTGCAGTCCCAAAACGGATTAAGGTTTGTTTAGGGGGAGCGAAGGAGAGAGTTTGATTTAAGGGAGTAGATATTTGAGATTGGAAAAAAATCTCTGATGATTTAATACTGAATAGAAAGCAGTTAGAAAATTTTTCAAATTTTTTTCAAAAAATATTTGCGGGATTAAAAATAAGTTTATACTTTTGCACTCGCAAATCAGAACAACAGA
>JAEWZO010000005.1 GCA_023458415.1 Bacteroidota bacterium
TGCGAAACAATATTAGAGTTCAGCATTATTGAAATGCATAACGTGATTACACCTAATGGTGATGGCATAAATGATGTTTTAGATCTTTCAACTTTGCTTTTGAAGGAGGAACCAAAGCTTATTATTGTTGATCGTTACAGTAATAAAATATTTGAAGGAAATGCGAATAACCAATTCATTTGGGACGGAAAGTTAAACGGAAGACCAATAAAAACCGACTCTTATTGGTTTTACATGGAATGGAAAGAACCAAATTCTCAAACGCCTTCCAAAAAACAAGGCTGGATTTTGGTAAAAAATAGATAATTGAAAATCACTCTCGACGAGAGTGATTTTTTTCTGCCAAAATTGCACATCCTCCTTCTTTAAAATGACAGTTTTGCAGTTAGTTTCTCTTGGCATTGTTTTGGAGAAAAGTCGGGTGTATAATAATAAATTAAAATTAAAAAAATATGTCAGTAAATTTCAAACCATTATCAGACAGAGTTTTGGTAGAGCCGAGCGCGGCGGAAACCACCACCGCATCGGGAATCATCATTCCGGACACGGCAAAGGAAAAACCACAGGAAGGAACCGTAGTGGCAGTAGGCCCGGGTAAAAAAGAAGAACCAACTACCGTAAAAGTAGGCGACAAAGTACTTTACGGAAAATACTCCGGCTCTGAACTGAAACTTGACGGGAAGGATTATCTTATCGTAAGAGAAGGAGATCTTCTGGGAATTCTAGCATAGCAGGATGCAATAGACAGGAAGCAGGATGCGGAATTACAGAAAATACGAAGTTTGGCAAATTGGTCATCAGCTGACCAAAGAAATCTATTCTTTGACATCAAGCCTTCCAAAAGAAGAAATCTACGGATTGACTTCACAAATTCGCAGGGCGACAGTTTCCATTCCTACCAACATTGCAGAAGGCTGCGGAAGATTAACCGACAAAGAGTTCGGTAGATTCATTGACATCAGCTTAGGTTCATCCAACGAAACGGAATACCTTTTATTCCTGGCAGCTGAACTGAATTTCCTTTCAGAAACAGAATTCGAACCAATTGCAGGTCAACTGAACATTCTCAGACAAAAATTAATTCAACTAAGGAAAAAACTATTAGAATAAAAATCAGCGGTGCGCATTGGGCTTCCTGCCTCCTGCCTCCCGCATAAAGCATTACAAAAAATGGCAAAAGAAATTAAATTTGATATCGAGTCAAGAGACGCACTGAAAAGAGGTGTTGATGCTCTTGCAAACGCAGTAAAAGTAACATTAGGTCCTAAGGGAAGAAACGTGGTAATTGAGAAATCTTTCGGTGCACCGCACGTAACCAAAGACGGGGTTTCGGTAGCCAAAGAAATTGAGCTGGAAGACAAAGTAGAAAATATGGGTGCGCAGATGGTGAAGGAAGTAGCTTCCAAAACCAACGACATCGCCGGTGACGGTACTACAACTGCAACAGTTTTGGCTCAGGCAATCGTTCGTGAAGGTCTTAAAAACGTAGCCGCAGGTGCAAACCCAATGGATCTGAAAAGAGGAATCGACAAAGCAGTAACTGCTGTTGTTGAAAACCTGAAATCACAGTCTCAGGAAGTAGGCGAAAACGCAGAAAAAATCAAGCAGGTAGCTTCCATTTCCGCAAACAACGACGATACCATCGGAACCCTTATTTCTGAAGCTTTCGGAAAAGTAGGTAAAGAAGGTGTAATCACCGTTGAAGAAGCAAAAGGAACCGATACTACTGTAGATGTGGTTGAAGGAATGCAGTTTGACAGAGGTTATCAGTCGCCATATTTCGTAACCAATCCTGAGAAAATGGTTGCTGAACTTGAAAACCCTTACATCCTTTTGGTTGAGAAAAAAATCTCTTCAATGAAGGAACTTCTTCCGGTTCTTGAGCCGGTTGCACAGGCAGGAAAATCCCTACTGATCATCTCTGAAGAAGTTGAAGGTGAAGCTTTGGCAACTTTAGTAGTGAACAAACTGAGAGGTTCCCTAAAAATCGCAGCTGTAAAAGCTCCTGGATTCGGTGACAGAAGAAAAGCCATGTTGGAAGACATCGCAATCTTGACCGGCGGACAGGTAATTTCCGAAGAAAGAGGTTTCACAATGGAAAATGCTTCCCTGGAAATGCTTGGAACTGCTGAAAAAGTAACCATCGACAAAGACAATACAACCATCGTTAACGGTGGTGGCGACGAAGCTCAGATCAAAGGAAGAGTAAACCAGATCAAAGCTCAGATGGAAACCACAACTTCCGATTACGACAGAGAAAAACTTCAGGAAAGGCTGGCTAAACTGGCAGGTGGAGTTGCCGTTCTTTACGTTGGTGCCGCTTCTGAAGTGGAAATGAAAGAGAAAAAAGACCGTGTGGATGATGCCCTTCACGCAACCAGAGCGGCTGTGGAAGAAGGAATCGTTCCGGGAGGTGGTGTAGCTTTGGTAAGAAGCATCGCTGCTCTTTCCATCGACGGTGCAAACCAGGATGAAACTACCGGTATCAAAATCGTAAAAAGAGCGATTGAAGAGCCACTTCGTCAGATCGTAGCCAACGCCGGTGGCGAAGGTTCTGTAATCGTAGCGAAAGTTGCTGATGGCAGCGGAGATTTCGGTTACAATGCGAAAAACGACGAGTACGTAAATATGTACGAAGCCGGAATCATCGACCCAACCAAAGTGGTACGTGTAGCCCTTGAAAACGCTGCGTCCGTAGCAGGAATGCTGTTAACAACCGAGTGTGTGGTAACAGAAATCAAGAAAGACGAACCAGCAATGCCAATGGGTGGCGGAATGCCGGGAATGATGTAAGCTTCGCGCATATGTCATAAAGCATAAAAAAAATCCGTTCAGAGTTTTCTGGGCGGATTTTTTATTCCCCTCCTTTGGAGGGGTGTCAGCCACTTGTTGATGACGGGGTGGTTAAAATAGTTGTCAATGAAAATTCTCTTAAAATTTTTCAGGAGCCGGGAACCTGCTCTCCACTGTATCTTTTTTGGTGATCGAAAGGTCATTGAGCCTGTCGAAATGCCGAAGCCACCAAAAAAGGATGCCGTTGCGATCAGGGCTAGAAATTTGTGATTTGCTTTAACCTTTGCCAATAATAACAATCAATGTAGAAATAACTACTTATGAAGATCTCAAAAATCAATTTAGGACTCATCGCTGCTTTTTCACTTTTACTACTTTTTGCTTTTACAAAAAAGAATGAACCAATCACCGTTCATGTAAAAATGGTAAAACAATCTGAAACCGAATTCAAAAAAGGAATACTCAGCATCGCTGAAACCAGGGAAAAATTTGAAATTACAGAGATTAAAGACTTTACATTTTCGCTTCAGAAAGGCAAATACAGATTTAAGTTCGCTTCCGAAACACCTTACCGACTCCACTCCCCCGGAAAAATAACGAAGAAAGAAAATACCATAACGATATTTTTAGGTGAATCGAAACCGCTAACGCAGGAATATGCTACCGCAGAAAACTGGCAGCAGTTATTAAAAGAGAATCGACTGAAATTTATCCATTTCGGAATTGCGCCTGTCAATCCAAAAGAATTCTACGAAAAATATGGAATCTCAGTTAAAAACGAAGGCTGCGTTATTACACCGGTAACATCTGCAGCAGCCGAAATCAACAACAGAATCGTTGCCAATTACCTGACAGGTAAATTCGGAAATGAATGGAAAAAAGATCTTGAATTTTTGCCTTTCGGACTGAAATAATTAACTGTACGCTTCCTTAAACTTCGCAATGAGTTCATCGAGCTCATGTCGTTGCACGTACACACTTTTCACCTCATCGTAACGTGGAGATTTGTAGAATACTTCATGAAAATCCATGGAGCCGTTCCCCACTTTTACAATTTTAATGACTTCAATGTTCAGTTTGTTCAGCTCATCCTTTAAAGTCTGAAATTCGTCGTTGATATTTGTTTCCATAATTTCTTAATTAAACAAAGGTTTCAGATTCGTCAGTTCCTGGCTTCAGTTGGGCTTTGTACAGAGAAGCGTAATATCCGTTTCTTTCCAGCAGTTCGGTATGTTTTCCTTCCTCCACGATTTTTCCGCCATCCATCACGATAATTTTGTCGGCCTTTTCAATGGTAGAAAGTCGGTGCGCAATAATAATTGAAGTTCTGTTTTTCGTGATTTTTTCTGTCGCACGCTGTATCAGTTTTTCACTTTCCTGGTCGATTGACGAGGTAGCTTCATCCAAAATCAGAATTTTAGGATCAGAAAGATAAGCTCTTAGAAAAGAAAGCAACTGTCTTTGTCCCAGGGAAATAGAAGATCCCCTTTCGCTCACAACATAATCATATTCGCCGGGAAGTTGTTTAATAAAATCATCAACTTCAATTTCTTCTGCCGCTTTCTTAATCCTGTCCAGTGTAACAGTGTCGTCGCCGAAAGCCAAATTCTCATAAATACTGCCATGAAAAAGGAAAACATCCTGCAAAACCACACCAATATGGCTCCGTAAATTATAAAGTTCGTAATCTTTCAGATCCACATTGTCAATCAGAATTTTTCCTGAATTGATATCGTAGAGCCGAGTTATCAAGCTGATAATGGTCGATTTCCCCGCTCCGGTTGCACCCACAATTGCAACGCTTTCACCAGGATTTACTTTGAAACTAATTCCTTTAAGAACTTCTTGCTTCTCATCGTAAGAAAAACGGACATTCTGAAATTCAATTTTACCCTCGAATTCATCTTTGGCAAAAGTTCCGGTATTCGGCATCGCTATATCCTGATCAATCAGTCCGAGAACACGCTCCGCTCCAACAATTCCACGTTGAATATTATTGAACCGGTCTGCAATTTGTCTCAGCGGACGAATCAGCATCGAAATATACTGTATGAACGCAATCACAACACCTGCAGTAATCGTTATGTAACCTCCATAAAACAAAATAAAACCAATGAATACGGAAGAAATCAGTTCAACCACGGGAAAGAAAAGTGAGAAGATAAAAACCGTTCTCAGCAACGCTCCTTTCAGCGTAATATTGATTTGGTCGAATTTCTTAAATTCCTGTTCTTCCCTGTTGAAAACCTGAATCAGCTGCATTCCGGAAAGTCTTTCCTGCACAAACGAATTCTGATTGGCTGTCCAGGTTCGTTCATCACCAAAAGCTTTCTTCAATCTCTTCTGGAAAAATCTTGTAATCACAACCATGAGTGGCAGAATCACCAAAGAAATATACGTAAGGTTTGTGTCAGTTTGATACATCATCACCAAGACGAAAATAATGCGTAAAACATCGCCAAAAACCATCAGAAACCCATCGGTGTACACGGTTGCAATAGTTTCAACATCACCAACTGCGCGCGTTACCAACTGCCCAATCGGCGTTTTATCAAAAAAGGAAGCTTTGAAATATATAAGTTTATTGTAAAGCCTTTCGCGGATATCCCGAATAACATTTTGTGAAATAAAATTCGAAAACCAAACCAGAAAAAAATTCAGAATTGTCTCCAAGAAAACAAGTCCAACCAACCAGTAAATATGCTTCATCATCAAAGACTTATCGCGAAGTTTGATGATGTCGTTATCTACAATCTGCATGGTGAGAAATGGCCGGTAAGTCGCAACCACAGCAAGCAAAACCGAAATAATCAACGCCATAATAAACCACGAACGGAACTTCATTCCGATCGTGAAAAGGCGCTTGATGATTTGCCAGGTGGATTGCTTTTTCATTTTTTCTTCAGCTCTGCAAAAATACAGAAAAAGTTTGGAGGTGTACAGTTAGGTATAAGAGGTTCAAGTCTGGAAAATTATAGGAATAAACCAAAATCATCACTCAAAATTATATCCAACATCGACCAAAAATAATCCATGCGCTGGAGCAGAAGTCCCTGCAGAGTTTCGGTTTTTGTCTTCAATAATTTTTCTTAAATCTTCCGGCTGAATTTTTTCCGTACCAATTTCAACCATGGTTCCTACAATAGCACGAACCATATTTCTCAGAAATCTGTTGGCCGAAATGGTGAATTTCAACTCGCTTCCAGTCTGTTCCCATTCAGCTCTAAAAATTTTGCAAAGCGTAGTTTTGTTATCGCCTCCAACTTTCGAAAAACTCTCAAAATCTTCATATTCGAAAAGTATTTTGCACGCTTGGTTCATTTTTTCAACATCGAGTGAACGCTTCCAGTGTTGCCATGCTGAATGCTGCGTGAAAGGATTTTTCTCTAAGGAAATATAATATTCATATGTTCGGAACGTAGCATCAAATCTTGCGTGAAAATCATCTTTAACCTGAAAAATTCGTTTCACAGAAATGTCAGGTGGAAGAAAACTGTTCAGCTGATGAGGAAGTTTCTCGCTCAAAATTTTATCAGTATCAAAATGAGCAAACATTTTCTTGGCGTGAACGCCGGTATCGGTACGTCCCGCACCGATGATTTTTATTTCGTCGCGAATAATAGTAGAAAGTGCCTTCTCCAGTTCTTCCTGTACAGAAATGTCGTTCGGTTGTATTTGATAACCGAAATAGTTTTTACCGTCGTACGCAAATTCAATAAGATACCTCAAGAAAAATTTTTGTAAAAATACGATTAATGCGCTGAATTTGTTAAGCCAGCCAAATCGAATCCAACAGAATAAAGAATTGAAAGAAGAGCATTCATCATGCTAAGTAGAAAAATAAGCAGCAACTTAGTTCGGATAAGCGGCCACATGAGAAAGCCGAAAACAGAGCCGTACAGATACATAAAGAAAACCAGGAAAACCGTCAGAAAACTGGTATAGTCAATACTGAGTTGCTCGCCTGTGAATACTGCAGCAAAAAGACTAATGACATGCATGGCAATCCACATCAAATTCAGCTGGGCAGCAATATAAGTATTGGCGAGGAAGTGCTCCCAGAAGTTGTATTTCTTTCTAACAAAAAACAGCCATGTAACTACGCTTGCCAATGGAATCATTATAAAAATAAACAGACTGAAATAATGCTCAAAAAAATTGTGAGACTGTATCATTTTGACTCCATTGAAAGCCAGAATCTTCATGGTAAACCAGTCCAGAACCTTTACCAAAAGTGCACTCAGCGCGGTCATAACCATCACATAAGCGATTGGACGGAAATATTTCACACGCTTGCCTTCCAGATACTCCCGAATCATCAAACCAGGCCTGGTAAAAAGCATTTTGATTGTGTAGAAAAATCCCTGGTCTACATGAAAAACAGAATGCGGAATATCGTGCAGAAAATAATGAGCATTAATCCGGTGTTCGTGAGCATCCTGACCGCAATTCGGACAGAAGTTTCCCACGAAAAGCTCGCTGCAGTTCTTACACTCATGTCTTTTCATCACTCAAAAATAATAAATAGTTGCACTTGGCGGTATATTAATTTTTATTCTCGTTAAAATTCAGGAAATTTGCAGCTATGACCAAAATCCTCCTGCTTTCCGACTCTCATTCCTACATTGATGAACGGATTGAAAAATACGCTGATAACGCCGACGAAATTTGGCATTGCGGCGATTTCGGAAGTATGGAAGTTATAGAAAATCTTGAAAAAATAAAACCTTTGAAAGGTGTCTACGGAAATATCGACGGTGATAAAATAAGAGCCACTTTTCCGGAAGTCAACCGTTTTCAGTGTGAAGGTGTGGAAGTACTGATGATTCACATCGGCGGTTATCCCAATAAATATTCGCCATTGGCTAAGAAAGAAATTTTGAAAAAATCACCCAAACTTTTTATTTCAGGACATTCACATATTCTTAAAGCCATGTATGATGAAAAGAATCAGCTGCTTCACTTGAATCCCGGAGCTTGCGGAAAGCAAGGATGGCACAAAATGAGAACCATGATGCGCTTTGAAATCAACGGAGAAAATATTGAAAATCTGGAAGTTATAGAACTGGGACAAAAATAAAACTGACTAATGAAAATAATCTGTATCGGAAGAAATTACGCGGAACACGCCAAAGAACTGGGCAACGAAATCCCGGAAAATCCTGTTATCTTTATGAAACCGGACACCGCCCTACTAAAGAAAAATACAGATTTCTATATTCCAGAATTTTCCCAGGATGTACATTACGAAACAGAAGTAGTAATAAAAATTTCAAAAGGAGGAAAATATATTCAGGAAGAAAATGCAGAAAAATATTTCGACGAAATTGCCTTGGGAATAGATTTTACTGCCCGCGATCTTCAGTCATCTCTAAAACAAAAAGGCCTACCTTGGGAACTTTCAAAAGGGTTCGATGGTTCGGCTGTGGTTTCAGAGTTTTTTCCCAAAGAGGATTTTAATTTAAACTCCCTCAATTTCGTCTTGCTTAAGAACAAAGAGAAAGTGCAGGTAGGAAACACTACGATGATGCTTTTTTCTCCGGTAAAAATCATTGCATTTGTTTCTCAGTACTTCACACTGCGTACCGGAGATTTAATTTTCACAGGAACTCCAAAAGGTGTCGGCAAAGTTGAAGAGAATGATATTCTTGAAGGTTTTCTGGAAAACCAGAAAGTTTTCGATTTGAGAATTCAGTAATAATTTGTAACTTTAGTGAACAAATTTTCTTGCTATGGTTACTATTATTTTACCTGTAGATTTTTCTGACGCATCGAACCACCTCATCGACGGTGCTGTGAAATTTGCCAAAGAACTTAACGGAAAAATTCACCTCATCCACGTGGCGCCATCCGATATCGGATTTGCCATTGGCGATATGGGATTTCAATATTTTCCTGAGATTGAACAGAATGAAATAAAAGAAGAATTAACCCAGCTGAACGCCATGCAGGAACAAATTGCTTCGAAAGGTGTGGAATGTGTTCACATTTTAAAACAGGGTGTTGCAGGCGACATTATTCTGGAATATGCGAAAGAAAAAAATGCGGATTATATTGTGATGGGTTCTCACGGAAGAAGCGGAATATACGATGTTTTTGTGGGAAGTTTAACCAAAGAACTTACACGCCGCTCCACAGTTCCGGTTTTGGTTTTGCCAATTCACTCATAAAGCAAACTCAACTAAATTATAATAAGAAACCCGTTCCAGATTTACTGAAACGGGTTTCTTATTTTCTCAATCAATTAATTAATCTTTTTTGTTGATCTTAGGATCATAGTAAGGATGATGCCCTTCTGTTGGCGAAAAATATTCTTTATCGTTGTCTCCATCCAAAGTTACCATCAGTACATAGCACCAGTAAATAAACAGTGCGCATGCAGCAAGAAACAGGATCCAGTTTATTACGTAACCTGCAGCTTCAAAAATCCCGAAACTCCATGTGAAAACATCGCTTAAGAATAACCAGAAAGACGTCATTTTTTTCCTTTTTTGAATTAACTTTGCACAAAAATAATAAAAATGTTTCGATTACTTTCAAAGGAGAGCAATATTTTTTCAGTACCGCTGTATATTGGTTTTCTGCTGCTGATTGTAATTAGCTTCAATTTCCTGAATTTCAATTCATTATATATTTTTTCAGGAATTATTACTTTTGCCGGTGTGGCTCTCGGTTACTTCGGATTCAACGCTCTGAAACTGAATTACCAAACACATCTTCCGCTTTTTTTATACACGGCTTTTATTTTTGCTTTTTACCCTGGAAATCTGGATATCGGAATTGCCGTTTCGCTCCTTACCAATTCAGTTATTCTTCTGTTATTGACCAGTGAAGATACTTCTGTCCGAAGAAATTCTCACATATTAACAGGTGCGCTTCTCGCAGTGAATTATATTTTTCTCCCGACAACGTGGCCTATGGCAATATTTGTAATCATCCATATAATTTTTACTTCGGACCGAATTGCTCTGCATATTTTCCGGCTTTTGCTTGGTGCATTTCTGATTACAGTTTCATATTTCGGGATGGCTTATTTTCTGGATTTAAGAGCGTGGAATCCTGCTTATTTCCCGTTTCATGGATTTAAGCCGATGACAGATTTTACGCAACTCTACCCTTTAATTCCGGTGATGCTTATGCTGATTTATGCCGTGATGGACCATTTTAAATTCTATAATCTGAAAAGTCCGACAAGCAAATTCAAATATACTTTTCTGTTGCTTTTCCTTTTAGCGCAGCTTATTACCGTGTTCATTTACATGGGGAAAAACTACGAATATCTAATTCTCCTCGCGCTTCCGGCTACTGTGATCTTAAGCCGGATGCTGAAATTTTTGCCGAAATACTGGATGAAAGAGGCAGGCCTATGGCTGATAATTTTTTGCTTAGTATCATTTAAAATCGGTTCTTTGTTTAATATTTTTTAGAGATGATTCAGATCGACGACAAACTGATTTCCGAAGATATTTTTTCCGAAGAATTTGTCTGTAACCTTACCAAATGTAAAGGCGCATGCTGCGTTGAAGGCGACGTGGGAGCTCCATTGGATAAAGAGGAAACTCAAATCCTGGACCGGATTTTTAAGGATGTAAAACCTTATCTGCGTCCGGAAGGTGCAAAAGCCATTGAAGAACAGGGAACATGGACTGTAGATCCGTCCGATGGCGATTTTGTAACTCCTATGGTGAACGGTGAAGAATGTGCCTATGTAATTTTCGATGAAAACGGAATTACAAAATGCGGTATCGAAAAAGCCTACGAAGACGGCGCGGTTGACTGGCAAAAACCTATTTCCTGTCACCTGTATCCAATTCGGGTAAACAAATATTCCACTTTTACTGCATTAAACTATCATGAATGGAAAATTTGCTCCGATGCATGCGAATTGGGAAAAGAGCTTCAGGTGCCGATTTATAAATTCCTCAAAACGCCATTAATTCGGAAATACGGTGAAGATTTCTATCAGGTGCTCACAGAAGCCGCAGAAGAATACTATCGTGAGTTCGGAAAATAAAAGAAATAAAAAACCGCTTCGTTTTGAAGCGGTTTTTTTATGAATAAGAAACTCTGATTATTTTTTCAGTTCTTCCATAAACTGATCGTGAGAAATTGCTGTTTCCTTTTTAGTAGCTTTTTCAAGAATTACATCTTTAAGCTTAGTCATCGCTACTTCGGAAGAAAGCTGCTGAACCTGGTTTTGGTCTTTCAGCATTTCTACAGCGTACTTCTGGATTTCTTCATCAGAAAGATGGTGAATTCCGTACATTGCCAATTGGTTTCTTACCAACTGTTCTGCCTGCGCTAAAACATCGGCGTAATCCAATTTAATTTCGTTGTCATTCATCAGTTTTCCTTCGATGATCTGATATTTCAGCTGGTTTCTTTCCGCTTCAAGAACTTCTTTAGCCTGCTCTTCAGAAGTAATGTTCTGGTTGCTGAACATTAACCACTTAATTAGGAAATTTTCCGGAAGTTTTACATCTTCTTTTTCATTTACCTGCTCCAATACCTTGTTTACGAAGTGTACATCTGCATTCTGCTGGAAATATTCATCCAGTTCTCCTTTTACTTTATCTTTCAGTTCCTGCTCGGAAGTGATGTTTCCTGCACCGTAAACTTTATCGAAAAGATCCTGATTCAGTTCGTGGTTGTTCAGTCCGTAGAAGTCTTTTACTTTCACCTCAAGTTCATCGTGGTGAAGATGTTCTGCTTCTTCTTTGCTGAAACCAAGTTCTGTAGCAAGAGTTTCGTTGGAAAGAAGATCGTCTTTTTTCACTTTTACTGACTCATCCATTTTCAGAGATTTCACCAATTTGAAAGCATCTTTCTTCTCAGCATTGATGATAAGACTTTTTGGCGGGTGATTGTGCTCTCCTTCCGCATCTTCTTCAACTACCTGGCTGATTTCCAAAGCTACATAAGAATCTTTCCCGATTTTTTCCTGTGGAACCTGCTCAGCGAAACGCTTCTGCATGTTTTCGATGGATTGGTTGATTTCCTTGTCGGAAGCTTCAACTTTATAATGAGGTGCTTCGTATTTTGCCAAATCAATCTTGAAGTCTGGCTCATAACCTACTTCAAAAGCCACAGAAAGCTGCTCAGCATTAAAATCAAGTTCATCAACAGGAACCGGAACCGGCTGCCCAACAAGACGAAGTTTGTTTTCGTTTACATAACCGTTCAAAGCTTCGGAAACCTGCTTGTTAATTTCTTCGAAAGCAATTCCGGATTCGTATTGTCTTCTCACCATGCTCATCGGCACTTTTCCTTTTCTAAAACCAGGAACCTGCGCGTTTTTTGCAAAGTTGTGAAGTTGCTTTTCCACTTTGTCTTTATAATCTGCTTTGTCTAATGTAACCGTAAGCAATGCACTTACCTCGTCATGATTTTGTGCTGTAACATTCATTATTTTAAATATTGTTTTTAGTATAAATTTTGGTTCGCAAAAATAGGAAATTTTATTAAGATATCTTTCATTATCAGCAAAGTATTGATAAGAAAAATCCGGCAAACCGGGCCGGATCTTTCAAACTAACTCTAAAAATATTTACTGAATGTTTAACATCGCATTCACATCAGCTTCTCCACCTGTCGTAATGCCAAGCTGATTTTCTGCCGACGGATGCATATCGTTTACCGATGACGCGCCATGAAAAAGTTTAATATTCACTTTTGCATTGATAGTTGCAGAAGTTACAGTCCACTGTGTTTTCAGTCCCAATTTCTTGCCGTCGTTTCTCACAATATCTTCTGCTGTTCGGATTACGTTGGCTGAAACACCTGCAAATTCGTAAGTGATGAAATGCTCATCTTTTTCTTCCTCTATCTCATGAACCATGCTGTGATAGTGATCATCGTGTTTATGCAGAAAATCCAGACTTACGTCATAAGTTTTTCCGTTTTCCAAAGAAATGTTGCTGTCCGCAGTTCCACCGATGTAATTAATGGTCTGAACATTGGCTGTTCCCTGTTCGGTAACCGTAAGGATTACTTTTTCAATTTCTTCATGCTCATGGATATCTTCAGGAATATCGTCGGAGCTGCGGCATGAAAAGATGAATAGTGAGACGAAAAGAACTAAAATTACATTAAAAATATTTTTCATTTTGATTGATTTAAAAAGTGTCTAAAAATTGTATTTGAAAGTCAGAATCAGGCTTCTGCCCAATTCCGGTGCAAAAAACCTTAAACGGTTAAGGTAATCGCGGTATTCTGTATTAAAAATATTATTGATTCTGAAATTGATGTTGAAGTTCTTCAGAACATCCATTCCGGCGGCAGCATTAAAAATACTGTAGCCATCCGGAGGTGTTGAAGTGTCCAGCGTTCTGGTAACAATCTGTCCGTTTTCGATAAGATCCAGATCCACGTTACGCACCGGAAAACGGTTCTGCTTCATGAACGTTTCGTTTTCGACACGAACGTAAAAGTTCGAAGGATTTTCTGCGCTGTATTCCAAAGCGTTCTTGAAATTGCTTGGCATCATCAGAATCAGGGGTTCATTATTCGTCAGATCATCGCCACGCAAACCGGAAAACTGAGAATTCCATTTGAAATTCTCTGTGAATCTAAGCTGCAAATCCGCATCAATTCCAAATATTCTCGCTTCAGTCTGCTTAAAATCCCAGATCATAAACACGCCGCGGTTGGAATTCTGAATTCCCACCGGGACCTGATTCACGAAACTGTCCGAAACCATCAGATAAGGATTCACTTCCAACTGAAGTCCGCTTAACAAGTCCAATTTCGCTTTAGCAGCAAGACTGAAATGATAAACTTCCTCCTTCTGAATGAAGAGATCTCCGCGCTCGATAATTGAAGCAGAATGATGCAGTCCGTCCGCAAAAAGTTCCGCAGCATTCGGCGTGCGGCTCGCGCGGGAAACATTCAGTTTCAGATCCCAGTTTTCATGAGGTTCATAGCTGATTCCTGCATTCGCGGAAAAATTATGATAATCCAAAATTGGTCTGGTTAGCACGCGGCTTCCGCTCTTCTGCACCACAAACTGCGGGAACAGATGTGCAAAACGGCTTTCCCAGTCGCTTTCGTCATAATATTTATAAGAATCATAGCGGTTGAAATCATACCTTGCGCCAAACTCTCCGGTCAGATTTTCAGCGAAGTTATATTGAAAAACAGAATAAATTCCGCCGTCATAGCGATAATAATCCGGTATCAGACGTCTTGCCTGAGTTTCCGGATTCGGAAAATTATCCTGCACTGCGCCGGAAATTCCACTTTCAAGCTGCCATTTTTCCCGTTCAATAAGGTGCTCAAGCTTTGCCTGATGCGTAATCAAACGTAAATCCATGGATGGAAGCCCGCTGAGTTCGCCTCTTCGGATATCAAATTCCTGACGGTTATTCAACTGAAAGGAATACTGAAAGGAAACTTTCCCTAAATTATAGAATCGCTTGTAAGCTTCCAGTTTGGCAATGTGATGGTTAACTTCCTGTCTTGGATTCATGATTTTATAGCTAAAATCATCATAATATACAGAAGAATTTCCATTGGCAACAGCATTGTAAAAATCTTCCGGACCGCCCAAATGCGAACCGCGGAAAATCCCGAAATTCTGATTGATTCCGCTGTAGCTCACTTCAAAACCCTGTACAAAAGAACGGTTTCCAAAGGAAAAATTCAGTGAATGTTCCTCGGTTCCCGTATTCTGCAAAGTATGATTCGGAATGGAAAGATCTCCCAGTTTCTGGTAAGTTCCTGCTGTTCTTACGAACCAACGGCTCTCCCAAGTTCTTGCAAGATTCGCTCCCACTTTCATCCCCTTTCCGTTCGTACTTCCTGAAAGGGAAACATCTCCCATCACGGTATCTTTCGGGACGAAAACTTTAGGTTCCAACACAACTACTCCACCTACCGCATCTCCGCCGTATTTCAAAACACCGGAACCTTTCACGACGTTAATCCGTTCGAAAGCAGTGTTTTCAATACTCGGAGCATGCTCCACTCCCCATTCCTGTTCAGCCATCTTCACTCCGTTATTGATGATGGAAATTCTGCTTCCGTAAAGCCCGTGGATTACCGGTTTGGAAATATTGTTTCCTGTTTTGAGCGTTCCTACACCGGAAATATCCGAAAGAATATTTCCTAGATTTTCTGTAGAATTTCTGGAAATGGTTTCCCGACTCAGCGACTGTACTACAACACTTCCCTTCTGTACCAATCCGCCGGTTATATGAACCGTTTCAATATCTTCAATATGGTGCTCCAAATTGATAGTCAGAAATAAATCCTTATTTACCGAAACTGCTTCAGTAAACGGAAGACAGTCCGGATGATTTGCGGTTACAGTTTGGTTTCCTCGTGGCACGGATGAAAATGTAAAATTTCCGTTTTCATCCGAAAGAGTAGATAAATTCCCAATCTGGATGCGGGCGTTTTTCAATACCGTTTTGTCATGAAAGTCAGTGACTATACCGGAAACCCTAAATGTATTCTGTGCCTGGAAAAATACCATTCCGAGCAGCAAAATGATGAGACTTATTCTCAGTTTCATTTAATATTTTTATAACAGATGATGTTCTGAAAAATATTCCAGAACGTAATTAATAGAATGTCAAAAAATTAAATCAAACCAAGGGCGGCCCCCGAAGATAGAATGTTGAAGTTTCTGAGAAAAACTCAGTAATAAAGTACGAAGCAAACTCTTCCGAATAAACAGGTTCAGCGTTGAAGCTATACTGAAATTCCTGTGGAAGATGGCTGTTTTTATGTGTTAAAAAATGACAGGCAACACAATCATCGGAAGCCGATTTTTCAGCAAAGGAGTGAATATTCTTCGCATTGGCGTCGTGGTCAAAAGAAAAATATCCGTGCGAATGCTGATGAAATTTTGAAGAGAAAAGAACCACTAAAGCATACATCAGCACCAAAAGTACCGACCATGTTTTCTGCATTGTTCTGTTTCTCAGCATCAGGCAAATTTAAGAAAATCTTAATTAGGGATATGTCATAAATCAGGAAAAAATTGGCTGAAAATTCGTAAATTTGCTACTCATCATAAACATGATTATATGCCGACAACTTCCAGAGTAAAAAAAATTGGAATTTTTACATCAGGTGGCGACGCACCTGGAATGAATGCCGCCATCAGAGCGGTCGTAAGAACCGCCGCATATCACGGAATTGAAACCATTGGAATCCGCGAAGGATATAACGGACTGATTGAAGGACACTTCACCAAGATGGGACCAAGATCAGTAAGCAATATTATCAATTTGGGCGGTACTATTCTTAAATCTGCCCGTTCTGAAGAATTTAAAACCAAAGAAGGCCGTCAAAAAGCATTTGACAATTGTGAAAAGGCTGGAATTGATGCTCTTGTTTGTATCGGTGGAGACGGAACATTTACCGGAGCTCAGATTTTCAGCGAAGAATTTGGATTAAAAGTAATCGGAATTCCGGGAACTATTGATAACGATATTTTCGGCACCGATAATACAATAGGCTACGACACTGCACTCAATACTGCGATGGAGGCGATTGACAAGATTCGTGACACGGCAACATCGCACAACCGCATTTTTTTTATTGAGGTAATGGGGCGCGACGCTGGATTTATCGCCCTTAACAGTGGAATTGCAACTGGAGCTGTAGAAATCCTGATTCCTGAACAGAACGACAGTCTGGAAGGATTATATGCAACTTTTGAAAAATCGAGAAAGAGAGGAAAAAACTCAAGTATTGTAGTTGTTGCTGAAGGTGAAACATTGGCCTCAACCTACGAACTTGCGAAAAAAACAAAGGAACAGTTTCCGGAATCGGATATTCGTGTTACAATTTTAGG
Source organism: Bacteroidota bacterium (assembly GCA_023458415.1). GTDB lineage: Bacteria > Bacteroidota > Bacteroidia > Flavobacteriales > Weeksellaceae > JAEWZO01. The sequence goes on from JAEWZO010000005.1 coordinate 16,598, forward strand.
ACATATTCAGCGTGGAGGTTCGCCAAGTTGTGCAGACCGTGTTCTGGCTTCCAGAATGGGTTATGGTGCTGTAACCGGATTAATGAAAGGACTTACCAATGTAATGGCAGGAATCCGTTCCAACCAGTTGGTTTATACCCCAATTGAAGACGCCATTAAAAAACACAACGAAATCAATCAGGATTTACTTCAGGTTTCAGAAATTCTTGCGCTGTAAATCAGAATTGATAGAAGAAAATCATCTAAAAATATTAATTAAATAAATCTAAAGATTATGTCAACAATCAAAGTAGGTATCAACGGGTTCGGTAGAATCGGAAGTCTAGTATTCAATGCAATGTTCGATAGAGACAACATTGAAATCGTAGGTCTTAACGACCTTATCAACGCTGAGTACATGGCGTATATGATGAAATATGATTCGGTACACGGAAGATTTAACGGCGAAGTGAAAGTGGAAGGCAACAATCTTGTGGTGAACGGAAAAACTATCCGCGTAACTTCCGAAAGAGACCCTAACAACTTGAAATGGAATGAAGTAGGAGCTGATTACATCGTAGAATCTACAGGACTTTTCCTTACAAAAGAAACAGCACAGGCGCACATTAATGCAGGAGCAAAAAAAGTAATTCTTTCTGCACCTTCAAAAGATGATACGCCAATGTTTGTAATGGGTGTGAACCACAAAGAACTTACTGATGATGTGAAAATTCTTTCCAATGCATCATGTACAACTAACTGTTTAGCTCCTCTTGCAAAAGTGGTTCACGATAACTTCGGTATTGTTGAAGGTCTAATGACAACAGTGCACGCAACTACTGCGACACAAAGAACAGTTGACGGACCATCACAGAAAGACTGGAGAGGTGGACGTTCTGCGCTTCTTAACATTATCCCTTCATCTACAGGTGCAGCAAAAGCTGTAGGTAAAGTTATTCCTGATTTGAACGGAAAACTGACAGGTATGTCCTTCAGAGTACCAACTGCGGATGTTTCTGTAGTTGACCTTACTGTAAGACTTGAAAAATCTACTTCTTACGATGAAATCTGTGCTGCAATGAAAGCTGCTTCAGAAGGTGAACTGAAAGGAATTCTTGGTTACACTGAAGATTTGGTGGTTTCTCAGGATTTCGTAGGAGATAAGAGAACTTCTATCTTCGATAAAGATGCGGGTATCATGCTTTCTCCTAACTTCGTGAAACTTGTTTCCTGGTACGACAACGAAACAGGATACTCTAACAAGCTTGCAGATATGCTCGTTCACTCAGCGTCTCTATAAACAGATTCTGATAAACTATAATAAACCTCTCATTACTGAGAGGTTTTTTTATTGGAGAAACATATCAGTTTCGAAATCTGTGTTTAAGAATGGCATCATTTTTCCACCCTAATTTCATAAATTAAATCAAATTGAAAGCATCGCCAAAATTCAAAAATGCAACTCATTTCAAAACGTTCTGGGAAGAAGGCAACGGTAAAGATTTGCTGGATTCTTCCGGCTGGATTCTGTCGTTTGATAAATTTGAACAGTTTTCTCATCTTTTTCATCAGGTTGATGAACTTGGAGACGAGGCCGTAAAAGAAACCTATCTTAAGCTGCCGTACAATGAAGCGAGCGCCGTTGTTCAAAACTGGACAAAAAATAAAATTTCTGAAACCGATGAAGCGCCCGAAAGTTTAAAAAAAATGTTGCTGCAAATGCAGAATATTCCGGATTGGTTTGATCAGGATGTAGCCAATATAGGAGCAAGATTCTGCATGAAAACCGGAACGAACGGACTGATTATTCTGCGCGACTTTTCACTGATGGGCGGCTACGATTTTGCCTACCTCAACAAACCTCTCATTTTTACTGGAGCGTTGAAAAAAGGAGCGGTAAAACGTTTGAAAGACACCCTCGAATTTTGGGTAAAAGTTACACGTGAAGATGCACTGAAAGTTAACTCAGAAGCTTATCAACTGATTGTTCGAACAAGAATGATGCATTCTTATGCGCGTTTAAGTATCAGAAAAAAAGTTGAAAACTGGGATTACGAAAACTGGGGCGAACCTATAAATCATTGGGATATGATTGCCACATACCTCGGATTTTCACTGGTTTTTATGCAGGGATTAAAAAAGCTGGGAATTGTAATTTCTCCTGAAGAAGAGCGTGGCGTTTTCCATCTTTGGAAATATGTGGGTTATCTTTTGGGGATTCCAACTGAATTTCTACCCGACAACAAAATTGAAGCTACTGAAAACTTCTATCTGTGGACATCTGTACAGGCGGAAGGCGATTCGGATTCGGCACAATTGGCAAAAGCCCTTTTGGACGAAAATCTGGAGAGCACCATTTACAAATTTCAGTTTCAGCGTGAGCTGTTATTGAGTCTACACAAAAGCATGAACTGGCATTTGCTTGATGAAGAAGTAATTGAGAGGTTACAAATTTCGAAACCACCCGCTTATAAACTTTTCCCAGGATTTATTATTAGCATCAATAAAGCAGCACAAAAAATCCTCAATCCACAAAACCCGGAAAAGCTTCGGAAACATGTAGATATCGGAAACAAACAACAACTGAAAGTTTTGGACGATTACATAAAACATACACCGAAAGACTTTCATTACTAAATAAAAAGAGCTGCAAAAACTGCAGCTCATTCTTTTTTTATTGATGTGATTTTATTTCACAATCATTTTTTCAGTTGCAACACCCTGATCAGATTTCAACTGAATCAAGTACATACCTGCACTCAATCCACTGATGCTGATAGATTCGTCACCATTATCTTTAGAAACCTTTACAGTTTTCACCAAAGATCCTGAAAGGTCGTAAATAGAAATTGTTCCATTTTTCGCATTTATGTAGCGAATATTAGCCACGCCATTAGAAACAGGATTCTGCATCAATTTAAGCGAAGTTTTGCTGTTGTTTACAGAAACATCGTCTGCTGCGAGCGCAACTGCATTTCCGAAAATTCTGAATCCTCCCGGTTCAATCGTAATACTCTGGTTGGTTGCATAAGATGCTGAAGTATTATCCATTAAATTATACCATGTTCCTGCGTATGGGAAATTAGCAACAATATTCTGGCTTGTCAGTGTAAAATTTGCTAAGATTACCACATTTTTCAATCCTGAAGTAAGATTATCATTCCAAATGTAAATTCTTGGCATCAGGTTTCCAGATTCCACTGTGAAAGTTTTTGTATCAAAAACTGGCGCGGTTAATCTCATTTCCAGAATTTTTGCCCACGTATCATAAACAGATTTACGCTGTGCATTGGTGTCATAATTCAATCCAAAAGCAGATGGTTTCGGATCCAGTTTACAGTCTCCAGGAAGAGAATCTGATTCCGTGTTTACCACACCATTCGTACATGTAAAAATACTCTTGTCGTAACCCAACTCTGCAAACTGCCAAATCATTTTTGGACCAGGAACCGTTAAGAAAACAGCACCGTATGCTTTTTGTCTTTCAAGTGCAGTCGCAAGATCACGAGTATTGTGACCAGCTCCCTGCGCACCGTAAGTCAGGTTTTTGTACATAATTCTTTCCTCATCATGACTTTCACCATAACTTATCGCTCTTCTTTCAGCAAAACCGTGCAGTTCATAATCTACTCTGTTAAAGTTACTGCTGGAAGCAAATCCCATCGTATTCTGGTTGTACGGATTGGTCAGTTTATCCCACATTAACACTCCTTTGCCTTCACCAATTCTGTAGTTTGCCCACTGCTTCTCTTCACCGTCTGTTCCAAGGTGCTCGAAAATAGCGATTGATGATGGATCATGCGCCCACTGATAATCTGCATACAGTTTTAGAACATCTACTCTGTCCTGCTGATAAGCGTTGGTACATGCATCGTTTCCGCCGCTACAATTCTGAGTGAAACCTTTTGTTAAGTCCCAACGGAAACCGTCTACTTTATATTCTTTAATCCACTGCTCAAGAACGCGGTCAACATAATATTTTGTTTCCGCTTTGCTGTGGTTAAAATCGTTGAAAACGCTGTATGAATGTCGAGCTGTCTGGTTGAAATACGGGTTATTGGCAGCAGGATCTCCAAAACCGTCTCCGTCCGGATCAACCATCCAAAGTCTTTCAATCGGGCTTCTTCCGGTTGCGTGATTCAGAGCGATATCAAGAATTACTGCGATACCGTTCTGGTGACATAGATCAATGAATTCTTTGAACTTTTCAGGAGTTCCGTATGCCTTATCCAATGCATAGTGGAAACTGGTATTGTAGCCCCACGAATTATTTCCGTCAAACTCCATTACCGGCATCAGTTCTACAGCATTGATTCCCAAAGATTTTAGATAAGGGATTTTATCAATTACCGACTGCCAAGTTTGCTGTTGCGTAAAATCACGCACCAAAAGTTCATATACAATCAGATTATCTTTTGAAGGTTTTTCAAAATTGGTAACTACCCACGGATAAGCAGGTTTTGCGGTTTGAATTACAGAAACTTCAAAATTTTGCCCTTCAGGATAAACAGGCATGTTAGGATATACAGCAGGAGAAATCCAAGGATCATCGTATGGAGAAAGCACCAAATCGGAATAAGGATCGGCTACTTTAATTCCGTCATTGGTTCTGTACTGGAAAGTATACACTTGCTGTGGAGTAAGCCCTGTAATTTCTGTCCAGAAAATGTTAGGATTGGATGTATCCTTTTTCAAAAGATAATTATTGCTCACTGTCCAGTTATTAAAACTTCCAATGGCGTGAACATAAGTTTTTCCAGGTGCATAAAGTGCAATACCAACTTTGGTAGGATCTGCAGGATCATAATTAATCCCTTGTCTCATATAAGACGGCATTGCAGCACTTTGTACTTCCGGAGTAAGTACCAAAGCAAAAGATTTTGCCTGTACAGTACCGTCCGTTGCGCTAGTTGCAGTTACTGTAACGGCCGCATCTTCAAAAACTGTATACGGAACATTTAGTGTTGATGAGGCAGCAGGAGTTGTGTAAATTACTGTACCGTTTGCACTGATCGAATAAACCGCCGGTTGCGATGCATTTCCAGTAATAGTTACATTACTACCCAACGGCACAAAAGTAGTGCTGCCGTCAAGTGGATTAGTAAGGTTAAACTGGAACTTTCCAACATTCAGCATAATGTCCTGAGACTGCTTTCCTCCATTTTGGGTTTTTACCAGGAATCCGATTTGTGACAGTGGATTAGGTCTGTTTCCGAAGAAAGATTTCACCGTATTCATAGTGAAGGTGTACGTTCCCATTCCTGCCGCACTGGAAACGTAGGTAAGTTTATTGGCTGCGTTGGAGGCACTCCAGGTTCCGTTGGTTGGACTGTCCTGACTGGTTCCGGTTGTATCCAGAGACCAAGCCCAAAGATAAAGAGAATGGCTTGTTGCCACTCCAAAAGCTGCTTCGTTTACCGTAAAAGTTACCGTAATGGATTCCGTTTCATCAAATGTTGGCGGATTTACCGAATACGAAACATTTACAGCCTGTGCACTGACAAACAGAGATAAAAATGTTGCCAGAAACAATGAGTAAAAATATTTCATAGTAAAGTATTTAAAGGGAGGTAAAATTACTAAAAGATTATCAGAAAAAATGAAATCGCCAACTTTTTCTGACAATTATCATTTTCATTATCAAAAAGTTGGGATAACTATGACTGAGTGGTTGCGTTCAATTCTGTATTGTGACCAATCTGTTTCGCTGCATTGGTAATTACAGTTGAATTTTCCAATTCAAAATTTTTGCTGCTCAACAGCTCGGTCATTAAAGTACGCATCTGCTCAGCGGCAACTTCTGGAAGGTGAGATTTGGAAGCCGCTTCAATAATCTGCTTTTTTGAATTGAGTTGAATATTAGCTAAATCATCTTTGCTAAACAGATTAAAAAACTGCTCCTCTATATTATAATATTTGTAATCGGTCTCAGTAGAAAGTATTTCAGGAGCCGGAAATTCGGTAAGTCTGACTTTCCTGGTAATTTCATCAACTTCCCACTTCAGTTTTTCAAAATCGTAGCCAACAAGAACTTTTGCCTGTACAATAACCAAAGCTTTCTTTTTTGTCGGTATGAAGTTCAGAAGTTTCTTGGTTTCCTCATAGTTGTAAATTTCCTGAAAATGCCCTTCTGCAGACACAATCTTAAAAACTTTCCGCATACTTTCAGCAATGGTATGAGAATTTTCCTTCACAACGGGCGGCTCAGACTTCAGTTTCCCGGAAGCCAGTATCGCAATAGTTCCTCCAAGCAATAAACCCAAAATCAACATAACCAAAACCATCATCCCACTGTTCATTGCATTCGGCTGGGATAACTGATAAATGAAAAAACCCAGAACTGAGACTCCAAGAATTCCCAAAAACCAAAGCACCCATTTTATTTTTTTTGCATTCATTCTTTAATGTTTAGACAAATTTACTGAAATAAATTGCTTCACTTTCTTCAAAAATTAAGTCAACCGTTAAAAAATAAAGTTTATTTCATCATTAATCGGACGTAAAACTTTATATTTGATTATCACTTAAACACATTTTGAGCTATGACAAAAAAACTTTTCGCTGAATTTTTCGGCACATTTTGGTTGGTTTTCGGAGGTTGCGGGTCTGCAGTTTTTGCCGCCGGAGTTCCTGATATCGGTATCGGTTTGGTAGGCGTTTCTCTTGCTTTTGATTAAAAGTTCTTACTATGGCCTATGCAGTCGGACACATTTCTGGCGGACATTTCAACCCTGCTGTTTCTTTCGGACTTTTGGCCGGAGGAAGATTTCCTGCTAAAGAACTCGTTCCTTACATTGTTGCGCAAGTTGTGGGAGCCACGGCGGCGGCTGCGTGTCTCTATTTTATCCTGAGTGGAGCCGGAGCATTTTCTGCGGAAGGTCCAGGAGCGTTTGCCACCAACTTCTACGAAATGCCGGGTTATCACGACCGCAGCTACAGCATGATGGCCGCTTTTCTGGCAGAGTTCCTGTTAACTATGTTCTTCCTGATCATCATTCTTGGCGCCACTGATAAATGGGCGAACGGAAAATTTGCAGGCATCGCCATTGGTCTGGCTTTAACATTGATTCACTTAATTTCCATCCCAATTACCAATACTTCTGTAAACCCTGCAAGATCCACATCTCAGGCAATATTTGTAGGTGGCGCTGCACTTTCGCAGCTTTGGCTTTTCTGGGTGGCACCTATTTTGGGTGGTATCGTTGGAGGTTTGATTTACAAATTTTTTCTTCAAAGAACCGACGATGAAGTCGCTGCAGTTTAATCAAAATTGAAATAAAAATAAGTTCCCCGACTGAAAATCGGGGAATTTTATTTGGCATAAACCTTCACTGCTATTAGCTTTCACAGTTTAGGATACCAATAAACTACAGCCGCGAATATCAGAATGGTCAATTCTTCCCATCACCGAAAATGCAGGATGAAGACTTTTAGAGCTTGATAACTGTTGAATACTTCCCAAATCCTGTGTCGCAATGAATGCACAGGAATGCCGGTTCGCCAAATCAATGATGTTGATAGCGCCGTTTCTTCCGTCTTCAACATAAGAAAAAGGATCTTCAGTATTTCTGATTAAAACTCGCATCCAATCAGGCGTTTCATAAGTATTTTTTCCGAGAGAATATGCCTGTGAAAGGAGTTCCGTCATGGAATATTCCGAATAAATCCGCTCTGTACTGAAACCTTGCTGAAGAATTTTTAACAATTCTTCTTTGGTCATTTCTTCCTTTCGCCCTTTCATTCCACCGGTTTCAATGATGGTCAAATTACTTAAAGCCAAATTATTGAAGTCAAATTCTTTGTCCAGAAAATCCAGTAAAGCGAAAGAAACCCCGAAAAGAATCACCTTTTTGTTATTCAAAGTTTTCAGTAAGTCGAAAAGTTCCTGATGATTGTAAAGGAAATATCCATTTTCACTTTTCCCCGATTTTTTCATCAGAAAATCAACCATATAAATTAAAGAAGAATGCTGATTTTCAGAATAATTTGGAAGGAGTCCGAGGAAAATAAAATCTTCCGGTTTTCCGATAAACCGCTCAAAACTTCGGTAAATACTTTCTTCATACAAAGAAAAATCCGCAATAAAATGCCTCGACCGTGTCTGAATATTCGTCGTCCCGGAGCTTTGAAAATAATGTTCTGAAGAGAAACTCTTATCTAAAATCTGATGATTTTTGAACATCTCAATCGGTAGAAAAGGTATTTTTTCAACCTCATCTACAGAATCCGGAACGATATTCAGCAAATCGACAAACTTCCTGTAAACCTCAATATTTTCGTACTGATAGCGGAATGTCTCCAGACATGCTTCCCGGAATTCAGATTCGGTTTGGATATTGAAAATCTTTTTAAGCAAGGCGAAAGAAAATTAATCGAAAGTTTTCAATTCGAAATCCGTTTCAAAAACACCATAAGTAAAATACGAAATCCAGTCGCCGAGATTGATGTATTTAGCTGAATTCTCTCCCACTTTCAGGTCAAGAACCATTGGAAGATGACGGTGACCATAAATGAAATAATCAATTTTTTCAGTTTTCAGTTTTTCCTTGGAATAAATGATAAGAAATTCTTTGTCTTCACCTAAAAACTCTTTGTCTTCCTCACCGGAAATCAACTTATTTTTCGTGGAAAAATAAATCGCCACTTTCATCGCAATATCCGGATGCAACCATTTGAAAGCCCATTGCGCCAAAGGATTTGTAAAAAGTTTTTTCATTCTCTTATAGCCTTTGTCACCGGGACCAAGTCCGTCTCCATGTGCCAGAAGAAACTGCTTTCCGTTGATTTCGAAATACTGTTTATCAAAGAAAACTTTACAACCAATTTCTTCCTCAAAGTAGTTTTTCATCCAAAGATCGTGGTTTCCGACAAACATAAAAAGTTCAATCCCGGAATCTTTAAGTTCGGCCAGTTTTCCGAGAACGCGCACGTAACCTTTGGGAATTACGTGATTCCATTCGTGCCAAAAATCAAACAAATCTCCCATCAGAAAAAGAACCTGCGCATCTTTTTTGATTTCATCAAGCCATCTGATGAATTTCTCCTCGCGCTTCTTACTTTCCGCAACGGAAGGCGCACCAAAATGCTGATCGGAGCAGAAATAGACTTTCCTGTTATCGGTGAGATTGATTTTCATACGTGGAATTCGGGTGCAAATTTACCGATTCCAAAGTAAAAAACCATAGAATGAAAAAATTTCAGAAATGCAAAAGCTTAGCGCAGATCGAAAAGTGTTAAATCTTCGCTTTCGTTACAGGATTTTTTCCAGATTCCATTATTTAACGAAGGTGGGTTGGGAAAAGTGTTCTCATCGGAATAATGCGTGATAATCCATTTTTTGTCTTCACCAAGTCGAATCCCGATTTCCCAGCGGTTGCGGATGGAATTCCATTCAACACAGCAGAAATGTCTGAAAAACAGATTTCCCATAAAAGAGTTCCGTTGGTTTTTGGTTCCGTTGTAAACCAGAAGTGATGCGTTGTCGTAAATACCTCCTTTGATCCTGATGGAGGCAGCGTTGGAAAAGTTCGTCCTAGCCAATAATGGCTTAAGACAAAAGAATAATTTTTTCATGGTTGGTTAGTTTAGTTTGCAAAATCAATTGCTTGATTCAACGTAACAAAATTACTACTTACTAACCAATAATCAAATAAAAATGAGAAAAAACTCTGAAATTGAATGTGTTATGCATAAAATTAGCAGCGGTTGATTAATTCTCTTCTGCAATCCACTCACCATAAGAGTTTTCAGTTTCATGCAGTTTCAGATACGCCAGCTGAACGTGCTCGGGAAGTCTATTTTTGATTTTATCCGCAATATCGTACAGCATATTTTCGCAGGTCGGCTGGTACGGACAGAAAATCACTTTATGACCTTTGCTTTCCAGATCTTCACCAAGTTCTTTGTGCGGAGAAAGCGCATTAATCAGAACCGCGTGATCCCACAAATCAATGATTTCAGATTTCACAATCGTTTTGATGTCGCCAAAATCCACTACCATTCCATTCTTCGGATGATTGAGATCGTCGATGGGCGTTCCTTTTACCGTCACAAAAAGTTTGTAGGAATGCCCGTGCATATTCCTGCACTTTCCGTCGTAATTGTAAAGTACGTGCGCCGTTTCGAAAGTGAAAATTTTGGTAATGCGTATCATAGCTGCAAAGATAAAGAAACTTCAAACACCTTTACGGCAAACCCACAATTTTGATCTTTTTCACTACCTTTACACCCTCTATAAATTCATTCGAAATGAAAAAATTCCTGGTTTTATTATTACTTTTTTCTCTTGGTTTTAATATATCTGCGCAGAATTCCGACAGAACCTTCAAAAGTTTTTCGGAGGAAAATCAGTCCGTGAAAATTGAAGTGAGCGACGGCACTTATCACATCAGTTTTTATGATGATGAAATTGTTGAAACCGCATTCATTCCGACCGGAGAGACCTTCAATCCGAGTTCGCACGCTGTCGTGATGGAAAAGGACGATGTGGAACTGACGGTTGATGACAATACAAAGTTTATATCGCTGAAATCTGAAGATCTGGAAGTGAGAATTCAGAAAAACCCATTTCAGATTTCCTACTACGACAAAAATGGACTTCTTGTTTCAGAAAAAAATGGGTATCAGAAAAACGAATTGGAAACCATCGATTTTAACCTGACGAACGATGAAGTTCTTTACGGTGCAGGTTCGCGCGCTGTGGGAATGGATCGCCGCGGAAAACGCTATCAACTCTACAACCGCGCACATTATGGCTACGGTGATTACAGTGAACTCTTGAATTTTGCAATGCCGATTGTGCTTTCCAGTAAAAAATATATGATTCATTTCGATAATGCGCCGATTGGCTATCTGGATTTCGACAGCAAAAAGAACAATACTTTGGCTTATGAAACCATTTCAGGCAGAAAAGTTTATCAGGTCATCACCGGAAAAAACTGGGAAAAACTGATTGAAAATTACACCGACCTTACGGGAAAGCAACCGCTGCTTCCACGCTGGGCTTTGGGAAATTTCTCCAGCCGTTTTGGCTACCGTTCTCAAAAAGAAACCGTGGAAACCGTTCAGAAATTCAGGGATGAAAAAATTCCGGTGGATGCAGTGATCATTGACCTGTACTGGTTTGGCAAAGAAATCCAGGGAACTTTGGGGAATTTTGAATTCGAAAAAGAAACATTTCCACAACCACAGAAAATGGTGGATGATCTTCGGAAAAATGATGTGGAAACCATTCTGATTACTGAACCTTTCGTGCTGAAAACTTCAAGAACCTGGGACGAAGCAGTAAACAAAGGCATCTTAGGAAAAAACAAGGAAGGTAAACCGTACGAATTTGATTTCTATTTCGGACACGGAGGCATCATCGACATTTACAATCCGAAGGGCTACAGCTGGTTCAAGAATATTTACACCGATCTGCTGAAAATGAATCTCACCGGAATTTGGGGCGATCTTGGCGAACCGGAAGCACATCCTTCCGATCTTTTGCACGCCAACGGAACCGCCGACGAAGTCCACAATATTTACGGACACGACTGGGCAAAACTGGTTCAGGACGCATTTCATACTCACAATCCGAAACTGAGACCTTTCATTCTGATGCGTGCTGGCTATTCCGGATCGCAGCGTTACGGGATTATTCCGTGGACCGGCGATGTGGGAAGAAGCTGGGGCGGACTGAAATCGCAGCCGGAAATTTCGCTGCAGATGGGAATGCAGGGAATTGCTTTTATGGGAAGCGATTTGGGCGGATTCGCAGGCGATCATTTTGATGATGAACTGTATGTGCGTTGGCTTCAGTACGGTGTTTTCCAGCCAATTTACCGTCCGCACGCCGGAGATGCAGTTCCCAGTGAGCCGGTTTTCAGAAACGAAAAAACAAAAGCATTATCGAAAAAAGCAATCGAACTTCGTTACCAGATGTTGCCTTACAACTATCAGCTGATTTACGAAAATCACAAGGACGGAACGCCGCTGATGAAACCACTTTTCTTTGAAGAACCCGACAACAATGCACTTTTGACGTACGACGGAACTTATCTTTGGGGAAATGATTTTCTGATTTCACCTATCATTGAAGCAGGCACAAAAGAACAGCAGGTATATTTTCCAAAAGCGAATAACTGGTTCGATTTCTATACTGGAACAAAATATGAAGGAGGAAAATTCACCAAAGTGCAAACCAATGAAAACTATATTCCGACCTTCGTAAGAGGTGGCGCCATCATTCCGATGGCAAAACCAATGCAGTCCACAAAAGAATACATGGGCAACAATCTGGAGCTTCATTATTACTACGATCCGGCCGTTCAGAAATCAAAAGCGAAACTCTACAATGATGACGGCTTGACCAACAACGCAGAAAAATCCGGTCTTTCCGAAGAAATGGAATTCGAAGCCAAAATCGAAAGAAACCGCATCGAATTTGAACTGGAGAATGACTGGGGAAAATCTTTGAAGCCTTCAGAAAAAAATATTGACCTGGTAATTCACAATATGAGCTCCAAGCCAAAATCCGTGCGAACGGGCTGGAAAAGACTAAAACACACTTTTGAAAACGGCCAGCTAAACTTTCCGGTGAAATGGGACTCTTCTAAGGAAAAGAAAATCAGAATTAAATTACAAAATTGATCGACAAAAAACCCTTCCAAATTCGGAAGGGTTTTCTGTTAACAATAAAAATTAAAACTATGGAAATATTAATCAATGGAATTGCTCTTCTTCAGTAGATCCTGTAAGCGCTGTGGTTGAAGCATTTCCTGCGGTTACCACTGTCTGTACGGTATCGAAATATCCTGTTCCTACGAAGCTCTGGTGTTTCACTGCGCGGAAACCTTTTGCCTGAAGCGCGAATTCTCTTTCCTGAAGCTCGCTGTAACCGGCCATTCCTCTTTCTCTGTACGCTGAAGCCAGTTCGAACATTGAAGTGTTCAGCGCGTGGAAACCTGCCAAAGTGATGAACTGGAATTTGTATCCCATTTTCGCAAGCTCTTCACGGAATGTTTCCATTTCGGCAACAGAAAGTTTTGCAGCCCAGTTGAACGATGGAGAACAGTTATAAGCAAGCATTTTCCCAGGATATTTTGCGTGGATTCCTTCAGCAAATTTTCTTGCATAATCCAGGTCAGGATTTGAAGTTTCCATCCAGATCAGGTCAGCGTAAGGCGCGTAAGATAGTCCTCTGTCGATTCCCTGCTCTACTCCATTATTTACGTAATAGAATCCTTCGGAAGTTCTTTCTCCTTTAATGAATTTGTGATCTCTTTCATCGATGTCAGAAGTCAATAAATCTGCAGCATCTGCATCAGTTCTTGCTACCAAAACGGTTGGAACTCCACAAACGTCCGCTGCTAAACGAGCCGCAATCAACTTATTAATGGACTCCTGAGTCGGAACCAAAACTTTACCACCAAGGTGACCGCATTTTTTCGCTGAAGAAAGCTGGTCTTCGAAGTGAACTCCTGCAGCGCCGGATTCGATCATCTGCTTCATCAGTTCAAAAGCGTTCAGGTTACCACCGAAACCTGCCTCAGCATCAGCAACGATTGGTACCAGATAGTTTTTTCTATTTACTTCATCCACTTCGTTCACGGACTGAATCTGGTCAGCCCTCAGAAGCGCGTTGTTGATTCTTTTCACCACCGCAGGAACTGAGTTCGCAGGGTACAAACTTTGGTCAGGATACATTTCTCCGGAAAGATTCGCATCCGCTGCAACTTGCCATCCTGAAAGATAAATTGCTTCCAGACCTGCGTCAACTTCCTGTACCGCCTGATTACCTGTCAACGCGCCTAAACCTGCCACGAAATCCTGGTTGTTCAGTTTTTTCCAAAGGGTTTCAGACATCATTCTGGCGATGCTGTAGTCCAGTTTATAACTTCCGCGAAGTTTCAGTACGTCTTCAGCAGTGTAGGGTCTTTCAACTCCTTTCCATCTTGGGTTTTCTGCCCAATCCTGTTCCAGTTTCTGGATTTCTTCTTTTTTGCTCATGATATTTTGGATTTTGAATTAATTTGTATTAACCACAGGGTTCACGGACATTTTCACGATGAACACGGGGTTTTCTTCTGGTTGTTTAGATATACTTATACGCTTGCAGCGTAAGGAATTCTATAAAGTTTTCGTCTAGAACCAGTTCATTAAAAAGTTCTGTTGCCAGTTCAAACTTTCCTCTGTTGTATCTTTCCTCACCAACATAAGCTTTAATATTCTCTAATTCTTGTTTCTCCCATTCTAAAACTAAATCTTTAGTTAATACTCTTCCGTCTTCAAGCTTAGCTTCGTTCTTAAGCCATTGCCAAACCTGCGTTCTTGAAATTTCAGCTGTAGCAGCGTCCTCCATCAGATTGTAAAGCGCTGCAGCTCCAACGCCCATCAACCAAGATTCGATGTAGAGAATTCCGACATTGATATTTTTTCTCACACCTTTTTCAGTGATGCTTCCTTTCGGAATTTCGAGAAGATCTGCTTCTGAAATTTGATACTCATTGAACTTTTTATCAATTTGATTCTGCGTAGTCATAAAATCATCAAATATTTTTTTCGCTACAGGAACCAAACCAGGGTGCGCTACCCAAGTTCCGTCGTGACCGTTTTTCACTTCACGTTCCTTATCAGCACGTACTTTTGCGTAAGCAATTTCGTTTTCTTCTTCGTTGTTTTTCACCGGAATTTGAGCGGCCATTCCACCCATCGCGTGAACGTTTCTTTTGTGGCAAACTTGAATCACTCTTTTAGAATATGCACTCATAAACGGTGAAGTCATTGTTACCTGATCCCTGTCCGGAACCAGAAACTCGGGCAGATTTCTAAATTTTTTGATGTAAGAAAAAATATAATCCCAACGTCCGCAGTTCAGTCCAGAGCTGTGTTCTTTCAGTTCATAAAGGATTTCGTCTAACTGAAATGACGCAGTAATCGTTTCAACCAAAACCGTTGCTTTGATGGTTCCCACCGGAATACCCAGATAATTCTGTGCAAAAACGAATACTTCATTCCACCATCTTGCTTCTTTGTAATGCTCCAATTTTGGCAAATAGAAATAAGGTCCGCTGCCGTTTTCAAGAAGTTTATTTGCATTTCTGAAGTAGAATGTTCCAAAATCGATTAATGAACCGGAAGCAACTTCACCGTCAATCTCAATATTTTTTTCGTCAAGATGAAGTCCACGCGGACGAACCAACAGAACTGCTGTTTTCTCATACAGCTGGTATTTTTTACCTGATTCATTTTCAAATAAAATGCTTTTGTTGATGGCATCTGAAAGGTTAATCTGCCCTTCCATACAGTTTTCCCAGGTTGGAGAATTTGAATCTTCAAAATCAGCCATAAAAGTGGATGATCCGGAATTCAATGCGTTGATGACCATTTTTCTGTCTACCGGACCGGTAATTTCCACTCTTCTGTCCAACAAATCTTTTGGAAGTGGATTGCAAACCCATTCTCCATTTCTAATGTCCGCTGTTTCTTCCGGAGAACTTGGCAATTTTCCTAAATCGAATTCGATTTGCTGTAACTTTCTCTGATCAAGAAGGCGCAGTCTTTTGTGGTTGAATTTCTGATGAAGTTCCGAAAGAAAATCCATCAGTTCAGGTGTAAAAATCTCCTGATATTGCTTACTTGCAACGATTTTCATTTGAGTTTCAGTTTTCATACAGTACAATATTTTGTGATTTGATGTTACAAACCTACAAAAAATATTTTCACTTACAGCGAACGTTCGCTAAATAATAATAATTTTTATTATGCGAATAATCGCTTTCAATTTATTACATTTGTATTCATGGTAGATGAGCACTTATTTAGAATGATTTTAAATTTAATTTAAGTTCACATCACACAAACTGAACCTTAGAAAATGACAACAGAAGGAGATTATATAAAAACCGTTTTTGGACTGAAACTGAAGCAACAGCGTCAGAAAAAAAACTGGTCACTACAGGATTTAGCGACAAAATCCGGACTTTCAAAATCGTACCTCAACGAAATTGAGAACGGTAAGAAATATCCGAAACACGACAAAATATTGCAGCTTTCCGAAATTCTGGACTGTAAGTTTGACGATCTCGTTTCCACGAAACTGGATAAAAGTCTGGCGCCGATTTCTGAGGTTATAAAATCAGACTTTTTCAAAGAAATTCCGCTGGAACTGTTTGGCATTAACCGCAGTACGCTCATCAACATTATCAGCGAAGCTCCGAAAAAAGTTACCGCGTTCATCAATACGATTATTGAAATTTCACAGAACTATAATCTTAGTAAAGAGCGTTTCTACTTTGCTGTGGTCCGCAGTTTTCAGGAACTTCACGATAATTTCTTTCCGGAAATTGAAGAAAGTGCAAAACGGTGCATTGAAAAACATCAGCTGACCACAAAACCTACTTCCACTCATCTGGAACGCATTCTTATTGAAGAATTTAATTACGAAATCACTTCTGTAGATTTTGAAAAATATGGAGCAACAGGGAAACTCCGTTCGCTTTTTATTCCGGAAAAAAATTCACTTCTTCTGAACAATCTCTTAGATGAAGACCAGAAAACATTCATTCTCGCCAAGGAAATTGGGTACAATTATCTGCAGCTGAATCCTAGACCAAACACTTATTCCTGGCTGGATCTTACAAGTTTCGAAGAGTTGATGAACAATTATTTTTCCTCGTATTTTGCGGGCTGCTTATTGATTCACAGGGAGAAACTCTCAGAGAAAATTTCAGATTTCTTCCAAAACAAAGACTGGAAACCGGAAATTTTTGAAAGTCTGGTTCAGGAATTCACCAATTCTCCTGAGACCTTTTACTATCGCCTTACCAATATTCTACCTCAGGATTTTGGCATTAAGGATATTTTCTATTTATGCTTTACTAAAAAGAAAAATTCAGATAAAATACAGATTCTGAAAGAATTACACCTAAATCAACAACAAGCACCACACGCGAACGCAACCAACGAACATTATTGCAGACGGTGGATTGCTGTAAAAAATCTCACCAATTTAAAAGCCAACGAACAGGTTACCGAAGCGCAAATTTCCCATTACAAAGACAGCGGACTTACCTATCTGGTGATTTCGACATCGCAGAAAAATCCGTTTTCAGACGGCACGAACAGAAGTTACTGCATCGGTATTTTGCTCAACGCAGCAACGCTCAAAAAGATTAAATTTTCAAAAAGTGAAACCATCAAAACGGTAAACGTTGGCGTTACTTGTGAATACTGTTCAATTCCAGATTGTGAAGTCAGACAGTCGCCTCCAATTCGACTTGAAAAGGAAAATTTCAACGACGAAATGCGTAAAGCGATTGATAAGGTTAGGAAAGAAATCCTTTAGCAAAACTCAAAAAACTAAGACATTTTATATTGATTCAGAATTACTACTTTTAAGTAATGATTTTGGATTTACTTTTCCCGAACCGCTGTCTGCAATGCAACCGGATTATTCCGGGTGATGAAGTTATCTGTGGACTTTGTTTCGATCAGGTGAACTTTACACACTGGAAATTCGGTGACGATAATATATTGAAACAGCGGTGCAATCTGATGTTTCCAGCAGAAAATGCTTTTGCGCTTATGCAGTTTGAGGAGGAAAGCCTCTCACGGAAAATTGTTCATGCTCTGAAATATTCCGGTCGAGAAAAAGTTGGAAGAATTTTGGCAAAATGGACCACCGAAAAACTGAATTTTGACAGGGAAAAGCCAGATTTGATTGTTACCGTTCCGATGCATCCCAAGAAAGAAAAATCACGGGGTTACAATCAGCTGCATCTTTTCGCCAACGAAATTTCAAAACATTATGGAATTCTTGTTGATCATAAAGTTTTAAAGAAAAACCATCACAAAAAAGCGCAGGCGCTAAAAGACAAATCGCAGCGCGCGGATACGGAAAAAGTGTTTTCTCTTCAGAAAAATATCGAAAACTCTCATGTTCTATTAATCGACGATGTTTACACAACAGGCAGCACAATGGCTTCCGCGGCTTGGGAAATCCTGAACATCGGCAACAATAAAGTCAGCGTGTTGGTGATGGCGATAGATTAAACTTTCTTATTTGGTAGCAAAAAAAATGGCAGCAATGATGATAAAACCAATTCCTGTGATAATCGGTGGCTGAATTCCCGCTTTCTGTCCGAGATAAATCATGTAAACGCCCAATGCAGCAAGTATTACGGCTAAAATATTTCTTATACTCATGCTTTTATCTTTGAAGTTTTTCACCGTAAGACAAATCTCCTGCATCACCCAAACCAGGTGTGATGTAACCTTTTGAAGTTAGACTTTCATCAACCGCTCCGATCCAGATATGTGCTTCAGGATATGCATTCTGCAAGGTTTCAACACCCTGTTTAGACGCAATCGCAGCGACAATGTGAAGTTGAGTCGGTTTTCCATGATTCAGCAAATCTTTCAGCGCTTCAATTAAACTTGCGCCGGTTGCGAGCATCGGATCGGCTACAATTAAAGGTCTTCCGTCGATATTCGGACAGGTTAAATAATCCTGTTTGATGGAAAAATAATCGTTGGCATCGTGCTTTCTGTAAGCAGCAACAAAACCGCAGTCAGCTTTATCAAAATAATTCAGAATTCCCTGAAAAAGAGGAACTCCGGCTCTTAAAATCGTAGTGATAACCGGCTGAACTGCAATTTCTTTCACGGTGATTTTATCGAGTGGTGTTGTAATTTCCAGTTCTTCCTGTTCCAGACCTTTGGAGATTTCGAAAGCAGCGATTTCACCGATACGTTCCATATTTCTACGGAATTTTAAGCGGTCCTGCTGAACTTCTACATTTCTTAAATCGTTGATCCAGGAATTGACAAGCGAAAAATTATCGGAAAGAACTGTTACCATAACGTTATTTTACACAAATTTCGGAAAATTTCAGAAAAGAAAAGGTCCGGAAAAGTAAAAAGCTGCCCGAGAGCAGCTTTTTGAGTTTATTTCTTTAAATGTTGATTAAAATAATCTGTCACTTTCTGCATTAAATGAACACGGTCTTTTCCGAGAACATTATGCGCATGACCCGGATAAACAAAATAATCCAGTTGAATTCCCTTATCGACAGCCGCTTTCAGGAATTTAATAGAATGTTGCCAAACCACAACATCATCCTGCGCACCATGAATCATAAGCAGTTTTCCCTTCAAATTCTGTACTTTATCTGCTAGATTGGATTTTTTGTAGCCTTCCGGATTGGTTTGTGGCGTATCCATATATCTTTCAGTATACATTATTTCGTACATATTCCAATCGATTACAGGACCACCTGCAACGCCTACTTTAAAAACATCAGGATAAGTCGTCATCAGATTCGTCGTCATAAATCCACCGTAGCTCCAACCATGAACTCCCATTCTTGTTGAATCCACATAAGGCAAAGATTTTAAATATTCCACACCTTCTAGCTGATCTTTCATTTCAAGTTCACCAAGATTTCTGAAAACTGCCTGTTCAAAAGCAAGTCCCCGGTTGCTCGATCCTCTTCCGTCCATCGTGAAAACAATGTAACCGTTCTGTGCCATGTATTCGTACCAAAGATTTCCGGATGCAGGAAAACCGTTCGTCACCAACTGTAAATGCGGTCCGTTATACAGATAAACAATTACCGGATATTTTTCTTCTGGATTGAATTCAGTAGGAAGAATCAATTTTCCGTACAGCGGAGTTCCGTCATTGGCGTTCAAAGTGACATTCTTAATTTCCGGACGTTTATAATTCTGTAGCGGATTGGCTGACGTTATAATATTCTTAGTTTCTAAAGTCTGCGTATTAATCAGGTTAACAATACGCGGAGTTGTGGCGTTGCTGTAACTGTCATACACAAAATTTCCATCTTTGCTAAGAACCGCGCTGTGAACTCCGGGAGTTTTGTCCAGACGCTGCGTGCGAAAATTACTCCAGTTGATTTTGTAAATATGTTTTTCAAGAGGAGTTTCCTGCGTAGACACGTAGTAAATTTCCTTTCTTTTTTCATTGAATCCGAGTAAATCAGTAACCAGCCAATTTCCTTTAGTTAACTGAGAAACAAGACCTTTTTCAGTGTTATAATGGAAAAGATGATTGTAACCGGTGCGCTGACTTTGCCAAATAAAATCAGTGTTGGAATTCGGGAAAAAAGTAAGCGGATGTTGTGGTTCTACATATTTATCAGATTTTTCCTCGAAGATAGTTTTCACAAAATTTCCGCTGGAAGCATCGTACTGGTTCATCTTAAGATGATTCTGGTCGCGGTTCAATACTCCCACGAAAATATATTTAGAATCCGGACTCCATGTTATGGCAGTTAGATACTGTTCTTTATCGCCCTCAATGTTCAGAAATTTTGTTGAATTGGTTTTCACATCATAAACACCCAAACTTACTTCGTGAGATTTCGCTCCAGCCATTGGATATTTAATATTTACATTTTTTGCCGGCGTCACACTCCAATCGATTACAGGATAATCGGTCACCATCGTTTGATCCATTCTGTAAAAGGCAATTTTAGCATTGTTGGGTGCCGCAAAAATTCCACCGTTAATACCAAATTCATTTCTGTGAACAGACTGACCGTTCAAGATATTTTCATCTGTGTCTGAAGTAATAGCCGTGGTTTTTCCGTTTTTTTGAATGTAAAGATTATTCTTAACTGTGTACAGAAGTGTTTGATTATCGGACAGCAACATCAGGTTTTCTGCTCCTTCGTCCGCTTTTGCAAACGATTTAACATTCCAGCTGTTTCCTGCTTTCTCCATCAGGAAGTATTCACCTTTCTGAGAATAATAACCGCTATTGGCATTCAGAAATTTCACTCCGGAAAGCGTTTTCAGCTTTTTATCTTCTGCAAGGTTTCTGTTGAGTTGATTCAAAGAAACCAAAGTATCGGTTTTACCGGTCTTAATATCGGTGATTAAATATCCGTTCTTTACAGCTTGTGTATAGGTTTTACCGTCGTTGGACCATGCAAATTGCGATACGTTTTTAACCGCAAGATTGCTTCTTAGACCGTTGACCGCTTCGGCCATGGTAAATTTTTGATTCTGCGCTGTGGCAAAGCCTGTAAAAGCTAAAAAAAGAAGAGTAAGTTTAGAAAATTTCATTTCTTGAATTTGGAAACCAAATGTAAGAAATAATTTGAAACACCTTAATACCAATCAATTAAGATTTTCAGAAATATAGAGCTTTGCGAAAGGATCTTCGGTTGGTTTTGGTTTGTTCCATTTATACTGATGTGTCCAGTAAGCGACTTTCATGCTGAGAATTCCCAAACCCGCGCCGAAAACAACATCCGAAATATAGTGTTTCTCATTAGCTAATCTCATTACTCCAACGCCGGAAGCAACGCCGAATGCAGCATAAGGAACCCATTTGTAATCTTTTCCGTATTCTATCGAAAGTAAAGTCGCTCCGGCGAAAACATTGGCCGTATGACCGGAAGGAAATGAATAATATGTACCATCAGGACGAACTTCATTAAAAGCTTTTTTCAGAAGAATTACCGTACCGATATTCAAAATCTGGCCTTTAATCATAATGGCTGTTCGATTTTTCCAGTCAGTTCTGGGTTTCATTCCAATCCATTCGAAACTA
The DNA here is from genome assembly GCA_023458415.1 of Bacteroidota bacterium. GTDB lineage: Bacteria > Bacteroidota > Bacteroidia > Flavobacteriales > Weeksellaceae > JAEWZO01. Next base: position 38,136 of record JAEWZO010000005.1, read on the forward strand.
TAAGCAGCTGCAAAAGGAGCAAACTGCGCATAATCGTCAAAATTATTTGTTAAGCCGAATAAATGCTCATTCTTCTCTACAGCGATTTCTGTTCCAATGCTTTCTGTTTTTGTTAAATGTGTAAGCAGTCCACCAACCATCAACCCAGCCGGAACATACATTTTCTTATAGGCAAAACTGAAGCGCTCGTTTGTGAGGATCACACTGTCTTTTATCTGAGAAAAACTCAGCGCAAAACAGAAAAATAAAAGAAAGGCAAAAAATCTTTTCATAAATTACTGCAGCAAAAGTACCGATAACTAGTGTTCTTAAAGAAAAAAATTACAGATTTTGCTTTTCTTATCATAAATCAATGTCAAACTTTTCTTCCCACAATATCTTTGCACTGTTAAAATTAATCAACAACTAAAAAACAGAATAATATTATGGCAACAAAATGGAATTTAGACCCGGCGCACAGTGAAATTACTTTCAAAGTAAGACACATGATGATTTCTAACGTGAAAGGTGAGTTCACCGATTTCAACGTAGATCTTGAAAGCGCAGACGAAACTTTTAAAAATGTAACTGCATCTGCAGAAATCAAAACCGATTCTATTACAACTAAAAATTCGGAAAGAGACGCACACCTTAAAAGTGCAGATTTCTTCAACGCAGAACAGAATCCGGTAATTACTTTCAAAACCAACTCTCTGAACGACGAAATTTCCGGAGATATCACTATCAACGGTGTTACAAAACCAATTAATCTTGATGTTGAATTTGGAGGTGTAAACGTAGATCCATGGGGAAATACAAAAGCAGGTTTCTCATTCGAAGGCAAAATCAAAAGAAGCGATTTCAACCTTAACTGGAACGCAGCTCTGGAAGCAGGTGGCGTAATGGTGAGCGACGATGTAAAAATCGCGGGTGAACTGCAGTTCGTAAAAGCGTAAGAACAGAAGAAAGAATAAAGAATAAAGAGCGAAAGCGCGTTTTCTGTCTTTGCTCTTTGTTCTTTTGTCTTTTATCTAAAAAATGAATTTAAACAATCTTCAAAATATTTCAGATGGTTTTCCGAATACCGAAAAGATGCCGGTTCTTTTTCTCGGACACGGTTCGCCGATGAATGCCATCGAAGAAAATCAGTTTGTGCAGGGTTTTAGAGATGTGGCTAAAAAAATTCCGAAACCCAACGCCATTCTCTGTGTGTCGGCGCATTGGTTTACCGAAGGAACTTTCGTAACAGCGATGGATATGCCCAAAACTATTCACGATTTTTACGGTTTTCCGAAGGAACTTTTTGATGTTGAATATCCCGCACCGGGATATCCCGAACTTGCCCGTGAAACTGCGGAACTTCTAGCTCCGGTTTTGGTTGAAGAAGATCATAACTGGGGTTTGGATCATGGTGCGTGGAGCGTGATTCGGCACATGTATCCGGAAGCGAATATTCCTGTGATTCAGATGAGTATCGATTACCGGAAACCGCCGCAGTATCATTTTGAGCTGGCTGAAAAACTTTCAAAACTGCGCGAAAAAGGCATTCTGATTATCGGTAGCGGAAATATTGTGCATAATCTTAGAATGATTGACTGGAAAAACATCAACACCGTTGGAGCAGGTTGGGATTGGGCAATTGAAGCTCGCGAAAAAACTAACAACTGGCTACTGGACGGAAATTTTCAGAACTTAATTGATTATCAAAAACAGGGAACTTCGTTGCAGTACGCTGTCCCGAGTCCTGATCATTATTTACCGCTGATTTATACTTTAGGGTTGAAAGAAAAATCCGAAAACATCTCGCTTTTCAATGATGAACTGATTGGTGGAAGTTTGAGTATGACAAGCGTTTTGATTAGTTGAAAATGGAAAGTTGATAATGAGAATCCTGTCGAATTTTGGGATTTTTTTAGGTTTTTAATTTTTATATTCTTTTCTAAAGTGTCGAAATTAATAATCCAGAAAGGATAGAGGGTAAAAAAAGCAATGCAATGGTAAAGACGGAATCTCCAAAATGAAGCCGCCTGTACTCGCCTTGATCCCAGCTTCTTTGCCAATAGCCAGCTAATATAGGCTCATTGCCAAATATTCTTTTGAAAATAAATCTTAAAAATTGATAAATAACTAAAAAGAAAAATGGGATAAGTAAGTAAAATGATTTCTTATCGTCAAATAAAGGAATAATTGCAGCCAATAATAATGATGTAAACAGACACCACCAATAGATTTTTGTTGGTATAATTGTCTTAAAAATCATTATTGAGATAAAAACCAATTCAAATATTAAACCTAAAATAAGATAGCTCATTTAACTCACCACAAACTTTCTTTCTCTTATCAGTTCCGCAATTGCGTGCATATCTTTCCCGATTTCTCTGTCGTCTTCCAGCTTTGGAACGACTGAACGGATGAGATCGTAGTTTTCTTCCACAATTTTAGAACATTTTGCAGGTCTGCGGAATTCAAGCCCCTGTGCAGCGAACATTAGTTCCACCGCGAATATATTAACAAGGTTATCCAAAACCTGGTTGAATTTCCGTCCCGAAATACTTCCCATTGAAACGTGGTCTTCCTGACCTAAACTTGTCGGAATTGAATCTGCAGATGCTGGAAAACACAGCGTTTTGTTCTCAGTTACCAACGCCGCAGAAGTATATTGCGGAATCATAAACCCGGAATTAAGACCGGAACTTTCAGTGAGCAGTCGCGGCAAACCGAATTTTCCTTCCAAAAGAAGATAACTTCTTCGGTCTGAAATATTTCCTAGCTCTGCAGCGGCCAAAGTTGCATAATCCAAAGGTAAAGCCAATAACTGTCCATGGAAATTTCCGCCGGAAATAGATTCTTCAGCACTTAGAACGATTGGGTTGTCTGTTACTGAATTCAGTTCTGTTTCTGCTAAATTTTTCAAATGTTCATATGCATTTCTTGATGCGCCGTGAACTTGCGGAACACAACGAATAGAATAAGGATCCTGAACACGGTCGCAAAATTCGTGCTCATGAAGATTCTGAGAATTTTTCAGAAATTTCAGCATCCGGGATGCCACTTTTTTGCTGCCCGCAAACGGACGGATTTCATGAAGCTCTTTCTTAAACGGACTCGCTGAACCGCGGTACGCTTCCAGTGACATTGCCGATGTAAGATCTGCCAAATCAAGCAGATAACCCATTTTATCCAAACCTTTCACGGCATGAGCGAGGATAAACTGTGTTCCGTTAATTAGTCCTAAACCTCCTTTCGGACCCAACTTTAATGGTTCAAGGTTATACTTTTCGAGCACGGACATTGTTTCAACCGGTTCGCCATTTTGCCAAACTTTTCCAAGTCCAAGCAGCGGCAGAACAAGATGCGAAAGCGGAGCCAAATCTCCTGAAGCTCCTACACTGCCCTGCTCCGGAACAACCGGAATAATATCTTTTTCCAGCATCAGAATAAGGCGTTCAATCACTTCAAGTGAAACTCCTGAAAAACCTTTCGACAATGCATGAATTTTTGCAATCATCATGATCTTGGAGAGTTCTTTATCGATTGGTTTCCCAACACCCACCGCATGCGAAATAATAAGATTGTGTTGCAGTTGTGCAGTTTCTTCCTCAGAAATTTTGACATCGCACAGCGGACCAAAACCTGTGTTAATTCCGTACACCGTTCTTTCCGATTCTACAATTTGCTGCACATTTTTCTGCGATTTCAGAATCTGGTCTTTTGCCTGCTTGTTGAGTTTTGCTTTCCTGGGATTTTTTGCAATCTCCAGAATCTGCTCTATAGTGAAGGTATCTATTCCGTAAATCTTCATTCTAAATTATTTTGGTTAAAAGTACATTTTTTCAAGGTTTCTTGAAAATTAAGTAAAGTACAAATCGAATAATAAAAAAAGAGTTTTTCCATTTCTGGTAAACCCCTCTACTTAAAAAAACCAATTACTATTTAACTAATATTGATTTCCTGCTAACTGATTTATTTGTTTTGATTTCTAAGATATATTTACCTTTCACAAAACTTGATACATCGATCTTTTTCGATTTTTCGATTTTTATTAATTGACCAGCAGAATTATATATTTTTGTGTTTTCTAGCTTTTCATCTTTTGGCAATACAATATTTAAGAACTCTGAAACAGGGTTTGGATAAACAACAATATTTTTGCTAAATTCTACTTGCTCATCTATTGAGAGGTAATTTGTTGGAATATTCCATTTTGAAAACCAAACATTATTTCCATTTTGTGCATCAATTTTCACAACAAATACATCTCGCAAACCATAATTTATCGTTAAATCACCATCATTGCTATTGGAGGTTCCCGAAAAAATAAAATTTCCAGCGCCATCTTCAATTTTATCTACAAAAATTTCATCATTAGTTCCTGCAAAAGTTTTTTCCCAGTCAAAAGTTTGCGAGGATAGCAAGATTGAAAAAAGTGCAGCAAACAAAAAATAAAATTTCTTTTTCATTACTCTATATTTTTCTCAAAGTAAAAAAAAATGAAAATCAGTTTATTCCATTTTCCTAAACTTTTCCGAATCCGAGCAATGTTAAAACCAGATGCGAAAACGGTGGCGAATCACCTGAAGCTACCACACTTCCCTGCTCCGGAATCATTTTCAAAAATTTGTCTAGATTACACACTTTTTAACAAAAAGAAAAAAACCGCATTTCTGCGGTTTTCTGTGCTATTTTTATTTGCTGATTAGTTAGCAGTGATATTAACTTTTACTGTCACAGCGTCACCTGTTCTAACTCCCATGAAGCCTGGTCTTTCCATTCCGTAATCAGACAATTTCATGCTGTAAGTTCCGGCTACGTTGTAAGAAGATCCGCTTTTAGCAACTGTTACCGGGAAAGTTACGTTTTTAGAAACTCCACCGATGGTCATTTTACCGGTTACATTCCCTTTTCCAATATTCATTGAAGTTGCTGTGAAGGAAGCAGTTGGGTTTTTATCAGCTTTCAACGCTCCGTATGCTTTGTTATCCATCATTTTCCCTTTTGTACTCTTAAGGTTTTTAGCCGGGAAAGTAAATTTTACGTTTTTGATAGTATTTCCGCTTACTGTTCCTGCGAAGGTTCCGTTGCTTCCGGACATTGTCCAGTCATGCATTGGAGAAGTACCGTCTACTGCTACTTTAACAGATTTTCCTGTGATACTTTGTGCATAAGCGAAACTCATCATTGCTACTGCGAACATTACTACTACTGCATACACTTTTGTTGTAAACTTTGTCATTTTAGATTATTTTTAATTGTTTTTTATTGTTGTTACTGTTTTTTAGATGCCGGTTAAAAGAGAAGGTTAGAAATATTTCTACTGAGAAAAATCAGTTTGGGTAAAGGGAAAATGGCGCGGAACATTTCTAACCGAAATCCTTACTTTTGTTTTATGAATTCAGATCTTCAGCTTCAACTTAAGACTTTACCAACTGATCCGGGTGTATACCGTTATTACGACAAAAACGGACAGCTCTTATATGTGGGCAAAGCGAAAAATCTGAAAAATCGGGTTCTTACTTATTTCAACAAAAACCTTTCAGGATACCGCACCAGAATAATGGTCGGCAAAATCCACCGTTTGGAAACCACCATAGTTCCCAGCGAATATGATGCGCTGCTGCTGGAAAACAATCTTATTAAGGAACATCAGCCGTTTTACAACGTGATGATGAAGGACGATAAGAGCTATCCTTGGATTTGCATCAAGAATGAAAATTTTCCAAGAATTTTTCTTACCAGAAATAAAATTAAAGACGGTTCCGAATATTACGGTCCTTACGCAAAAGTTCGTCCGGCAAAAGTTTTACTCGACACTATTAAGCATATCTACAAACTCAGAACCTGTAATCTGAATCTGGCTCCGGAAAAAATTGCAGAAGGAAAATATAAAGTCTGTCTGGAATATCACATCAAAAACTGCGAAGGTCCATGCGAAGGTTTGGAAAGCAAAGCCGATTATGATGAAAAAATTGAAGCGATCCGCGGAATTATTAAAGGTGATTTCCGGAAAGCAAAGGAGTATCTCATCAATCAGATGACAAAATTTGCAGCAGAACTGCAGTTTGAAAACGCGCAGCTGATTAAAGAAAGGATTGATATTCTCGAAGACTATCAGTCGAAACACACGGTAGTAAATCCGAACATCGACGATGTGGATGTTTTTGGAATGACTAGCGACGAAACTGCCGCCTACGTAAACTTTTTCAAAATCCGAAACGGGAATATTATCCAGAGTTTCACTACCGAAATCAAGAAAGTTTTGGAGGAAACCGATGAGGAAATTCTGGAAGAAGCTTTGATTGAAATTCGCCAGAAATTCAGTTCCGATTCAAGAGAAATTCTGCTTCCTTTTCATCTGTCAGTCGAAATTCCGAATGTAAAACTTATCGTTCCGAAAGTGGGTGACAAAAAGCGCATCGTAGAACTTTCTGAAAAAAATGCGAAAGAATACCGTCTGGAAAAACTGAAACAGATTCAGATCGTAGATCCCGACCGTCACACCAACCGAATTATGGCCGAAATGCAGAAACTACTGCGCATGCCGGTTGAACCGCGACACATCGAAGGTTTCGACAACTCCAATATTCAGGGCACAAATCCGGTTTCAGCGTGTGTGGTCTTCAAAGACGGCAAACCGGCCAAAAACGATTACAGAATTTTCCATCCTAAAACTGTGGAAGGTGCAAACGATTTTGCCACGATGGAAGAAGTAATTTACCGCCGCTACAAAAGACTTTTGGATGAAGGTGAAAGCCTGCCGCAACTCATCCTGATTGATGGTGGAAAAGGTCAGCTTTCTTCCGCCGTAAAAAGTCTGAAACTTCTCGGTCTTTACGGTAAAATCACTATTGTCGGAATCGCAAAACGACTGGAGGAAATTTTCTTTCCTGAAGATCCTATTCCGCTCTATCTGGATAAAAAATCGGAAACACTAAAAATTCTTCAGCGCGTTCGTGACGAAGCGCACCGTTTTGGCGTGAAACATCACCGTACGAGAAGAAAAAATTCGACGATAAAATCGGAGCTGGAAGACATTCCGGGAGTTGGTCCCAAATCAATGGAGCTGCTGTTTTCCAAACTGAAATCTGTGAAACGAATTAAAGAATCTCCGTTGGAAACGCTGGAAGAAATCGTGGGAAAATCTAAAGGTAAAATGGTTTGGAATTATTTTAACTCCGGAACATAAAAAAAACTTCAGCGCTACTGAAGTTTTCTGTTTTATTTTTTGTTAAATCGGATTACCGTCGGAACTCCTTTATTCTGAGGAACTTCAATAACCATATCTCCATTCTCGAAATAGGCAATTCCGAAACTTCCGTTTTCAAGTTGAACATGGAAAACATCCTTCTTTCCGGATTCTTTGAAAGTCGCAAAAGCCACTGAGCTGCTACTGTTGGTTAAAATAAAATTTCCGGGAGCGAGGTTTACTCTGTTCAAAATCAAGTTTCCGTTGCTGTACTGTTCCGCAGAAGAAGAATTCTTCACGTTTGGTACTTCAGATTTTGGTTTTTTTTCTTTTACAACTGTTTTCACAGGGGCATTATTCGCTAAAGCAACAACCTGTGCTACAGCATCGTCTACCACCGATTCCGGTGTGTTACCCGACGATACAGGAACTTCCGCCAAAGCTTTATTTAGGGCATCTTTGTAACCGGCCTCAAATTCTTTAATATTGGTTTTTGCTTCGAAAGACGAAACCTTTCTTCCATTACAGTCAGTCAGTTCAAGAATTACTTTATTCTTTAAAAAACTGCTGTCGTCCACAACATTGGCAACAAGCACTGAGCAAGGGTTTGATGAATATTCTGCAGACCATTGATCCGTTTCTGTTTCCAGAACAGTATAATTCTTCTGTTTCAACTTTGAAATAAGCAGTGTGTTCAGACCGTACTTGTTCTCCGTTTTAAAGTCAGAAAAAACTTTAGGAACATGTACAACCGAATAATCCGTAACCGACTGTCCGAAACCTAACACAAATGCACCAAGAAAAAATGTACTGAAAAATGTTTTCATTCTGTTTCTTTTAATATTAATTTCTGAAATCGCCCATGTCTAACTTTAGCGAGAAAAAATTGGAGTAAAAATTAGAACCACCCAATCCGGAATTGGTTATGGCATAATCGAGGGTGAGTCCCTGATATTTAATTCCGATTCCGGCACTTGGCTGAAACGAAACTTTTCGCTTTAAATCTTCGATATCTGTAATAGACTGAAACCGATTAACACCGAGGCGAACAAAAATCATATCCTGAAACTTGAGTTCGGCTCCTGCATAAGGCGTGATGCTCGCAAAATCTGTGGATATGAGCGCTGCGGTTTTTGCAAAGTCAATATTAACACCGGCTTCCGGAACAAGTTCCAAATCACGGTTCAATTCAAAATTTTTGCTGAGTCCCATATTGAGTTTCGGCATTGTAATTTCCATTTTATCAGCCGGCGCCGGGTTGAATTCTTCCCCATTCACCACCGCAGAAAGTTCATCCTGATTGATCGTCCAAAAATTAACCGTTGTGGTAGCATCGCGTAAAATCGCACCATAATTCCAACCTGAATCTGCATGATAAATAGCACCCACATCGAATCCGAAACCAAAACCATTGGCAAATTTCCCAACATTTCTATACACCATTTTGGCGTTCACACCGACATCCAACCTGTGATTTCCTCCCGGATTAAACGCAAAAGAAATCAGCGCAGCATAATCCGACTGAGAAAAACTTGTGATTTTATCGTAATCAATATTTCCTTCGGAGTCGATCATTTGTGTTGTATTCAAAATATTATCAACGCCTAAACGAACCAGCGACACGGCAAAAACACCATTCTTACTGTCCAATGGTTTGGCGAAAGCGATATAATCATACTTAGCAATCGATTCAAAATATTCTGCGTGCATGGCTGCACCCTGCCAATCGCGTTCAATCCCAACCAATCCAGCCGGATTCCACATTGGAGAATATACGTCGTTCTGATTGGAAATTACAGCTCCACCCATACCCAAACCGCGCGCACCGGCACCGATATTCAGAAATTCATTGGAATATTTTCTGACAATTTGAGCGTCAGAAAGTGTAGCCGAAAAAAATATAAACAGAAAAAATAATTTTTTCATCAATACCGATATTTTAGATCCGTTTCTTACGCGCTTTCAAAATTCCGTTGGCTACAATGGCCAAAATCATAATCAGAGATGCAATGTAAAAAACCGGACTCATCTGTTCAGATTCACCAAAGATAAAAAAAGCGAGGATAATGCCATAAACCGGCTCCAGATTTACTGTAAGAATCAGTGTGAAAGGTGAAATGTACTTCATCAGTTTTACCGATTCCAGCATTGGATAAGCCGTAAACAAACCCGCTAACAATAAGATTAACGCTAAATCCCTGTAACTTATTTCAGTAAGTGTGGAAATTTGCCCACTAAAAAGATAAAAGAGTGAAAGAATTGCCCACCCGCTGAAGATTTCGTAAAAAATAATATTTCCGGCGCTGGTTTTCCCGAACATTCTGCCGTTCAGCACAGAAAAAACCGTCCCGAAAAGTGCCGTGAGAATTCCATAGAAAATTCCATCCTTGTAATGGAATTCTGTTTTGAAAATCATTCCCATACAGATGAAGATGACAATTCCCATCAGAACCTCGCTGATGTCAATTTTCCGTTTAAAAATAATGGGTTCCAGAATAGCCGCAAAAAGTGTTGAGAGCGACAGACAACTCAACGCAATCGATACGTTCGAAACTTTAATGGAATGGAAAAAGAACAGCCAATGAAAGCCCATAAATCCACCGATTAAAGCCAACTGCAAAAATAATTTTTTAGAAATCCTTAGACTTTCTCTACTGAAAAACCTTACGAAAACATAAAGAAAAATAGCCGCAAACAGCATTCGGTAAAACACCAAACCCTGTGCATTCAGGTGGATAAGTTTGCCCAGAATCGCAGTAAATCCCCACAGAAAAACTATTAAATGCAAACGAAAAACTGCAGATTTGAACGGCATCAGAAAAAATTTATGCAAATCTACAAATAGGTTTCAGATAAAAGCTAAAACGCGAAAATTTAATCTGTCCGAATTATTTCTTCTGGACTTCTTAAAGGTTATTTCCTCCTGAAATTTCTAATTAAAATATTATCTTTATAGCATAAATATCAATATGGATTTAGAGTTCAACAAAAGAGAAGATCAGAACAGATTAAAACTGTCGGAAATAAAAAGAATTGCTGCAGAAATTAGAAAAGGTGGTGGTGAAAAAAGGTTACAGAAACTTCGTGATGAAGGAAAACTTACCGCACGCGAACGCATAAATTATCTTTTGGACAAAAATTCGGACTCTATTGAAATCGGCGAATTTGCAGGCTACGAAATGTATGAAGAACACGGAGGCTGTCCAAGTGGTGGTGTTGTTGTAGTGATGGGCTATGTTTCCGGAAAGCAGTGTATAGTGGTTGCGAACGATGCCTCTGTAAAAGCCGGCGCATGGTTTCCGATTACTGCAAAGAAAAATCTGCGCGCTCAGGAAATCGCGATGGAAAACCGCCTTCCTATTATTTATCTTGTAGATTCTGCCGGAGTTTATCTGCCGATGCAGGATGAAATTTTCCCCGACAAAGAACACTTCGGCAGAATTTTTCGGAATAATGCAAAGATGAGTTCCATGGGAATTATTCAGATTTCTGCAGTGATGGGAAGTTGTGTTGCAGGCGGTGCTTATTTGCCGATTATGAGTGACGAAGCGATGATTGTAGATAAAACGGGAACGATCTTTCTTGCTGGAAGCTACTTAGTGAAAGCTGCAATTGGCGAAAATATCGATAATGAGACGCTTGGAGGAGCGACTACGCATTGTGAAATTTCCGGAGTTACAGATTATAAAGCCACAGACGATAAAGATGCCTTGGACAGAATCAAAACCATCATGAAATCGATTGGCGATTACGAGAAAGCCGGATTTGACAGAATTGAAAGCTTTCCGCCAAAACGTGATGTGGAAGATATTTTCGGAATTATTCCTGTTTCGAGAGCAGAACAATATGATACATTCGACATCATAAAATGCCTAACCGACAATTCTGAATATGAAGAATACAAACCAGATTACGGCAAGACAATAATTTGTGCAACCGCAAGAATAGACGGATGGAGCGTAGGAATTGTAGCCAATCAAAGAAAACTGGTAAAAAGCGGAAAGGGTGAAATGCAGTTCGGTGGTGTAATTTATTCTGACTCTGCAGACAAAGCAACACGCTTTATCGCAAACTGTAATCAACGGAAAATTCCATTGATTTTCCTTCAGGATGTTACCGGATTTATGGTAGGTTCAAAATCGGAGCATGGAGGAATTATAAAAGACGGAGCAAAAATGGTGAATGCAGTATCTAACTCGGTTGTTCCAAAATTTACAATTGTTACAGGGAATTCGTTTGGCGCAGGTAATTACGCGATGTGTGGAAAGGCATATGATCCAAGATTAATTGTTGCGTGGCCTTGGGCAGAACTCGCTGTAATGGGAGGCGCACAAGCTGCAAAAGTTTTAGTACAGATTCAGGAATCTACATTGAAAAAACAGGGTAAAGAAATTTCTGAAGATGAACATCAGGAAATTCTGGATACTATTACAAAAAGATATCAAAAACAAACTGAAGCTACGTATTCTGCAGCAAGATTATGGACGGATGCGATAATTAACCCTGCAGACACCAGAAAATGGATTTCCATGGGAATAGAAGCAGCGAACCACTCTCCAATAACAGAAAAATTTAATTTGGGAGTAATACAGGTTTAATAAAACAAAAATGAAATAAACACATAAATGAAAAAATTGTATTTAATTACTACAACATTGTTTTCAGGTCTAATCTATTCTCAGTGTACCATCGTCGGAAATTCTACTATTAACATCACTGAAACGGAAACTTATCAAATAGAAAATGAAAATGCACAATGTACTGACTGCCATCTTTGGGTAACGATAGGTGGTAATGCGCAACTAGAAGGTGACTTTCGAAAAAATAGCATTAGATTAAAACCCACAGCCCCTGGAAGAACGGTTTTGTCACTTGCAATACTAACCTCACAAGGACTGTCGCAATGCAGTAAAAATATTGATATTTTCGACGGTAATCAAACATCACCAATAGCTCAAGCTGAAAGAAATATAAACTGTGATATCGCTATAAATAGTTTTCGGGAAGTAAAATATTCGGAAAACATAGTAACCTTCTTCCCTTCTGATATTAACAATGAATACAAATACACTTGGACCGTTTCTTACTCCACTGGTGAACAGAAAACTTCTACTGAAAAAATACCACAGTTCCCCTATATGAAGGAAAATGAGATAACCTCTGTAAAAGTAAAAATCGTATCTTCAAAATGTATGAAAGATCTAGGCAAAAGCTACGACAATAATTACTGGAAGTTTTTCTAGATTCGAAATAAACGTTAATAAAAAATCATCTCTGGCATTCCGAAGATGATTTTTTATTAATTCTAAATGATTAATGTCTTTGGCATAAACCTAAACTTTACGAACCAATGGTAGTAAACAAAAAAATCCTCATCAACTGAATGATGAGGATTTGAAAAAAAACTGGCGGCGACCTACTCTTCCGCTTTCGCAGTACCATCGGCGCTAGAGGGCTTAACTTCTGTGTTCGGAATGGGAACAGGTGAG
>JAEWZO010000006.1 GCA_023458415.1 Bacteroidota bacterium
TTTTAAGTTCACCAAAGAAAATGTAGTTTCGGACGGTTTGGTTGCCATTGCACTCACGCTGATTTCCTATTCCGTTGCAGAAGTTTTCCACGGATATGGTTTTATTGCTGTTTTTCTGGCCGCTTACATTTTCCGCCGTTTCGAGAAAGAACACGAATACCATGAAGATCTCCATAATTTTTCTGAACAGATTGAGAGAATTATGATGTCTATCCTGCTGGTAGTTTTCGGTTTGCTGATTGCTCAAGGTTTACTTCTGCATTTGGAAAGCACAGGAATACTGATGGCAATTGCATTCATTTTTGTCATTCGTCCCTTGTCTGCATATCTAAGTTTAACAGGTATTCCTATGAATAAATTTCGCAAAACTGCGATTTCATTTTTAGGAATTCGCGGCATTGGCTCCTTCTATTATATATCGTATGCCTTTGCACATTCTGACAATTTTGCTGTGGAAGAAATGGAGGCAGTTTGGTCTATAGCTGCCTTTATCGTTTTACTCTCAGTTTTCACCCACGGGATTGTCTCGCCGATATTCATGAACCGAATCGGGATACAGAAAAAATAGTGCTTACTTTTCCGCATAATTTACTTTTCGATCCAGCTCAATTGGGTTGTTGTACTTGCGCATTCTGGCCTTTTCGGCGATTTCGTAGTCACGGAATTTCTGGTCACTGTCAATCATGGTACCATCTTCTGTTATCAAAGGACTTTTCTTAAAGTCTAAATCAACAGTGAATAATGACTTCAGCGGAGCTTTGTAATATTCCAACTGAAGCTTCTTATATCTGTCGTATCCAATTTCAACATAGTTGCCAAACTCATTTTTATAAAGACCTACTACATAATTTTCACTGAGCTTTTCTGACCGAACCAGTTTGTAGCTGAAGTTATCTGCGTCGTCATACAATTCAACAATTAAACCCGGAAGTCCTGAAAATTTATGTGGACCTTCATGAAAAGGAATCTCTGTTGCAAACCAGGCAGTCCAGTTTCGGCCGCTCCAATAGGTTGCTGCTTTCTGGAGTTTTAGGTTATCCAGCATTTTGTCTCAGTCATAATTTTCCAATTCTGAGAAGGTTGGTCTTTCAGTACAAAAGTGTCAAATCCTTTAAAAGTAATGGTAGAAACTGTGCCGGTTGTTCTGTCTTTTGAAAGAAGGTCGGTCATCTTACCATCAAATCCGAACGGTTTATTGGCTTTCTGCAGCGAATCGACTACAAAAATTTATGCTCGTAAAAGTAAGTCTTATCCGGATTTACGTCAAGATGATAATACGTTTGCATTTTTGTACTGTCCTCGGCCGCCATATTGTAATGATGGTCGTAAATGAAACGATGCGTCTGTGCATTTACAAACAAAGCAAACAATGTAAATATGAAGATAAATTTTTTCATTCTTAGTTGAGCTTAATTAATCGAAATTCAAGAATTATTTGCTTTTCTTCGAAGGATACTTTACGGCACGGCTGAGCTCAATAGGGTTGTAAGATTTGCGGAGCCAGTCCTGATAATTTTCGGTAAGTTCTTTAAACTGATCTTTGCTGGTCACCTTTACATTCATCACCATGAAAGTAGTATTTGGATTTGACTCAAACTCCTGAATCATATCGTTAAGCGGATTTTCAAAAAATTCCAGCTGTTTCTTATGGACGATTTTCTCCGAAACTTTCAACGCTTTGTTTGTAGCATGACTTTCCACAAAATCGGAAGTGTCCGGTTCTTTGTCCAGAACCTTACTTTTTTCCAGAGAAAAAATGAAATTCTTGCCGCTGTCCTCAATCTCGAAAACTAAACCGGGAAGTCCGCGGAATTTAAAAGGACCTTCGCTGATGGCAATATCTTTTGCAAACCAGGCCGTCCATTTTCTACCACCAAAATCTGTCGTTGCTTTTTGTAATTGATAGCCTGCAGTTTCCTTGGTTTCCGACAATAGTTTCCATGTAATTTTATCGGTGGTTTCGTAGGAATAATAGCTGTCCAGCAAAAAGAAATTGGTATTCACATCCGAATTTCTTTGGCGAACCAGAACAGGTGTATCGTTCCAGTTATAATTCCGCATGTTCCTAACCTTGTTTATGGAATCCATCTCCGCATATTCGTATTCGTAGAACTTTACGCTGTTGGGATTTACATCAAGAACCATGTTGGTCTTTTCGTATTCTGCCTCAGTGGAATCGATACGATAAGTGTAGTCGTAAATAAAACGGTGCGTCTGCGCTGAAAGAAACAGCGGAAACAGTAAAAAGAAAACAAGTTTTTTCATCCTGAGAGTAATTTTTACTCAAAGATAAATATTTACACTTTCAGTTTTTTCAATCTGTGCCACCAGATGATGATGCCTGTCACGGGAAGCATTGCCCCAATTAATGTGATGATGAAATAAAAAATGATACTCGGCAAACCCATTATTTCTCCGGTGTGAAGCGGTTTCGCCAAAGAAGTAAACTGTTTGTTTAGCGGTTTTTCCAGGAAGATTTCTTTCGTTTTCAGTTCGCCGGTTTTATCAAAACTCAGTTCATCGGGAAGTAATGCGCGCAAAAAATTATCCGTATTTATTTTCTTGACCATAAACCTCGGATTTTCGTCGTTCGGAAATTCCAAAGATAAAGTTCCCGGATTGGGGAAATGACGGTTGGTTTCATCGACAATCTTCTGAACCGAAACAATCTGTTCGTCTTTCAGCTCATTTTTTTCAGATTCGCGGCTCAGCATATCGCTCATCAAATCGGCAAAAGCATCATTTTCTTCGGTCTCCGATACCGTATTGATCTGTGAAATCGGTTCACCGCCCAATGAAACAATCAGTGCATTTTTAACCCAGGGATAAGTAACGTAGATTCCCGTGACCGATATGAACATCAGAAAAATAAGCGAATAAAAACCAAGAACATTGTGAAGATCGTGATTCAGGCGTTTAAACCTTGCGTTGAATTTAACCGTTAAATTCTGTTTCAAATATTTCAGTTTTTTAGGCAACCAAAGGAAAAACCCGGAAATCATCAATACCAAAAACATCAATACTGAAATTCCGCCAATTTGCCGGCCCACATTTCCCAACATTAAATTCCGGTGAAGATCGAGCACTACTTCAAAAAAACGGTTCAAGCTCTGATTGCCGTTTCCGAGTTCTTTTTTCGAGTACGGATTGTAATACGAGCCCGAAACCGCGCCGCTTTGGTCTTTGTACGAAATATTCCAGGAACGTGATGAAGATTCCGGAATGGTTAATGAAATCAGTTCTTTTCCTTCCGAAAAAATTGTTTGCTGAAGTTCCCCAGGCGTTTGCGCAGTTCCTGAAGGAGCAATGAAGACTTTATCATAATTGTACGCCTCAATGATCTGCGTTTTGAATGCATAAAGACAACCGCTGATGCACAGCACAAAAACCACCACCGAAGACAGCAAACCGAACCAAAGGTGAATGAGGTAACTGACGTATTTCAGCCACGATTCATTTTTTCTTTTTTTCCGGAAAAGACTTTTGAAGATTTTCTTCATCTACTGATTTTCAAGCGGAAAACCGAACCCGTAACTTGTACGGATTCAGCTTTCCTGAGTTGATTGATATGAATGTTGATATGATTTTTACTCTCTTCCTTTGTAGCCCACATCTTTCACCGTTTCCTCAAACTTCACGTACTGTTCCGGAGTAAGTGCTTTCTGGATGGCTGCTTTTCTTTGGGCATCAAATTTTCCCCAATATTCTCTCGCAAGTTCTGTATTGCCATGGTACACGTCGTGTGCATCGCTAAACGCCTTTTCAAAAGCATTGTTTGCGGCATTCACCACCTGCATTTGGTTTTCGTCGAGCCCGGCTTCCGTTTGAATTTTGGCAAGAAGTTCATCGTTGTAGCGTGATCTTTTTCTGGTATTTTTTGCGACAAATTCGTTGTATTTTGCAAATTCATCTGCGGTTAAAACCTGCTGTACTTCTGCATCCTGCTTTTTCTGAATTTCTTCAAATTTAGTAAACAGGGTTACTCTGTCAGGATGCTCTCCCATACTTTCGCGGACGGCTTTTCTTTCCGCATCGTATTTTTGGGTTATCGCAACAAAATTGGTGGCTTTTTCACCAGTGAAATTCATTTCAGTTTTGAATTTTTCATAATCGGCTCCACGTTTTGTGTTTTCTCCTTTACACGCAATAATGACTGCGGATGCTGCAAAAGCGATGAATAATGACTTTAGTTTCATATCGTTTTTTTTAAGATTAGAATTTATAGTTTAGCTGTACTGCAAAGTTTCTCGGATCGTTTCTGTTCAGGTAACCACCGCGGTAATAAGCGCTGTAACCGGTGGCGTCATTCAGGTTGTTCGCAAAGAATTTAATTCCGTAATTCCCACGTTGGTAGCCGATCTGTGCATTAATGGTGGTAAAAGCATTCAGCATAAAAGGTTTCACTCCCGGGACGGTGTTGTGAACAATTACTTTCTGCGTAAACTCATTAACAGGCCTTTCACCAACGTAATAAGCGCCTCCTCCGAAATGCAGTCCGCGAAGTGCGCCATCGCGAATCGTGTAATTCACCCACGCATTTGCAGTGTGTTCAGCAGCCATCATCGGACGGGAGCCGTTTACATAAGCCGGGCTGTTTTCATATTTCGCATCAAGGTAAGCGTAACCTGCCATGATTTCGAGATTTTTGAAGGCGCGGCCGATCAGGTCCACTTCAATCCCTTTTCGGGTAAGGTCTCCTGCAAAATCGTAGAATCCGGTTGCATTCCCCTGTTCATTCAGTACGGAATAGGAGAGATTGTTCATGTCCATTGAATACAGGTTGATGTTGAATCTCAGTTTTTCATCAAACCAGTCGGATTTCACACCACCTTCCCATTGTCTCGTTACAGATGGACCCACGGTTCCTCCATTTTGTAACAGATTGGAATTTCCGCGCAAGCTTGTCGTGGTCGTGTATGAAGCGTATAAATTAATGTTTTCAAGTGGTGAGAACATCAAACCGAACTGTGGATCCCAAGCGTGTTTCTGTCCGTCCTGAATGTTTCCCTGAAATTTACTGTATCGGATTCCCAGGATGGCCTTGAAATGTTCACCAATTCCCAATACTTCCTGTGCCATCAAACCAATAGTCGGGCTTTTCGGACTTACAACCGTTGCGATGTACTGTAAAGCGTCCGGATTGATATTTTCCGGAAGGAAATTACTGACATTCTGCGTTATATCAATAACATCAACATTAATTCCGGTAGCTGAAGGATCTCCGTTCAAACCGTAACTGTTGGTTTCTGTAAAACTTTCTTTCCAGTCGAAACCGATTTGAAAAGTATGTTTGAAAATTCCTGTTTTGATGTCGTGACCAATGAAATCGGCCTGAAATACCTTGGAGTGATCGGAACCGCCGCTTTTTCCCAAAGTCCTGCGGCGCATTTTGTAATCGCCTCCCACCGCTCTTAGCGCACCGGTGGTCAATCCCTCATCTTCGGAATCCATCCCCATGAATGCAGCACGCAGTTTGAAATGACCGTTCAGCAGTCTTTCTGCAGATAATCCGTAGCTGATGGCATCGGTTTTTGTGTAATCAGACGCAAAGCCAAGAAATTTTTCCTTCGGCATGTCGTAAATATTGTTTTCATCATCTGCAGAAAGATTGACAGTGCCACGGTTTGGAGTAGTTTTATCTTTCAGATAATCCATTTCGGCAACAATGGTCGTCTTATCGTCCGGCCGGAAAGCGAATGTTGGATTAAAGTAAAAACGTTCTCCTTTGATATGATCTGCGAATGATTCGTTGTTTTGGTAAGCGGCATTTACACGCATCGAGATCGATCCGCTGGCGTCGAGAACACGCTCGAAATCCAAAGTGGGACGGAACAGATTCCTGTTTCCGTAACGGAAACCTACATTACCATAGTTGTAAAATCTCGGAGTTTTGGTAGCAATATTAATGACACCACCTGCTGCTCCAAGTGCGCTGCCGATTCCCTGTGTAATGGCTGCTGAACCACGCAGAACCTGCATGCTTTCCACACCTTGAACATCGGCAATCATTGAGCTTGTTCTAAAATCTGAATTCATCAGCACGCCGTTTTTCAAAACGGGTGTTCCACGGTAACCACGAATCGACATACTTTCTGAACTGCCCCCGTAGCTACTGAACAGAACTACTCCGGGAATATTCTTAGCGGCGTCGGTAATGGTAAGTGCACCCATGTCCTGAATCGCTTTTTCGGAAATCACGGAGATACTTTGTATCTGATCTCGTGGATTAAGCGGAAGACGGGTAATGATCTCAAGTTTTTTTGGTTGTTTTTTGGGAACTCCAAATAGTTCCACCTGTTCAATTTGTGATACTCTTCTGATGGTATCATCTTCAATTTCTGGTTGGTAACTCATCTGTCCGTACATTGATGTAAACAATCCGATGACACCAACGGCTACAAGCACTCTCTTCATAAATTATAGTTTCCTGCTGCAAATATATTATTTTTAATTATTCTAAATAAAGAATTTTACTGATAAATATCATTTTATTTTAAACTATTCTAAATAAAATATATGTTGAGCGTAAGAAAGAGACGAAAAAAAATCCGCTCTCTTTCGAGAACGGATTCTTTTATCATAGCAAAGTGCAATTATCACACTTTAATTTCTACGTCTACTCCTGAAGGAAGCTCAAGCTTCATCAGAGCGTCTACAGTTTTAGAAGAAGAAGAGTAGATATCCATCAGTCTCTTGTGAGCTGAAAGTTGGAACTGCTCTCTTGCTTTCTTGTTTACGTGCGGAGATCTCAACACTGTGAAGATTCTCTTGTTTGTTGGCAATGGGATTGGCCCATTAACAATAGCACCTGTAGCTTTTACAGTTTTTACGATTTTCTCTGCAGATTTATCCACTAAATTGTAATCGTAAGACTTAAGTTTTATTCTGATTCTTTGTGACATTTTAATCTAATTTTAAAAATTAACCTTTAGCTTTAGCGATTACGTCTTCAGCGATGTTTTGCGGCGCAGCTTCGTATTTTTCGAATTCCATAGAAGATGTTGCTCTACCTGAAGAAAGTGTTCTAAGCGAAGTTACATAACCGAACATTTCAGAAAGTGGAACGAAAGCTTTAATTACTTTAGCGTTGTTTCTGTCGTCCATACCGTTTACTGTACCTCTTCTTCTGTTAAGGTCACCAACGATATCACCCATATATTCTTCCGGAGTTACTACTTCAAGCTTCATGATTGGTTCCATGATAACCGCTTTAGCAGCTCTTCCCGATTCTTTGAATCCTAATTTAGCAGCCAATTCGAAAGAAAGCTGGTCAGAGTCAACCGCGTGGAAAGATCCGTCTTTAAGAGTAACTTTCATTGCGTCAACTTCAAATCCTGCAAGAGGACCGTTTTTCATAGCTTCTTTGAATCCTTTCTCTACTGAAGGGATAAATTCTTTTGGAATGTTACCACCCTTGATTTCGTTAACGAATTCA
>JAEWZO010000007.1 GCA_023458415.1 Bacteroidota bacterium
ACAGTGGAAAGCCGGAACCCATTTTCTAAGAAGACCCAATGGTGAAGCTCCTGATTTTCTTACCTTAAATGATTACCTTTGCGAAAATCTAAAATAAATCTAATGAAATTTTTTATTGATACTGCCAATCTCGATCAGATCAGAGAAGCGCAGGACTTGGGAATTCTTGACGGTGTAACCACGAATCCGTCGCTGATGGCAAAGGAAGGCATTGCCGGAAAAGAGGCTATTATGAACCATTATAAAACCATCTGCGAAATTGTGGACGGTGATATTTCTGCAGAAGTTTTGGGCACTACCTACGACGAAATGATTGCAGAAGGTGAAGAACTTGCCGCCATCCATCCGAATATTGTGGTGAAAATCCCGATGATTAAAGACGGTGTGAAAGCTCTGAAATATTTTTCGGACAAAGGAATTAAAACCAACTGCACACTGATTTTTTCTGCAGGACAGGCGCTGCTTGCAGCAAAAGCAGGAGCTACTTACGTTTCTCCATTCCTGGGCAGACTTGATGATATTTCTACTGACGGACTGAACCTTATTGAAGAAATCCGCGTGATTTATGACAACTACGATTACAACACAGAAATATTAGCTGCGTCAATTCGTCACTCTATGCACATTATCAACTGTGCAAAAATCGGTGCAGATGTAATTACATCTCCGCTGGCTCCGATTTTGAGTTTGCTGAAACACCCACTTACTGATAACGGTTTAGCTCAGTTTGTTGCAGACAGCAAGAAAATGGCATAGGTAAGGAGTCGGAAGAGCGAAGACGGAAGTTAGAGGTTGGAAGTTTACGAATCTGGCTGAAAACATAAAAAAATCCTGAAGATTATGGGCTTCAGGATTTTTCGTTTTATTCCGACTTGAAAACCTTCGTTCTTTCCGAAATTCCGTTCGCATTAAATGCCTCAATCTGAAAATAATACGCATCGGTTCGGTCGGCTCCTGTAAAGAAATACTCGTTTTTTCCGTAAACCATAATGCTTCCGTACAGTTTGTCAGGATCTTTTCCAAAATAAATTACATAGCCATCTGCATCGGGATTTTGCTGCCATTTCATCCAAATACTTCTGCTTTCCCCGAACTTTTTGGGATCTGCACGCAGTGGAACAAAATTTTCAACCGCTTTGGGTTTTTGCCCCGCGCCTTTTCCGAAAACTCTAAAACCACTTAAGGCAAATTTACCTGTTGGCATTTTAAGGTTCTTCATCTTCAGGAATCGGGCTTTTACAGGTTTTTCCAGTTCAATGTAATCATGTGGAACGTCGGTGTTATTATTGCTTTTGTCAACGGCCACTTTCCAGTTTTTGCCGTCGTTGGATGCATAGATCTTATACTGATGCATTTTCCCCTGCGTTTTTCCACGGAATTCGGCATCCTGATCAGCATAATTTATTTGAATTGCATTAATCGTGGAAACCTCTCCTAAATCTGTTTGAAACCATTCTCCTGCATTTCCAGTTTTGGCACTCCAATATGTTTTGATGTCTTCATCAACACCATAGTTGGCATGATAGCCACCTAAAGTAGACGAAACCTGAACGGGTTTATTATAGTTCAGAAGCATCCATCCGGCAAAAAGTCCTTTTGTAAAATCTTTTCCCTGTGCGTACTGCGGTATGTAGGTTGGATAATCTCCGTACGCCGTATTGCAGTACATTACATCGTCTTTATCGAAACCAGCAGGCCATATTCCCAGCCGTCTTTCAAAATTGTTTTTTACTGAAATAAAAATTGTTGAAACGTGCCAGTAATTGTTAAAATTGTCCTGAAACGTTGCGCCGTGTCCCGCTCCTCTGGCAAAACCACCGGGCTTATAGGAAAATGGGTTGTGTTGCTGATACTCATATCCTTCCAAAGGATTTTTTGAAACATAAACTCCATCCGCATATCCACTAAATTCAGTTGCAGGTGCGCCGTACTGCATGTAATATTTTCCGTTGTGTTTCGTTACCCACGCGCCTTCTACAAACGGCTGCAGAAACACGTTGTCATTGTATTCGCCAAATCTTTCCCAACCGTGGTCTTCAGGTTTCAGCCGGATAATCGGCTTTACGTATCCTTCTGACTGCAGATTTTTCACCTTAACTTCTGTTCCGAGTAAAGGCCATTCGTTGCTGGAGCCCCAATACAGAAAAAGTTTATTGGTATCTTCATCATAATGAAAGGCCGGATCCCACGCACCCACTTTCAGCGTATCTACCGCAATTTCCCAGTCGTCCTCTGTTGGGTTGGTTGATTTCCAGATCGGGAAATCCGATTCCCAGGTAGAGCCGTACACATACAGTGTGTCTTTCATTGCCCAGGCAGCTGGAGCGTTCAGATCATGAATGTATTTATTATCACGTAGAAATTTACGGTGAATATATTTCCAGTTCAGCATATCGTCGCTGTGCCAATATCCTTCCTGATTAGTTGAAAAAAGAAATAATTTTTTCTGAAAATTTACTATGACAGGATCAGCAGTTGCCCTGTGTTTTCCCTGTTTCGAAAAAACTTCAAACGGCGTATATCCGTAATCGATATTGATCGGATTACAGTAGGTTTTTTGTTGGGCGCCAATTGATCCGCCGCTTAAGAAAATCGTGGCTATTGTCAGGAAGTTGAAATTTTCATAACAGGATTTTATTATATCAAATTTAGAAAATAATTCTGCAAAACTCCGTGTATAAACCAAGGAAAGATTTTTATTATAGACACAACCAAACGCGATCAGATTCTTGATGCGTATTATTTAGGAATTCCAGATTGTCTCGCCGTTTTTGGAAGACTGGATGAAATTTCTACTGACTGAATCCCGAGGAAATGTTTCGGGATTTTTCACTTTAGAAGTTTAAGAATTTCTCTGAATTTTGGATGCTTATGCGATTTCATCAGTTCAAAAATTGCCATTTCAGCAGTGCAGGGAACAGCACCATAACTTGCCATTTTATTCACAGCTATATTTTTCGAATGTACCTGTCTGGAAGAAACAGCATCGGTCACAAGGTGAACTTCAAAACCCTCTTTCAACAGATCCGTCACGGTTTGGTACACGCAAACATGAGCTTCAATACCACAGACGATAATCTGATTTCTAGCGTTTTGATTGAGTGCGGCTTTTATTTCTTCACTGCAGCGCTGAAAAGGTGTGCTTTGGAAGCATTTCAGTTTGCTCCTCCAATAATGTTTTCAATTTATAGTGCGTGCTTCGTAGTCCTTCAGGATTTTGCTCTACCCACACTGAGGGAAGATCTAAAAGCCAGCAAGCTTTGACCAGCATTTCTGTATTATCAACAATCATCTCCGAATCGGCAACGATATTGGCTAATTTACCCTGAATATCAATAATCAATAACTGAGCGGTTTCTGGCTGAAGTATAGGAATCATTCACAACGTATTTGTTATACTGAAAAGATAGGAAATTATTTGTATACGGCGATAGGCGCAACAGAATGGTGAGCAATAAACTTCTTTATAAGGACATAAAAAAAGAGAACTGATTTCTCAATTCTCTTACTTAGTAGCGGGGACACGACTCGAACGTGCGACCTCCGGGTTATGAGCCCGACGAGCTACCTACTGCTCTACCCCGCGATATTGGACTGCAAATATACAACTATATTTTACAAATGCAAATTTTTTGCAAAAAATTCTTTATCCATCAGTTTTTCTTAACTTTGTGATATGGCAAAAATCCTGAAAATTTATCCTGATAACCCGCAGGAAAACCTTATTAACGAAGTCGTTAAATCTTTGCAGAATGGCGGTGTTATTATTTTCCCGTCCGATACAGTGTATGCAATGGGATGTGATATCAACAACCTGAAAGCCATGGAAAAATTAGCCCAGATTAAAAGAATCAAACTGGATAAAGCCCAGTTTTCGATTATTTGCCATGATCTGAGTCACCTTTCTGCTTTTACCAGACCGATTGACACGCCGGTTTTCCGTCTGCTAAAAAACCATATTCCCGGACCTTTCACATGGATTTTAGCAGCCAATAAAAACTTGCCTTTGGCATATAAAGGAAACAAAACTGTGGGAATTAGAGTACCCGATCATTCAATTCCGCAACTTATCGTTGAAAAATTGGGAAATCCTATCGCCTCTACCTCCATAAAAGATGAAGACGAAGTTATTGAATACACCACAGATCCTGAACTTATTGCCGAAAAATTTGATCATCTTGTAGACATCGTAATCGATTCTGGCTACGGCGATAATGTAGCTTCCACGATTGTAGATTTAACTTCAGGCGAACCGGAAATTATCCGCGAAGGAAAAGGCGAACTGTAATTGATAAAGAAAAAATGAAAATTATTACCTCTCCGGCAAAGCTGATGAATATTGATAATTCAACTGAATTCTTAAAATCATCAACCCCGAAATTCATAAAAGAAGCCGAACTGATCCAGTCTTATTTAAAAGAAAAATCGCCAAAATATCTTTCAGATTTAATGGAACTTTCTTCCAAACTTGCCGATGAAAACTGGCAACGAAACCAGGATTGGAAACCTAATCCAAAACCTAAAGAGTCGGCTCCTGCCATGTTTGCATTTACCGGCGAAGTGTACCGCGGCTTGGATGCCAATACACTTTCAGTAGACGCTGTAAAATATCTTCAGAAAAACTATAGAATTCTGTCCGGACTTTACGGATTGCTAAAACCTTCAGACAAAGTGATGCTTTACAGGCTTGAAATGGGCAGAAAATTTGAATTTGAAAACTTTAAAAATCTCTATGATTTCTGGACTGATAAAGTTACCGAACAACTTAATAGTGAGCTGAAATCAAAAGATTTAATTTTGAATTTAGCAAGTAACGAATACTTCAAAGTTCTGGATAAAAAGAAACTGAAAGCTCCGGTGATTGGGTTTGATTTCTATGAAATGAAGAGCGGAAAACCAAAAACAGTTGTAGTATACACTAAACACGCAAGAGGCTTAGTAACAAGATTTTGCGCAGAAACAAATGCTAAAAATCTTAACGATGTAAAAGCTTTTAATTACGAAGGTTACCGAATTGATGAAGAGCAGTCTACTGATACTAATTTGGTTTTTACGAGATAAAAAAAGTCTGCATCTGCAGACTTTCTTTTTTTAAATTTTCAGTTCACCTTCCACTCCGTCGCTGTTATCGGTTTTGTTTCCAGTAACGGCAGACGTAAGAAAAGTAATCATCGATACAAATTTTCCAGCTTTCGTGTCCCAATAATACGAGTCTTCCGGCGAAACGCGGATGATACTTACATTGGGATCTTCTTTACCGTCCTCAAACCACGCATTGGCGAACGAAGACCATTTTTCTTCAATTGTGCTGCGGTCATCATAAATATAAGCTTTTCCGTACACAGAAAGATATTCCATTTTGCTGTTATTCATGAAATAAAGAAGCACCGAATTGTCATCTTCTATCTCGAAATTCTTATTGCTTTCCTTACTGCTGATAAACCAAAGATTTCCTTCGCTACATACTTCCTGCAGACTCATCGGTCGCGAATTAAAAGGTGGTTTCTCATTTATTTTGGTGACAAACATACAGTTTCTGGCTTTTTCCGCCAGGTCCTTCAGTTTTTCTATCGCCTGTTTCTGAAACAAATGTTCTGTTGACATAATAATATTTTTTTAGATTTGATTTATACAAAAATGCCCTAAAACAAAGCATTCTTCATTATACGGTTGCCCACTTATTTTACATAATTTTGCAAGCATGGATTATAGTGAGGATTTCGAGTGGTTTTCATTGCAATTGAAACCGTTTTTTTCATCTTCGGAAATAAGATTTCTGTACAGAATATTTTTAGATCATCATCAGGAAAACAAGCTTAATGTTTCCGTATCAAAGTTTCTTAACACTGCTGTGAAAGAACTTCAAACGGGAAAACCTTATCAGCAAATTTTGGGTGAAACAGAATTTTTCGGTTTAAAATTTTTTGTGGATGAAAACGTTCTTATTCCCAGACCGGAAACCGAAGAACTTTTGGAACTGGCTATCAAAAGAATTCAAAATTCACCATTACAGAACGAAAAAATTAAGATTCTCGACATTGGAACAGGAAGCGGAATAATTCCTATTATTTTAAAAAAGAAATTTCCCAACGCGGAAGTTTTCGCGCTTGATTTTTCTGAAAAATCACTGGAAATCGCAAAGAAAAATGCAGATTTACATGGCGTTGAAATTCATTTATTTCATCAAAATTATCTGGAAAATGAACTGACTGAAGTGTACGACGTTATCATTTCCAACCCGCCTTACATAGGAATTGATGAACAAAATGACATTGAAAATTCTGTTAAAAATTTCGAACCGAACATGGCACTTTTTTCACCGGTTTCCGATCCGCTTATTTTTTACCGGAAAATAGCCAGGGACGCTGTTTCAAATTTAAACGATGGAGGAATTATCTTCCTTGAAAGCAATCAGAAATTAGGTCCGGAAACACAGAGTCTATTCTTTGATTTCACAATTAGCGAACTCATTAAAGATCTTTCAGGAAATGACCGTTTTGTTGTGGTAAAAAAATAAAAAATTCTACCCGATTCTTTTCTTTACAAAAACCATGTAGGCCAAATAAATAAGCGGCAACGACATGATTCCGAGATACATCGCATTCGACATCGCTACTTCAGGTAAAGTCGCAACCGTATAAACTAGGCCGAAAAATGCACCACCCAAATGTGCAGCGTGTCCGATATTATCATGCGGACGCGGATTAAGCATCATATAAACCGAGTATCCGAAATATAACAAACCGAAAAGATAACCAGGAAGGCTTAATTCAGGTGGCAGAAAAATAATACCGATTTTTATTAAATCTGGATACAAAGCAACGCTCGCAAAAATAATTCCTGAAACTCCACCACTTGCTCCAATTGCAGAATACCATGATTGGTTCCCATAAACATATAAACTGAAAAGGTTTCCGGCTATTACTGAACCAAAATAAATAATAAGAAATCCAACCATTCCAAAAGTTGCCATAATTGGCGGACTAAACGAATATAGAACATACATGTTCAATATTAAATGAAGCCAATCCGCATGTAAAAAACCTGCAGAAATCAATCTGATGTACTCCTTATGGTGTTTTATGGCACCAACATTAAACTTGTACTTTTCGAAAAGCTCCGCATTGCTGAAGCCAAAATAACTGATAATGGCAGTTGCCGCGATAATTATGATTAAAACAGTATCCATATATTTTTCTTAAAAGCGGGTAAAAATTCCCCAGTTTACATAATCTGCCTGAAATTTATGGACGTTCAGAACGCCCTGTACACCAAAGTTAGGAGCCAAATAATATTTCATTCCTGCATTCCAGTACGTTTTTTGTCCGTTCGGATTATTGAAGTGCAAATAACGTCCGAAATTCGCATTGGCTGCAAATTTACCCATTTTTACCTCTGTTCCGACACTTGCTCCGATTCTGTACGGATCCCACGAGTTTGCAATGTATGCGCCGGTGTCCTGATAATTTTCCGGATCATAAGTTTCTCCGTAATACGATGCATCCAATCCAATCCGAAACCCTAAAACACGGTTGATAAATCGGTTATAGCCGGCGTAAAAACCCATTCGAAAAACATTATCTTTGATCCGGTATTTTCCCCTCACTCCTGCTCCTGCTGCAATTTCTATCCCATTCTTCTTAAAATCCTTTTCTTCAGCCTTTATTTCCGAATTTCCAGCTTGAAAATCTTTTTTGATTCCCAAGCCAACGTTCACCACATTTATTCCTGCATTGGGAATTTGCACACTTCCGTTCGAATAATGGAGAAAACTGATGTTGGAATACAGGCTTAAATCTTCAGCAAAACGGATTTCCGGTTTCAATGCTGCGCTGAAAACTGCATTAATGTGGCTTCCGAAAATATAGGTTGTAGTATCGTTAAACGCAGTTTTTGTAACGTAGGTTAGTCCAAAACCAGGAGTGAAAAACAGTTTGAAATTTCCTTTTTGCAGTAAACGAAAATCTATTTCGGAAATGGCGCCGTAACTTTTACCGTAAGTGAAATAATCATTTTCAATTTCATCCATATCCGAATATAAAAGAGAAACTGAAATATTTTCAGCATTTAGAAATCGGATCCATTCTGCTTCTTCAAGATTGAGTTTTTTACTGATTCCAAGCTGATGCGACGATGAAAAATTGCTTTTTGTTCCTTTAAAATTCCCAGTTCCCATTCCGGCTGATGTAGAATAAAACACAGAAAAACTTTCTTTCTGCTGCGCGGAAATCCCTGAAAAAACAAGAATTAAAAGAACGGCAAGAAAATTACTTACACCCATTTTTATTCATCAAACAAGCTCGGAATCGTACCTTCTTCCGGGAAATCACCGTCTTTCACATCGTGGTCAATAAATGAAACGCTGTCTTCGTTCTGCTCCACCTCATCAAAGCCCGGATTCATTTCTTCTTCCGGTTCAGGAATGGTGATATTAATCGTCTTTACCTTAGTTTTTGTAAGCTGATTTCCAATCGCTTTGATTCCTTTCACCGCAATAAATTCATCGATATTGATGGTTTCAGGTTCTTTCTCCTTTCCTTTCTCTTTCGCAAAAACAATTTCTGCAGTTGCGTTGTTGGCAGTAATTACCTGTTCGATAAATGATTTTGAATGCTCCGAAGGCATAAAGTTCTGCACCTGGTTGTTGGCTTCGAAAAGGAAACGTTTTATGTAGTAAATCGATTTTTCTCCATCGAAGTAAATACACGTCACCGGTTGATCCGGATTCCATTTTTCAAGGATTAAATATTCATCATCAAAACGGTTCATCAGATCAAAGGAAACAAGTTTTGCTTCACCATTCGAATTGATGGTCAAGATTTTATCATCCCCTTTGAAATTCCCAAGGAAAGTTCCGCGAGCATCTACATTTAGTCGTCGCACCGTTTCATCAAACCAAATTTTTCTCGGCGCTAAAGTCGACACGCCTTCCTCCTTCATTTCCACTTTTTTCACCGCATATTTGGTGACAAGATTTCCGCGGGAGTTTCTTCCTTTGATGGCCAACTCAGAAAAATCAATTTCAATTTTATTTTTTCTAACTCTCGCATTTGGTTTCAGAATTACAGTAACCACTTCCGCTTCGCCATTTGGATTGGCTGAAAAATAAAGAGATTCCGAACCTTTTTTATCCGAAGCCAGCGGATAATCGGTGTTTCTGGTAATGGAAGTCACCGAAAAACGTTTCATGTAGAATGGTCCGTCCCGACCTTCACGGTAAATCATATTGTACACCGTTCTTGTGTCGCCTTTTTTCCAGATTCCGACATGCAGAATATCTTTTCCGATAAAAGTTTTGGCTTCCACTTTTACCACCTTCATTGTTCCGTCTTTGCGGAAAACGATAATATCATCAATGTCTGAACAGTCGAAAAGATACTCGTCTTTTTTCAGAGAAGTTCCAACGAAACCTTCTTCCCGGTTCACATAATATTTTTCGTTTGCTACAGCCACTTTTGTGGCATCGATAGTATCAAAAATTCGGATTTCCGTTTTTCTTTCGCGGTCTTTACCGTATTTTTTCTGAATGTTCAGGTAATAATCAATCGCATATGGAATCAGATGTTCAAGGTTGTATTTGCATTTTGCGATTTTATCTTCGAGTGTTGCAATCGTTTCCTTAAATTTATCGAGATCGAAACGTGAAATTCTCTTGATCCTGATTTCTGTAAGTTTTACGATGTCTTCTTCTGTAACCGCTCTCAGCAAATGTTTGGTGTGCGGTTTGAGACCTTCATCAATCGTGGTTAAAACTTCTTCCCAGGACTTTACTTCTTCAATGTCATGGTAAATTCTGTTTTCAATGAAAATTCTTTCCAGTGAAGCAAAATGCCAACTTTCCTGCAGTTCGTGAAGTTCAATTTCAAGTTCTTTCTTCAGCAACGAAACCGTGTGATCCGTATTCATTCTCAGAATTTCCGATACGGAAAGGAACATCGGTTTATCACCAACAATTACGCACGCGTTGGGCGAAATGGAAACCTGACAATCGGTAAATGCATAAAGCGCATCAATCGTTTTATCGGGCGATACATCGTTGTGAAGATGAATAAGAATTTCAACCTTATCCGATGTATTGTCCTCAATTTTCTTGATTTTGATTTTTCCGCGTTCGGTGGCTTTTACGATACTGTCAATCAGTTCTCCTGTATTCTTGGAAAAAGGGAGTTCGGTAATTGCAAGTGTATTTTTGTCTTTCTGAACAATTCTGGCTCTTGCGCGAACTTTTCCACCACGTTCACCATCGTTATACTCGGAAACATCAAGCATTCCAGCAGTAAGGAAATCAGGAAAAACGTGGAATTTTTTGCCCTTTAAATAAGCAACCGATGCGTTGATAAGTTCATTAAAATTATGTGGAAGAATTTTTGTTGAAAGTCCGACCCCAATTCCTTCCACACCTTGCGCGAGAAGCAGAGGAAATTTTACGGGTAAATCAATAGGTTCGTTATTTCTGCCGTCATACGATTTTGACCATTCCGTAGTTTTCGGATTGAATACTACTTCCAACGCAAACGGAGTTAAACGTGCCTCAATGTAACGGGATGCCGCCGCAGAATCTCCTGTGTAAATATTTCCCCAGTTTCCCTGTGTATCAATCAGAAGTTCTTTTTGGCCAATCTGCACCATTGCATCGGCGATGGAAGCATCTCCATGCGGATGGTACTTCATCGTATTTCCAACGATGTTGGCAACTTTATTGTAACGACCATCTTCCAGTTCACGCATCGAGTGCATAATTCTACGCTGCACCGGTTTGAATCCGTCGTAAACCGACGGAATTGCGCGGTCAAGGATTACGTACGACGCATAATCCAGAAACCAGTCTTTGTACAGACCGGATACTTTTTTTAAACTATCTCCTTCGTGTAAATGTTCTTCTGTCATTTATTTCAATTGCATTAATGCAAGTTTTCTTTGTTTTCTTTTACCACTTTACTCAGTGAATATTTCAAGTCCTGCAGTTCTTTTTTGGTGAGGTACGAGATATCGTATTTAAGAATGATACTTTTTGCTTTCTTGCTGCTTACTGTGATGTAAAGTAGCTTGAAGAAGAGCCCGTTCAGCACCTCAAATTTCTTGAGCTTATACTTTGGGAACTCGTCGCTGATTGGTTTTTCGAGAAACTTAACAATGTTTCGGTTTTTAAAGTTTAGTGCTTCTCCATCGCTATCATATTCAAATATTTGTCTGCCGCGCACATAATAAATGAGCAACAAAAGAACCGGAACAATAAGCAACAGGTAACGTTCCCATCCAAGAATATTCAATCTGTAATGCTCCACAATGAAAGCAGTAATACCACCAATGAAGCACATAATCAGTACTGTATTCACAAAGTTGTACAACCCGGATTTATGTTTATTACTTAGTCTCACGTTATAATTTTATGGTTCTTTGTTTTAGTTTTTCTATAGTTCTGCGTCTTCCAGCAGTTCTTTCTTGTCAATGTCGGGGTCTTCAACCACCAAATTATTAAGGATGAAGGTCTGTCTATCCGGCGTATTTTTTCCCATATAAAATTCCAGCAACTCGGCGATGGTCTGGTCTTTTCCGATAACCACCGGTTCCAGACGAATATCTTTTCCGATGAAATGCTTGAATTCGTCCGGTGAAATCTCTCCAAGTCCTTTGAATCGGGTGATTTCAGGATTTTTACCAAGCTCATTCAGTGCCTTAATTCTCTCAGCATCGGTGTAGCAGTATCTGGTTTCTTTCTTATTTCTAACTCTGAACAATGGTGTCTGCAGAATGTAGAGATGTCCGTTCTTGATCAGATCAGGGAAGAACTGCAGGAAGAACGTAATCATCAGCAAACGGATGTGCATTCCGTCCACATCGGCGTCGGTAGCGATAATCACCTGATTGTATCTTAAATCTTCCAGAGAATCTTCAATATTCAAAGCGGCCTGCAGAAGGTTGAATTCTTCGTTTTCATACACAACTCTCTTGGTTAAACCATATGAATTCAAAGGTTTTCCACGAAGTGAAAAAACTGCCTGAGTTTCTACGTCACGCGATTTGGTGATGGAACCTGATGCAGAATCACCCTCGGTAATAAAAATCTGAGATTCAGCCTTTCTCGTAGCTTTCTGATCGTTATAGTGCTGTCGGCAGTCGCGCAGTTTCTTATTGTGAAGGGAAACTTTTTTTGCTCTTTCCCTCGCCAGTTTCTGAATTCCGGAAAGTTCCTTTCTTTCACGCTCTGAAATCAATATTTTCTTCTGAGTGGCTTCGGCAACTTCCGGATGCTGGTGCAGGTAATTGTCGAGCTTGCTCTTCATGTAATTGATCATGAAGGTTTTTATTGTCTCTAGCTCATTGCCTTTCTTATCCTGACCCATCGTTGTTGAACCGAGTTTGGTCTTCGTCTGTGATTCAAAAACGGGATTTCCAACGTTGATATATACGGCTCCAATTATTGCTTTGCGGATGTCGGCTGCCTCGAAACTCTTTCCGTAAAACTCACGGATGGTTTTCACATAAGCTTCCTTGAAAGCGTTCAAATGCGTACCTCCCTGCGAAGTGTACTGTCCGTTCACAAAGGAAAAATAAGTTTCCGACTGCGATTTGTCGGAGTGTGTGATGGCTACTTCCATATCCTCATCTTTGATGTGGATAATCGGATACACGATTTCTCCGTCAATCTCTTCTTCCAGGAGGTCTTTCAAACCGTTCTGCGATTCGTAAACTTCTCCGTTGAAGTAAATTTTCAGTCCTAAATTCAAGTAGGTATAATTGCGGAGCATGCGTTCCACATACTCGCTGCGGAATTTATAATTGATGAAAATGTTTTCATCGGGGATGAAAGTGATTTCGGTACCGTTGCGTTCCGAAGTTTCTGTTTCTTCGTGTAGTTCCTCGAGTTTTCCTTCACGGAATTCGGCACGGCGCATCTTTCCGTCGCGGACTGATTTTACCTGGAAATAATCGGAAAGGAAGTTCACCGCCTTGGTTCCCACCCCGTTCAGACCGATGGATTTTTTGAAAGCACCGTCGTCGTACTTTCCACCCGTGTTCATGATGGAAACCACTTCCACGATCTTTCCGAGAGGGATTCCACGGCCATAATCGCGAACCACCACTTTCCCATCTTTGATCTTTACTTCGATCTTTTTCCCGTGCTTCATCCGGAACTCGTCGATGGAGTTGTCGATCACTTCTTTCAGCAGTATGTAAATCCCGTCGTCCACCGAAGATCCGTCGCCCAGCTTTCCGATATACATCCCCGGACGGAGTCTTACGTGCTCGCGGGGCTCCAGTGTTTTGATGTTGTCCTCGGTATACTGTACAGTGTTGTTTTCGCTCATAAATGCTTTTCTCCCTATATAAAATCAATAACTTACAAATATAATGAATTGCATTTTTTATGCGAAATTTTGTGGAAAAGTTTATTGAGTTGAAAATTGAAAATGGAGAATTGAAAATTTAATCGTTAACTAAATTATTAAAAGGAAGGACCGCACTTTTGCGCGGCCTTAACCAAATTGGTTCAATTAAGTTATTTCAGATAATCTTCCACCAGCGCCACCCAATATCTTGCGCCCAGCGGAAGCAATTCCTGATTGAAAATGTATTTCGGGTGGTGCACCATAAACGTATCGCCATTACCCACCATACAGTAATTGCCTTTCTTTTTCTCGAGCATAAACGCGAAATCTTCGCTGCCCATATACGGATGCGCGTCGGTAAACACGTTTTCTTCGCCAAAAGTTTCCCTGGCTACTTTGGTTGCCCAATGGGTTTCTTCATCAGAATTCACCAGCACGGTTCCCGGAATTCCTTCGCGGATTTTCACTTCACAGTTAAAGGATTCCGCCTGCGCTTTTGTGATTTTCCTTACTTTGTCCAGCACCATTTTGCGGTCTTCCGGATCCATATTTCGGATGCTCAGTCGAAGGATTGCTGTTTGCGGAACGGCATTTCCGGCACTTCCTGACTGGAAGGATCCTACGTTCACCACAGATGTATGCCAAGGCGAAAGGTTACGGGAAACGATTGTCTGCGTCCTCTACGATCGGAAGAGCATCAAAATCAGCTCTCAGTCCGATGGAACGGTCGCTATCTCCCACTTTCATCGAGGCGACGATTCCGGTTTTACCTACACCTTCCACAATTTCCCAGCCACCAATTTCGCGCAGTTTCTCTGCAATGAATCTGGCGGTTTCGGTTTCGTTCAGTGCCAGTTCCGGCATTTGGTGCATATGATCCATCCACGATTTCAAAGTATCTTTGTTTGATTTGATTTTGTCTAAAACTTCAGTGCTCATTGTATTAAGATTTATTTGTTAATTGATTAGTTAATTTCCTTTTTTCTATCCTTCTTAGTCAGCTTTTTGGTGTTTCGGAACGGTCATCGTGATGGAAACGATCGCGGCAACCACCATCAGCAGGTTCACGCCCAGTGCCACCATTGCAGCTTGTCGCACGGCAACATTATCCTGTCTTCCCACGAAATCCACCAAACCGTTCAGCCAGTCAATCGGATCGCCAACGCCGCTCAATGCAGTAAAAATACTGGCAGAAATTGCCACGCCAAGCGCCGCGCCTAATGATGAAGCCATTTTGTAAATACCAGCTCCCGAACCTGACTGATCTGCAGGAAGATTAGACAGAGCCGCATCAGTTGATGGCGTTGCATAGAAAGCGAGTCCCAGACCAAACAGCGTGTAAGCCACAACCGCAAGGATTTTATAGGTTCCGATCATCGTATTGGTGAACATCCTTGATTTGAGATCTTGTTTTCCATTGTATTGGTTTTATTTAATGGCTAAATTCACGGTGCAGCCACCCACGATATGCGACTGTTTCGCGATCGGGTTGTGGGCTGCTTTCAGGAAAACCGGGAACGGCACATTCTTGTTGATCACAAAATTGTATTGCGCCTTGGCTTCCAGGTTGGTGATGCCCGCTTCTTTTGCATATAGTCCTTTCCAGGGTGTACCGCCCACATAGCCGTCGAACTGCCATTTGTTGACTTTGAAACCGGAAGAAACTTCAGCATAGGAAGAAAAATTCCGTTTGCCATCGGCATTGGGATCATAGCCCAGGACCACACTCGCCCATTTCAACTGCAGTGGAAATTCGCTGAACTTATACACCATATAGTAATCCACGAAATGCTTGGAAGTATGCAGATCGAAATCAAATGGCTTGGAATTCCAGAAGTTGGTTCCCAGCGAATAAATATCCTGCACGGCCACCATAAATTCCGGTGTTACACGATAAATCACGAAAGGCATCACGGTTTTGTAAATGTTATCGAAAGAGGCACCTGCGAAAACACCAAAAGTCCATTTTTGATGCGTAAAAGTAATCTGAGGTTCAAAAGAAGGTGCTTTCCCGAACAGTCTACCACGACCGATTCCGCGCCAGTAATGCTGTGTAACCTAAGTCGCGCTGAGTGAAATCTTCATTGGATTGGCTACCACCGGTTCCGGCTGCTGCACAGAATCGGATTCAGTCTGTTGTGAAAGACTGAGGCTGACGAAAAATACCGTCAATGCAAAAACGAGCAACTTTTTCATTTTTTTTGAATTTTTGAATGCCCACACTCCCCGAAACTATCTAAAACTCCCTACCGGAATTCCGCTTATGAATTTACGGAATTTTTGCTTTCAATTCCGGTTTAATATTCTAGTTTTCAACACGATTATCAAAGAGCTTCAATCAAAGTTATGGAGATTATCAATCCTGCAACGAAATTAAGCGATGAGATTTCTCATAACTGCCCTATCAGTACAAGCATTCAACATTTTCCATAAAAAAGAGCGTTTGAAAAATCAACACTCATTCCACCAAATTGATTAAGGATATTTTAGAGAAAGAGAATTTAGAAAAGAATAGCTTTTTCCAGCTCCAGAAGTTTCTGTTTACGCCAGATTCCGCCGCCGTATCCTGTCAGTTTTCCGTCGCTTCCAATTACTCGGTGACACGGAATGATGATGGAAATTTTATTTAAACCATTCGCGTTTGCAACTGCACGAACTGCTTTTGGATTTCCCAGAATATTGGCCTGCTCCTGATAACTTCTGGTTGTTCCATATGGAATTTTTCTCAACACTTCCCAAACTTTTTTCTGAAACTCTGTTCCAACAGGCGATAGCGGAACAGTGAATTTAGTTCTTTTACCTACAAAATATTCATTCAGTTCTTTTTCCAGCATTTTGAAATGAGGATTTTCACCCTGAACAATATTAGCATTAAAATGCATGGAAATTTCTTTCAATTCGGTATGCAAAGCTTTCCGGTCCGAGAATTCAAGCATACAGATTCCGTTTTCGTTCGCACACGCAATCATCGTTCCTAAAGGCGTTTCGATGCGCTTCAGATCAACGATTTTTTCATCCTTCCAATTCTTTGGAGAAACCCCGAATACATTCTTAAAACTGTCGCTAAATCCGCTCAAACTTTCATATCCCGAATCAAATGCTGTATCTGTAACTTTCTCTCCGTAATTCAGTTTTTTGAAAGCTGAATTCAGTTTAAACATTCTCTGAAAAGCATGGAAAGTCATCCCGTGATGTTTCATAAACCAACGACGAACTGTTGCTGGTTCCAGACCTCTTTTCACTAAATCATAATCTTTGAATTTAAGTGATGGATCAGCAGAAAGTTGATCCAAAATCTGCTGAATATATTGCGGAGTTTCGTTGGGATTTTCGAGCGGTTTACAGACTTTGCACGGACGGTAACCTTTTAGAATAGCATCTTTTGTATTGGTGAAAAACTCAACATTCTCGGGTTTGGGTTTTCTTGCGGTGCAGGTCGGTCGGCAGAATATTCCGGTCGTTTTTACACCCATCCAGAAAACACCTTCAAAATCCGGATTTTTATCCAGTGAAGCTTGATACATTATTTCGTCGGTAAGTTTCATCATGATTTTTATCAAAAATTATGATACAAAAGTATTAGCTAAAGGTAGAAATTTGCAACCGAAAAATTGACAACTATTTTTTACGAAAAAAGCGAACCGAAGTCCGCTTTCATTTATTTTTCTCTTTCTATCGCTCTAATTTCTTTAAGCTTTTCCGTAATCCGGTTTACTTTATCTGTATTTCCTGATTTGATTGGAACTACTGTTTTTACATTATCCCATTTCATCACCATATCCAACGTATTGTCATCAACAGGATTTAATGAAATTTCAAACCACTCCTGCTTTTCACCCAATTTCTGAACAGGGACAGTAACATCTACAACATTTAGTTTTTCGTCATATTGCGTTCCCCAACTTTGTGAATCTTTGTTCAAAATAACCTTCCATTCTTTGTCTGTTGGCAAAATATAAAGTCCGTAAGTTCCGGCTGAAACAGCTTTTCCGCCAAAATTAACAGCCTGTCCGAAAGTAACTTTTGTTGATGAATTCGCACCGGCTCTCCAAACCTTGTTGTATGGAACGAGTTCGCCGAAGATTTTTCTGCCCTTCACACCTGGTCTGCCGTAATCCACAGATACCTTGGAAACAGAAAACTGCTGCTCAACTTTTGCACGAGGACTCGCTGCAGGAAGTGTATACTGTGCAGAAACAAGGAATGATGCTAATAATAATGCGGTAAAAACAAGTTTTTTCATAAGCTTTTGAATTTGGCTAAAGATAAAATTTTTAAGCAAAAGAGCCAAGATTTGCAAAACTTAGTTCACAACTCCCGGCTCTTATATTTAATTGTAATTGCGAGTTCTTACATCGCCTGCATTCTAAAGCTCATACTTTCCACCACTTTCAGAATTGCTTCCACGGTATCCATTGAAGTTAGACACGGTACGCCGTTTTCCACCGACATTCTGCGGATCTGGAAACCGTCTCTTTCGGCCTGTTTTCCTTTGGTGGTGGTGTTTACCACATACTGAACTTTTCCTTTTTGGATAAGGTCAATCAGGTTGACATCTTCCTCTCCGATCTTGTAACCAATTTTCACAGGTATACCTTTTTCTTCAAAGAATTTTGCCGTTCCTTCTGTTGCCCAGATTCTGAAACCAACTTCGTGGAATCGTTTTGCAAATTCCGAAGCTTCTTCCTTATGTTTATCTGCCACTGTGAACAGAATGGAACCGTGTGTCGGAACTTTTCTTCCGGCCGCGATAAATCCTTTGTACAGGGCTTTTTCAAGCGTAGTATCTTTCCCCATCACTTCTCCGGTAGATTTCATTTCCGGACCGAGTGAGGTATCCACTTTAGTGAGTTTTGAGAAGGAGAATACCGGAACTTTTACGAATACACCGTCTTTTTCCGGAACGAGTCCGTTCTTGTAACCGAGGTCTTTAAGTTTGGCTCCTAAAATCGCTTTTGTAGCAAGGTTTGCCATCGGAACATCGGTGATTTTTGAAAGGAACGGAACCGTTCTCGATGAGCGC
The DNA here is from genome assembly GCA_023458415.1 of Bacteroidota bacterium. GTDB lineage: Bacteria > Bacteroidota > Bacteroidia > Flavobacteriales > Weeksellaceae > JAEWZO01. Next base: position 18,355 of record JAEWZO010000007.1, read on the forward strand.
GGATTCACCTCAATCACATACACTTCATTTTCGAAAAGTACGTACTGGATGTTCATTAAACCAATGACATTTAGACCTTTTGCGAGACGTTCGGTATAATCCACCAGATCCTTCATACATTTTTCGTTGATGTTCTGCGGAGGATACACGGCAATCGAGTCGCCGGAGTGAACTCCTGCCCTTTCGATATGCTCCATAATCCCTGGAATAATCACGGTTTCGCCGTCGCAAATGGCATCCACTTCCACTTCTTTTCCCACCATATATTTGTCGACAAGAACCGGCTTTTCAGGATCCACTTCCACCGCATTTTCCATATAGTGAGCGAGTTCGGTTTCGTTGTAAACGATTTCCATTGCGCGACCACCCAAAACGTAACTCGGACGAACCAATACAGGATAACCGATTTCATTGGCGATTTTGATTGCGCCTTCTTTCGAGAAAGATGTTGCTCCTTTCGGCTGGGGAATTCCCAGTTCCTGAAGGGCTTTTTCAAACTTGTCTCGGTTCTCGGCTCTGTCCAGGTCTTCAAGAGAAGTTCCCAGAATCTGAACACCGTGCGAAGCCAGTTTATCAGCAAGATTGATGGCGGTTTGTCCACCAAACTGTACTACTACGCCTTTTGGCTTTTCCAGTTCGATGATATTCATCACATCTTCTTCGGTCAGCGGTTCAAAATAGAGTTTATCCGAAATCGAGAAGTCGGTGGAAACTGTTTCCGGATTGTTGTTGATGATGATGGCTTCGTAACCCATTTCCTTGATTGCCCACACCGAATGTACCGTTGCATAGTCGAATTCCACACCCTGACCAATCCTGATCGGACCGGAACCCAACACTATGATTTTCTCTTTTTCGGAAACGATGCTTTCGTTTTCATCCTCATAAGTTCCGTAGAAATAAGGTGTTTCGGATTCGAATTCGGCAGCGCAGGTATCCACCATTTTGTACACCGGCATTATTCCATTTTCTTTTCGGAATTCGAAAACTTCACGCTGTTTCACAGCCCAGTGGTACGCCACATTCATATCGGAAAACCCAAGTTTTTTGGCTTCTCTCAGGATTTCAGGGTTAAATTTATTTTCTGCGATGGTTTTCTCAAAATCCACCAGTTTTTTCAGTTTCCAGATGAAGAATTTATCGATCTGGCTCCATTCTACAATCTTTTCCCAGTCATAGCCGCGTCTTAAAGCATCACCGATGATGAAGAGCCTTTCATCATCACACACGCGGATTCTTCTTTCAATTTCTTCGTCAGTCAGAGCTTCTGCCTGCTTGGTTTTCAGTCCAAGGTGGCGAATTCCGGTTTCCAGGGAACGGATGGCTTTCTGAATGCTTTCCTCAAAATTTCTTCCGATGGCCATTACTTCGCCGGTTGCTTTCATTTGCGTTGAAAGGCGTCTGTCGGCAGTTTCAAATTTATCAAACGGGAATCTCGGAATTTTCGTTACGACGTAATCCAAAGTCGGTTCGAAGCACGCGTAGGTTTTTCCGGTCACCGGATTCATCATTTCGTCCAAAGTAAGTCCAACCGCGATTTTGGCTGCCAGTTTTGCAATCGGATAACCTGTTGCTTTACTCGCCAACGCCGATGAACGCGAAACTCTTGGGTTTACTTCAATGATATAATAGTTGAATGAATGCGGATCCAAAGCAAGCTGAACGTTACATCCACCTTCAATTCCGAGCGCGCGGATGATTTTCAGGGAAGCATTCCTCAGCAGTTGATATTCTCTGTCGGAAAGCGTTTGCGAAGGCGCCACCACAATAGAATCTCCCGTGTGAACGCCAACCGGATCTACGTTTTCCATATTACAAACCACGATGGCATTGTTGTTGGCATCGCGCATTACTTCGTACTCGATTTCCTTGTAACCGGCGATGGATTTCTCAATCAGACACTGCGTTACCGGCGAATATTTCAGTCCGAGTTCCGTGATTTCGCGAAGCTGCGTTTCGTTGTCAGCAATTCCACCTCCGGTTCCGCCCATTGTAAAAGCCGGTCGAACAATTACCGGATAACCGATTTCATCTGCGAAATTCAGCGCGCCTTCAACCGTGTTTACGATGTCACTTTCAGGTACAGGCTCGTTCAGTTCTTTCATCAGTTCACGGAAAAGATCACGGTCCTCCGCTTTATTGATGGCCGAAAGTTTGGTTCCCAAAACCTCAACATCACATTCTTCCAGGATTCCGGATTTTTCCAGTTCAATGGCCATATTCAGTCCGATCTGTCCGCCCAAAGTCGGTAAAAGTGCATCAGGACGTTCTTTACGGATGATGTGACTCACAAACGGAAGCGAAATCGGCTCGATGTACACTTTGTCGGCGATTTCCACATCGGTCATAATCGTGGCCGGATTCGAGTTGATGAGAATCACGCGGTAACCCTCTTCTTTCAGCGCAAGACACGCCTGTGTTCCAGCATAATCGAATTCTGCAGCCTGCCCGATAATGATGGGTCCGGAGCCAATTACTAAAATGGTTTTTATGTCGGTTCTTTTCATTTCTATTAGATTGCAGATGTCAGATTTCAGACATCAGATTTTTATTTAATCAAATTACTGTTTATTACAATTTTTCTTACTTGTTCTTCAAAATAGTAAGCAATATCGAAATTATCTGTTGCATGATTTTCCAAAACAATAACGCTAATTTTATTTTTCGGATAATAAAGATTTACCGCAGTAAACCCTGCACCAGGCATAAATCCGGTATGGCCGTACTCCACAAAATTTCCTTTGTCATTAATTCGTAATCCATACCCGTAACCAATTTCTTTTTCACTAAAAAGCGTATGAATATTGGTAACTGAATAATCAATCATTTTCTGAAAAGATTCGGGCTTCAAGATTTTTCCGTTGTGTAATGCGAAATTCCATTTGCTTAAATCTGGTGCAGAAACTGTAATGTTGCTTCCCGGATAATACTCAGATTTCAGTGGAAGATCGGTTACCAAACTTTTTCCTTTTTCTTTCGAAATGAAATAACTTTTAACTGTCGGTTGATTACTTTGAGGATAAAAACTATTGCTCATTTTCAGGTTTGAAAAAAGGTTATTCACCAAATCTTCATATTTTTTCCCTGTCGCATTTTCTAAAATTTTACCCAATAGTGCATAGCCGATATTTGAATATCTAAATTGTGTTCCGGGCTCAAACAAAAGGTTTTCTTTTAATTCCCATGAGTCAATTCCCGATGAATTATTCAGCAAATGATGAACGGTCACTTGATCAGCCCAAGAATAAGTGAAATCTATTAGAAAGTTTTTTATTGGTGCATTGAGTTGAATGTTGCCCTTCTCCACTTCTAACATGATCAAAGTTGCTGTTACCTGTTTTGCAATGGACATAGATGAAAATCTGTCATCAGGTTTGCTGTGGATTTTATTCTCTTCATCAGAAAAGCCATGCGATTTCTTATAAATTGTCTTCCCATTTTCTGAAATCAAAACAATTCCACTGAACGAACGGGGTGATTTTGTTTGAATTAAACTGTCGATTTCTGAAAATGCAAATTTATTTGCAGTAGCCATTCGAGTGTTGCAACTGACAAATTGTAACAATATTAGAATTAGAAAAAAATGCTTCATTAATTATTTATCGCAACTAAATTTTTTTTTTAAATTCCTCCATCATTTCAATAAACTCATCAAACAAATAATTCGCGTCTTCAGGTCCCGGGCTGGCTTCAGGGTGATACTGCACTGAGAAACAAGGAAAATTCTTATGACGGAAACCTTCGTTCGTGCGGTCATTCAGTGCGATGTGTGTTTCTACCAAATCAGTATTTTTCAGACTTTCGGAATCGATGGCGTAACCGTGATTCTGGGAGGTGATTTCCACGCGGTTTTTCTGAATATCCAGAACCGGATGATTTCCACCACGGTGACCGAATTTCAGTTTGAAAGTCTTTGCTCCACAAGCCAAACCAATCAGTTGGTGCCCCAGACAAATCCCGAAAACAGGCACTTTTCCCAAAAGTCCGTTGATCATTTCAGAAGCGCCTTTCACATCTTCCGGATTTCCGGGTCCATTGGAAAGCATTACGCCATCAGGATTCATCAGCAGTATTTCATCGGCTGTTGAGTCCTGAGAAACCACGGTGATGTCACAGTCGCGTTGAGAAAGTTCGCGGATGATTCCGAGTTTGGAACCGAAATCGACAACCACCACTTTGAAACCTCGTCCCGGTGCAGCATAAGGCGTTTTCGTGGAAACAGATTCAACCTGATTGTTTGGAATTTCAAAGCTTTGAAGGAAATTCACTACCTCTTCTTCATTGGCGTCTGCATCAACGATTTTTCCGCGAACCACACCTTTGTTGCGAATGATTTTGGTAAGTTTTCTGGTATCAATGCCTTCAATTCCGGAAAGGTTTTTCTTTTTGAACAGTTCATCAACTGTCATCTGATTTCTGAAATTGGACGGAAAATCGCAAAGTTCCTTTACGATAAGGCCTTTCAGCGCAGGTTCCATACTTTCGTAATCGTCGCGGTTGATGCCGTAATTCCCGATCAACGGATAGGTCATACACACGAGCTGACCGCTGTACGAAGGATCCGAAATCAGTTCCTGATAACCGGTCATTCCCGTATTGAACACCACTTCGCCCTCGGTTTCCAGATTCGCGCCGAATCCTTTGCCGTGGAATACTTCGCCTGATTCTAATATTAATTTCTTTTTCATTTTATTCAGATTCAAGAGCCAAGAACCGAGATTCAAGACTATTACTTAAAAAAAATGGGCGAAATGCCCATTGTATAAATTACTTAATTTCTTCGAACTCGAAGCCTTCTCTTTCCAAAACATCTTTCAAAATAGCCATTCTTGCAAATACGCCGTTTTCCATCTGTTTGAAAATTCTGGATTTAGGAGACTCAACCAAATCAGCATCAATCTCAACACCGCGATTGATTGGTGCAGGATGCATGATGATGGCCTTATCTTTCATTTTTTCCACGCGTTCCTTTGTTAAACCGTATTTTCTATGGTAAGATTCTTTAGAAATTTTGATTTTTTTATCGTGTCTTTCGTGCTGAATTCTTAAAAGCATCACAACATCCAATTCGGTAAGCAACTGATCTAGCGGCAAATAAGTCCCGTTTATAATCGTTCCTTCATCGAACCATTCGTCCGGTCCGGAAAAATAGACTTTCGCACCCAGTTTTCTTAATGCAACTGCATTGGAATTGGCAACACGACTGTGTTTCACATCACCTACAATTCCAATATTCAATCCTTTGAACTTGCCGAATTCCTGATAGATCGTCATCAGATCCAGTAAACTTTGTGAAGGGTGATTTCCTTTTCCATCGCCACCGTTGATAATCGGGATTTTGATATTATCCAGCTCATTATAATATGCATCGGTATTGTGACGGATAACCAAAAGGTTTACACCTAAACTTTCAAGCGTTTTCACCGTATCATACAAGGATTCTCCTTTGTTTACCGAACTTGTTGAGACATCAAAAGGAACTACATTCAATCCTAATTTGCGTTCTGCAATATCGAAACTGGTTTTGGTACGTGTGCTGTTTTCATAGAACAGGTTCGATACAAAAATTTCCTTTTTTGCTTTCAGTACTTTTCCTTTGGAAAACTCTTCAGCGTCTTTCAGGAGAGATTCTATTCTCTTTACTGTCAGTTCGGATGTGGTAAGCATAATATCTGTTTTTGCAAAAAAAAACGAAGCCACAAATAGCCTCGTTAATAATAAAAAATACTGTTGTTGTCGGCGTTGCCGTCTAAAAAATGTACATTTGAAAGTATGTTCATCAATGTTTCCATTGGGTGCAAAGATAGGAAATTTTTCGTTTTCATGAAATGGGTTTATGGTAATTTCGAATAAGTTTTCCACAAAAAAAGTCGCACTGCAAATTGCAGCGCGACAGTTTGTTTCTCAGAAAAAATCTGATTATTTCTTAGCTGTTACAGTAGCTTTAAGAATGATGTCATCCTTAATTACTTTGTCTGCAGCAAGGTTTTCGATAGCCGTTCCGGAACCGTAGTTAACGCCCCATTTCGTTCTGTCGATCGTGAACTGATCCGTTACCAAAGTTACGCCTTCAGCTGTTTCCGTTACCGTTGCAGGGAATTTAACAACATCAGTTTTACCTTTCATGTCGAAATTACCTTCTACCATTGTTTTACCGTTTTCTTCAGTTACGTTGGTAATATCTAGAGTTGCTGTTGGGTAAGTATTTACGTTAAAGAAATCATCTTTCCCTTCTTCAGTAAGACCTTTCAGGTGACCTTCAAGTTTTCCTTTCATTTCAGGATCAGTAACATCTGTAACTGCGATTGAAGCCATATCGAAAACGATAGTACCGTCAACCAGTTTACCTTCGTTAGTAACAAGATTTCCTTCTTTGATGCTGATGGTTCCCAAATGCTTATCACCGGTAACTTTACCACCTTCCCACTCAACTTTAGAATCTGCTACTGCAATAGCGTTGGATGTCCCATCAACCGGAGCAGCTGTAGCTAGAGAATCTGTTGCTACAACAGTATCTGTAGCGGTAGCTTCTTTTTTACATGAAGTTAAAGTAAGTGCTGCAACTGCGAAAATTGCCAAAATGTTTTTGTTCATTTTTTTTGAATTAAATTAATTTTCGCGAAAATACAACTTTTTTAGAACTTGTCTAAATAAAGCGATTTCAAAAGCACATTTTGCAATTTTAATATATATTTGCTAAAAACATATAGTTATGATGAACAGCTGTCCTAAATGCCACAACACGAACGTTGTAAAAAGCGGAATAATAAAAGAAAGGCAACGGTTTCTTTGTAAAGACTGTAATTATTACTTCACTGTAAACAAACTTGGAAAACAAATCGATGATTACTTTGTTACCAAAGCACTGCAACTCTATCTGGAAGGACTTTCCTATCGCGAAATTGAAAGAATTATCGGCGTTTCGCATGTTACAGTTAGCTCGTGGATAAGGAAATACAACATCAAAAGGCCACCCCATTCGGATTTTCATCCGGTATATAAAGTGTTCAAGCAAAATGAATTAATTGAATATATGCAGACGGAAGAAAACATTAAGGGCTCCGGACTGATTATCACTGAGTTCGGAGATAAATACATGATGATTAAGTGGGAAAGATTCCGTAAATAAACAACACTGCCACTAATAAAATTACTATTAGAAAAAATCTATCATTTTGTTTTAAAACGGCTATCGCAGTCAATATATATATCATTTCCAATTATATATATTAAATTTTTCTGAACAAATTATTAATTTCAATTTAGTCCAAGCAAAACAAAGACTAAAAAATTAATAATCTATGAAGAGATTTACCATTTTATTAGGAATAGCTTCTTTTCTATTCATTTCTGATAATATTGCAGCTCAGGACAGCATCTCCACCGCTGATCTTCTTAAGAGAATCGAAAAACTGGAAGCCGAGCAGAAAAAACCAAAAGAATGGGACGCTTCCATTTATGGCTGGGTTCGAACAGAATACAGCTACGACAGCCGACAGAACACCTATTCCCGCGAGTACAACCTGAATCTTTACCCTTTGGAAGAAAAACTGGACGCCAACGGGAACGACATTAATGCGGCAGATGCAAGCAATTTCCTGGGAATCACCACACGCGTCGGCATTCGGTTCCGCGGACCTGATGTTTGGGGCGCTAAAGCAACCGGTAATATTGAGGGTGACTTTTTTGGCAATACCGAACTCAACAAAAGCGTGGGCGGAACCGGTGCAATCGGGCTTTTCCGGCTTCGTCACGCCACCGCAACTTTAGCCTGGCCAAAAACTTCCGTAACCTTTGGGCAAACCTGGTATCCTACTTTCGTGCCTGAAGTATTTCCCGGAGTAGCGAGTTTCAACACAGGTATTTTGTTCAATCCGTTTGGGTGGGCAGGACAAATCCGAGTACGTCAGCAAATTGTTCCCAATCTTACTTTCGACCTCGTTGCTTACAAAAACCGTGAATTCACCACAGCTACTGCTGCAGGCGGGTTCAGCAACAGTGCGACAATTAATTCAGTAACACCAACGGTTCACGGACAACTTCAGTACAAAGATCCGAAGATTGTCGCAGGAATTGGCGCTGAATATCAGTCACTGAAACCGGTAATCGAATCAAACGGGCTGGTTTCTGAAGAAAAGCTGAATTCGGGAATGTTCTTCGGTTATTTCAAATACACCAATCCGAAAATCGTAGCGAAAGCATACGGAATTACGGGCGGAAATCTTCATCATCTCGTGATGCTTGGCGGTTTTGCCGGCTTTACGGAAGCCAACGGACAGGAAAGCTATCAACCTGTTAAAACTTCCGCATACTGGGTGGATCTCGCAAGCAACAATGCCAAAATAGCTCCGGGTGTTTTCTTCGGATATACCAAAAACTCCGGAACAGAGAGCAATTACAACAATCTTTATGTGCGTGGAGCTTCCGGTACAAGAATTCTCGACAACATCTGGAGAGCTTCTGCAAGGGTTGATTTCAAACAGAACAAATTCCTCATCGTTCCCGAAGTTGAATACACTTCTGCAACCTGGGGCGACCTGAAACCGGATGCAACTGCAGGCGACAATCAGAAAACCGTCGGAAACGTACGTGTAATGGCCAGAGTACAGTATTCTTTTTAAGGGCTAAATCTGAAAGCTGAAAACTTTTTGATAGACAGCGATCAAGGTAATCTCAAATTTCAAAATAAAAATAAAAACATCAAACAACTATGAGTAAAAACGACAACAACAATTACTGGAGAGAGAACATAAAGTATCTCGTCATCCTGATGTCACTGTGGTTCATTGTGTCCTACGGTTTCGGAATTATCCTGGTTGATCAGCTTAATCAGTACTCAATTGGTGGTTTCCCGCTTGGCTTTTGGTTTGCGCAGCAGGGATCCATCTATGCATTCATTTTCATCATTGCAATTTATCTTGTACTGATGAACAGACTCGACAAAAAATATAACCTAAACGATTAATTATTATGGACGGTACAACTTGGACTTGGATTTGGGTTATTGCAACCTTCGCGCTCTATCTGGGCATTGCTTTTTGGGCAAAAGCGGGATCTACAAAAGAATTTTATGTAGCGGGCGGAGGTGTTTCGCCAATGATGAACGGGATGGCAACAGCAGCCGACTGGATGTCTGCAGCTTCATTCATCTCAATGGCCGGACTCATTTCCTTTATGGGTTACGACGGATCGGTATTTTTGATGGGATGGACCGGTGGTTACGTACTACTCACACTCCTGCTCGCGCCTTATCTCAGAAAATTCGGAAAGTTCACAGTTCCGGATTTCATCGGAGACCGTTATTACTCCAAAACCGCTCGCGTTTTAGCGGTAATCTGCGCACTCATCGTTTCCTTTACGTATGTTGCAGGACAAATGCAGGGTGTGGGAATGGTGTTTTCCAGATTCCTGGGCGTAGGTGTTGAATGGGGTGTGGTAATCGGTATGGTGGTGGTTCTTTTCTATGCAACATTAGGCGGGATGAAGGGAATTACTTACACGCAGGTTGCACAATATTGCGTTTTGATTTTCGCATTTATGGTTCCTGCTTTTTTCATTTCATTTCAGATGACAGGACATTTCATCCCACAAATCGGAATGGGTGCAACCACTGAAGACGGCGCTTACATCCTGAAAAAGCTTGATACGCTTTTGGTGGATCTCGGTTTCACTGAATATACACAGGGAACAAAAAGCAAAATCGATGTATTTGCCATCACCGCAGCACTGATGATGGGAACTGCAGGATTGCCGCACGTTATCGTAAGATTCTTCACCGTACCGAAAGTAGCCGACGCAAGAAAATCCGGATTATACGCATTGATTTTCATCGCCATTCTTTATACCACTGCTCCGGCTATTGCTGTTTTTGCAAGGGTAAACCTTTTCAATACCACTCAGGATAAAGCTTATTCTGAAATGCCATCCTGGTTCAAAACCTGGGAAGAAACCGGACTTTTGGGTTGGGTTGATAAAAACGGTGACGGAAAAATTCAGGCTGCTCCAGGCGAAGTTGTAGCAGGTACGAAACCTGAATTCGCCGAAGCGAGAGGTAAACACGGCGAAAGAGTTCTGACCAACGTTAACACAGAAAACAAAAATGAACTTTACGTTAATGGTGACATTATGGTACTGGCCAATCCGGAAATTGCCAATCTTCCGCTTTGGGTTATCGGACTGGTGGCAGCAGGTGGTCTTGCCGCAGCATTATCTACAGCAGCAGGTCTTTTGATCGTAATATCTTCCGCAATCTCTCACGATTTAATGAAGAAAACCATCAACCCGAATCTTTCCGAAAAAGCTGAATTGCGAGCTGCGAGAATTGCATCTGTGGTTGCAGTATGTGTTGCGGGATATTTTGGTATCAATCCGCCGGGATTTGTGGCTTCCGTTGTTGCCATCGCCTTCGGTTATGCCGCCGCAACATTCTTCCCGGCAATATTTATGGGAATTTTCTCCAAACGTATGAACAAAGAAGGTGTAGTTGCGGGTATGGTCGTAGGTCTGTTGTTCACGATGTACTACGTACTGAAATTCAAACTTTCCGGAATTGCAGGTTTCACCTGGGTGGAATCCATTCTGGGAAGCAACAAGAAAGAAGACTGGTGGTGGGGAATTTCTCCTGAAGGCATCGGATTTATCGGGATGCTGCTGAACTTTGCAGTAAGCATTGTGATCTCTTATCTGACGCCTCGTGTTCCGCAGGACGTACAGGAAATGGTGGAAAATATCAGAATTCCGTCCGGAGCTGGTGAAGCCACCCATCATTAGAAGATTTTATTTAACTTTAGAATGAACAATTCTAATTAAATGAAGAAAAGACACAAGCAGAAACTGGCCGTATTAAGCATTGCGCTCTTCGTGATGTTTAATGCGCCGGTTCTGCTCCTTTTCAGTAAATCGCAGGAAAGTTTCGGTTTTCCTGTGTTTTACATTTATGTATTTGCAGTTTGGCTGTTATCGGCGGTTCTGTCGTTTTTAATTTTCAGAAAATTCGGTGAGTAGTACGTTAATTTTTGTGATTATCATCCTGTATCTGGGACTTTTGTTCTTCATCGCTTACTGGGCGGAGAAGAAAAAGAGTAATTTCTGGACGAATAATCCTTATGTCTACGCTCTTTCCATCGCGGTTTATTGTTCTGCGTGGACTTTCTACGGAAGCATCGGCGTTGCTGCCAAAGAAGGACTGCATTATATGGCAATTTACATTGGTCCGGTGATTATTATTCCGGCGTGGATTTTTATACAGTCGAAAATCATCCGCATTTCAAGAGTAAACAAGATTTCCAGTATTGCAGATTTCATTTCACTGCGCTACGGAAACGGACGATTTCTGGGTGCTTTGGTTGCGGTGGTTTGTATTTTAGCTGTTATTCCATACATCGGACTGCAGATTAAAGCGATTTCTGAAACTTTTCATTTGATTTCAAATACATCGCATTCAGAGAATATTTTACTGGATACAGCGACTTATGTCGTTTTACTGATTGCTGTTTTTTCCGCCTACTATGGAACGCGCTATGTCGACGCTTCTGAAAAAAGAGCCGGAATTATCGCAGCTGTGGCGACCGAAAGTTTCTTAAAAATTCTGTTCTTCATCATTCTTGGGATTTTCGTGGTTTATGGTGTGTTCAACGGGTTTGGAGACATCTATTCAAAAGCTTCGAAACTTCCTGATTTCGACCGGATTAATTCACTCAACACTCTGGAAAGCGGCTTCAACTGGACACTGCTCACATTGCTTTCGATGTCGGCGATTTTCCTTTTACCAAGACAGTTTCACACATCCATTGTTGAAAACAAATCTGAAAAACATCTTAAAACTGCGATCTGGGTTTTTCCGCTGTATATGCTGATTTTCAATCTGTTTGTATTTCCCATTGCGTGGGGCGGAAATTTTCTATTTCAGGGTGAAAATGTGAATGCAGATTTCTACGCATTACTGATTCCACAGAAATTCGGGAACAGTTTTATATCACTCATTGTTTTTCTCGGAGGTTTGAGCGCCTCTATTTCGATGATTATTATTTCGAGTATTTCCCTTTCGGTAATGCTTTCCAACAACGTCATCATTCCGTACGGCTGGCTCGAAAGTTTTAAAATTGAATCTGAAACCAGCAACACAAAAACTATTGTTAACATCAGAAAAATAAGCATTTTGCTGCTCATTTTGTTTGGATTTGTTTTCTATAAATCACTGATTGAAAGTAATTCGCTGTTTTCCGTGGGACTCATTTCTTTTGTACTAATGGCGCAACTGGCTCCAGCATTTTTTGGCGGACTTTACTGGCGCCGCGGAAGTTATAAAGGTGCTGTTCTGGGTATAATTGCAGGTGTTCTGATATGTTATGTGAATCTGATTTTGCCGAATTATTCTACAGATTTTAATAAAGCAATCACTGATAATTCGGTTTTTCAATTTCTTAAAATTCCATACTTGAGTTCAATTTCAAGCACATTTTTCTGGAGCATGTTGATTAATGCGGGGATTTACATCACTGTTTCTGCAAGCACTGTTGGCTCCTACCGTGAAAGAAATTATGCCGAAATTTATGCTGATATCGACGATTATATCCGCAACCACGAAAATGCTTACATCTGGCGCGGAACAGCTCAAATTTCTGATATTCAGAAAATTCTGGTGAAATTTTTAGGTGAGAAAAAAACACAGCAGGCGTTGAAAATTTTCAATCTGAAATACAACATTACCGATGATGATGACACTGCAGATGCCCGATTCATCAAATTTTCCGAAAATCTTTTAAGTGGTAGAATTGGTACTGCTTCAGCAAAAATCCTAATTGAAGGCGTAACCAAGGAAGATAAAATCACGCTTCCTGAAGTACTTAAAATACTTGAAGAAAGTAAAGAAAATATCAATCTTAACCGTCAGTTAACCGAGCAAAGTCAGCAGCTTCGTCTTTTGTCCGAAGATCTACAGCACGCTAATCAGAATCTTGTTTTTAAAGACAAACAGAAAGATGAATTTCTGGATTCTGTCGCGCACGAACTCAGAACGCCGATTACAGCGATTCGCGCGACCAGCGAAATCCTGATTGATGATCATGAAATGCCGCTGGAGATTAAAAAAGAATTTCTGGGAAATATTATTTCCGAAAGCGATCGATTGGCGGAAATCATCAACGATATTTTGTATCTCGATAAGTTGGAAGCCGGCTCTGTTTCCCTTCAAATAGAAGAAAAAAATATTATTGAAACCTACAGAAAGGCCGCAAAACCTTTGATTCATCTTTTTGAAAAACGCGGTCTGCACCACTCCGAAGTCAATTTGCTGCAGAATGAAATCTACCACTTTGATGAAATGAAAATGATTCAGGTTTTTCAGAATATTTTGGGGAATGCGCTGAAATTCACCAACGATCAGGGAATGATTCAGACGAAGTTTCAGGAAAAAGAAGGAGCGCTGAAAATTTCCATTTTCAATACCGGAAAAACCATCCCGGAAGAAGATCTGGAGTTCATTTTTGAAAAGTTTTATCAGAGTCAAAATCAGAACATCAGAAAACCTGTCGGAAGCGGATTAGGTCTTTCAATCTGTAAGAAAATCATTGATGCACATGGCGGAGAAATTAAGGTGAAAAACAAAGAAATTGGGGTGACGTTTGAAGTTACTATTAAGACATCAGACACGAGATTTCAGATGTTAGACAATACTGAAAAATAAAATGAAAACTAAATATTAAAGAGTATTAATACAAAATGCACAATTTTGAGAAACTAATTTTCTGGCAAAAAGCGATGCAACTCGCTAAAGATATTTATTTGTTGTCCGTAGAAATTCCTCATGATGAGCGCTACGGATTAATTTCTCAGATGAAAAGAAGCGCGGTTTCGATCAGTTCTAATATCGCAGAAGGAGCAGGAAGAAATACAAACAGAGAATTCAATCAGTTTCTGGGAATTGCAAACGGCTCTGCATTTGAGCTACAGACGCAGTTGCTTTTAAGTAAAGAACTTTATTCAATGGATGAAAAAAAAGTGGACAAACTGCTGGCAGATCTCCATGAAATCCAGAAAATGATGTATACTTTCAAACAAAATTTAAAATAAATATAACTTGGTTTCAGTTAAAAATCTGAAATCTGAAATCTGAAATCTGAAATCTCATGTCTAAGTACAAAATATTAATCGCAGACGACGAGCACAAAATCGTGATGACACTGGAATATTCCTTTCGGAAAGCCGGTTATGAAGTGTTTATTGCACGCGACGGTTCTGAAGTTCTGGAAATTCTGAAGAATGAAATTCCGGACCTAATTCTTCTCGATATCATGATGCCAAATGTAGACGGTTACACTACCCTTTCGGAAATCAGAAAAAACGAGAAATTTTCGGATACGAAAGTGATTTTCCTTTCTGCAAAAAGTGGGGAAAGCGATATCGCGAAAGGACTCGAAATGGGTGCAAACGCTTACGTTACAAAACCTTATTCGATAAAAAAACTGCTGGAAAAAGTAGAAGAACTCGTAAATTAGTTACAGAAAATCATCCGAAAACAACATCAACAAACTAAAATCTAAATCAAAAATATTATGAAAGCGCAGGAAATGTTTACTGAAAGTACTGAGAACAAAGAAAAATTCTGGGAAGAACATGCAAAAGAAATCAAGTGGTTCGAATTTCCGAAAACCATACTTTCCGAGGACGAAAACGGATATCCGGTTTGGTTCAAAGACGGAAAACTCAACATGTCTTATCTCTGTCTTGACAAACATATCGAGGATGGATACGGCGACCAGGTTGCCGTGATTTACGATTCGCCGGTGACAGATAAGAAGCAGAAATTCACATTTAATGAAGTAAAAGAAGAAGTTTCAAAACTTGCAGGAGGGCTCAAATCTCTCGGACTGAAAAAAGGTGACTCCGCAGTAATTTACATGCCGATGATTCCGCAGACGCTTTTTTCTATGCTGGCTTGCGCAAGAATTGGCGTTATACATAATGTTGTTTTTGGTGGATTCGCGCCACATGAACTGGTTGTAAGAATTGATGACTGTAAACCGAAAGTAATGATCACTTCCACCGCAGGAGTTGAAGTTGCCCGAAGAATTCCTTACCTGCCTTTGGTGGGACAGGCGATTGAACTTGCACAGGACAAAGTAGATAACATCATTGTTTACGACCGCCAACTGATCGATAATAAACACGAATATTTTGAAGGAACCATTGATTATCAGGATCTTGTAGATAAATCCAAACCTGCAGATTATGTAGAGGTTGAAGCTTCGCATCCGTTGTATTTGCTCTATACTTCCGGTACAACGGGAAAACCGAAAGGAGTTACAAGAGATACAGGTGGACACGCTACAGCGCTGAAATTTGCCATGAAATACCACTACGGAATGGAACCCGGCGAAGTTTTCTGGGCTGCTTCCGATTTTGGTTGGGCGGTTGGTCACTCGTTCATGGCGTACGGTCCGTTGCTGAACAGAAATACAACCATCGTTTTCGAAGGAAAACCGGTAATGACACCGGATGCGGGAACTTTCTGGCGTGTTATTTCGGAACATAAGGTTAATACGATGTTTACCGCACCTACAGCGATCAGAGCAATCAAGAAAGAAGATCCGGACGGCGAATTCATCAAAAAATATGATTTATCTCATTATAAAAAGCAGTTTTTGGCGGGAGAACGCTGCGACGTTGCCACACTCGACTGGTTTGGTGAACACATTGGAATTCCGGCTATCGATCACTGGTGGCAAACAGAATCCGGTTCGCCGATGCTTGGTTTGATGACGTATTTCGATGATTTTAAAATCAAGAGAGCTTCTGCAGGAAAACCGTTTCCTGGTTACGATATTATGGTTTTCGATGAAAACGGATATGAACTCGATCCTCACCACGAAGGTTATTTGGTGATTAAACTTCCACTCGCACCGGGAGCAATGCTCGGAATCTGGAACGATTTCCCAAGATTCAAGAAAAGTTATCTGTCACAGTTTCCGGGCTATTATTTCTCCGGAGACGGCGCCATTAAGGATGAAGACGGATATATTTTCGTAACTGGACGTGTGGATGACGTAATTAATGTTGCCGGTCACCGACTTTCCACTTCCGAAATGGAAGAAGTCGTTTCCGGACATCCTGATATCGCGGAATGTGCCGTTGTGGGAATGGAAGATCAATTAAAAGGTCAGATTCCGTTTGCAGTCGCTGTTACGAAAGCCGGTGTTAACAAAGACGAAACGGAAATTGAAAAAGAAGTTGTTGCTTTGGTTCGTGAGAAAATCGGTGCTGTAGCTTCACTGAAAAATGTGATGATCGTTAACCGACTTCCGAAAACCCGCTCCGGAAAAATCCTTAGAAAATTAATCCGGACAATGTTGGACGGTAAAGAATTCCAGATTCAATCAACCATTGATGACGAAGCAATTGTTGGTGAAATTCAGGAGAAGATTGAATCCTATAAGGCTTAACTTAGACGCAAAGTTCGCTAAGTGGTTTTTATGATGCATCGTTGTGATGAACGCAAAGGCGCTTCGCTTTGCAATGTTTCTCAAAAACAATTGCGAATAGTTCGTTAATTACTGTAATTCGAAAAAAAGTGACAGAAAATGAGATATCAAAAATTGTCTTTGATTGTGGACTGAAAATTCACAGGAAGCTGGGAATTGGTCTTTACGAAACCGTTTATGAGCAATGCCTGAGCTACGAACTGGAGGAAGCAGGTTTGAAAATTGAAAAACAAAAGGATATCGCTATAGAATACGACGAGCTTCGAATTGAGCGGGCTTTCCGAGTAGACCTGCTGATTGAAGAGAAAGTAATTGTGGAAGTGAAAGCAGTTGCAGAAATCAATGATTATCATACTTTCCAGCTGTTAAACTATCTTAGAATCACGAGACTGAAGCTTGGATTGATTTTAAATTTCCATTCTTTCCTTTTTAAAAATGGAGTAAAACGAATAGCAAATAATTTATAAGCAAAATGATGGCTGTTTTTAATGCCTTTCCTAAGCGAAGCGCCCTTGCGAACGATAAAACAAAAAAAATGTTTGCGCACTTTGCGGTAACGCACAAAAAATTTATCAAATGACACAAAAATCAGCACTAAGCCTTTGCTAAGCTTTAGCGCCTTTGCGAAAGACACGAGGAAAAAATAAATAAATCATTGCGCACTTTGCGTTAAAGTAGAATCAATATTAAACAATAAACTAAATCAAATACATATGAAGAATTTCTATATCGACGATCTGCCGGATTATTTTAAGCAGTACAAAAAGTCGATCAAAAATCCGAAAAAATTCTGGGACAAAGTAGCTGACGAAGGATTTGTGTGGTATCAGCGCTGGACAAAAGTCGTAGATTTTGACATGGAAGAAGCCAAAATCAAATGGTTTAAAAATGCCAAACTGAACATCACGAAAAACTGTCTGGACCGCCATTTATCAGTTCGCGGCGACAAAACAGCCATCATTTGGGAACCGAACGATCCGAAGGAAGAAGCGCAGCATATTTCGTATCGCGAACTGCACGAAAGAGTCTGCAAAACAGCCAATGTTCTGAAAGAACTCGGTGTTCAAAAGGGCGACCGCGTCTGTATTTATTTACCGATGATTCCGGAGCTTGCCGTTACGATGCTGGCTTGTGCAAGAATGGGCGCCATACATTCTGTGATTTTTGCAGGATTTTCTGACACTGCAGTTGCATCAAGAGTGAACGACTGCGAAGCAAAAGTTATTATCTGTTCCGACGGAAGTTACCGTGGTAATAAAGCCATCGATTTGAAAGGAATTATTGATAAAGCCGTGGAAAAATGCCCGTCCGTAGAAAAGGTTCTTGTGGTAAAAAGAACCGGCGGAAACGTTACTATGAAAGAAGACCGCGATGTTTGGATGGATGATTTATATGCAAACGCGTCTTCCGATTTCGTGTCAAAAATTATGGATGCGGAAGATCCGCTTTTCATTCTGTACACTTCCGGCTCAACCGGAAAACCGAAGGGAATGCTTCACACAACCGCTGGTTACATGGTGTATACGGGTTACACTTTCAAAAATGTTTTTAACTATAAGGAGAACGATATTTATTGGTGTACAGCAGATATCGGCTGGATTACGGGACATTCCTACATTCTTTATGGTCCGCTTTCTAATGGAGCAACGCCTGTTATTTTCGAAGGAGTTCCGACTTATCCTGAACCGGACCGTTTCTGGGAAGTTATTGAAAAACATAAAGTTACACAGTTCTATACCGCACCAACTGCAATCCGTTCACTCGCGAAAGAATCTACAGAATGGGTTGAAAAACACGATTTGTCGAGTTTACGAGTGATTGGCTCCGTTGGTGAACCGATTAATGATGAAGCATGGCATTGGTACAACGATCACGTTGGAAAGAAAAAATGTCCGATTGTAGATACGTGGTGGCAAACCGAAACCGGCGGAATCATGATTTCTCCGATTCCGTTTGTTACTCCAACAAAACCTACGTATGCAACTCTTCCACTTCCGGGAATTCAGCCGGTTTTAATGGATGAAAAACGCAATGAAATTACCGGAAATCAGGTGGATGGAAATCTCTGTATCCGTTTTCCTTGGCCGGGAATCGCGAGAAGCATTTGGGGTGATCATCAAAGATATAAGGAAACCTATTTCACTGCATTTCCGGGAAAATATTTTACCGGTGACGGTGCGTTGAGAGATGAAACAGGATACTACAGAATTACTGGCCGGGTTGATGATGTGATTATCGTTTCCGGACATAACTTAGGAACTGCACCAATTGAAGACAGCATCAACCAGCATCCTGCTGTGGCGGAATCTGCGATTGTAGGTTATCCGCACGATATTAAAGGAAGCGCCCTGTATGGCTTTGTAATTCTGAAAGAAACCGGAGAATACCGCGACCGTGATAATCTTAGGAAAGAAATTAATCTGATGATTTCAGATTCAATCGGACCGATTGCAAAACTGGATAAAATTCAGTTTGTGGATGCACTTCCGAAAACCCGTTCCGGAAAAATTATGCGTCGGATCCTGAGAAAAATTGCAGAAGGCGATTTCAGTAATT
Organism: Bacteroidota bacterium; assembly: GCA_023458415.1. Classification (GTDB taxonomy): domain Bacteria; phylum Bacteroidota; class Bacteroidia; order Flavobacteriales; family Weeksellaceae; genus JAEWZO01. The sequence continues at coordinate 37,389 of JAEWZO010000007.1, forward strand.
TCGGAGATACTTCTACCCTTCTGAATCCGGAAATCGTAGACCAGATTAAAGATGCAAAATTATAATTGAAGCTTAGAGTAACTAAAAACCTCACTGTTTGGTGAGGTTTTTTTATGAATCAAATCATAAATTCAACTTTCAAAAATGAAACAAACGCGAATCTTCCTTATTTTTGAACTATGAAAATTGCTTATCTCGGTCCTGAAGCTAGCTTCACACAGCTCTCCGCCTCGCAGATTTTTTCGGAGGAAAACCTTATTCCTTATTCCAGCATTCTTGACTGCTTCAAGGCTGTGGAAAATAATGAAGTGGAAAAAGCAGTTGTACCACTCGAGAATTCCATTGAAGGAACGGTTTCGATGACGCTGGACTATCTTTTCGATTTTGAAAATATTTTCATTGAAGCTGAAGGCGTGATGCCAATTGAACATCATCTGATGATTCTGGAAGAAAATAATGATTTTGAAAAAATTCTTTCTCATCCTCAGGCTCTCGCGCAGTGTTTTCATTTTTTAGAAGACAAGTACAAAGATGTACCAAGATTGGATTATCATTCCACATCAGCGGCGGCGAAATACATCTCAGAAAATCCGGAACTTAAGATTGCAGCCATCGCTAATTCCTACGCTGCATATCTTTACGGACTGAAAATAGTGCATGAAAAAATTCAGGATTTTGAACAGAATCACACCAAATTTATTGTCATCAGTAAAAATAAAAATCAGCTTACACTTCCACTAAAAATTTCGTCGGAAAAAACTTCAATGATGGTGACTTTACCAGACGATCACGCGGGTGGATTGCACCAGGTTTTATCGGTTTTTGCATGGCGCAAGATGAATCTTTCTAAAATTGAAAGCCGAACCCTGAAAACCGGACTGGGAAAATATTTTTTCTTTATCAATGTTGCGAGTGAATGGAACGAAGTACTTTCACGAAATGCTTTGGAAGAACTGAATGCATTGGGCGCTACAGTGAAATTTTTGGGCCATTACAGCGAATACGTTCTAAGCAGTTAGAATAATTTATTCATATTTTCCCTTCCACTTTCTTTTCATTTCGTCTCGGATTTTATTCTCCGTTGAATTATTTCCCGGTTCGTAGAATTTAGTTCCTTTTAGTTCTTCAGGTAAAAATTCCAGATCGATAAAATTTCCCTGATGCGAATGGGCATATTCATAATTTTTACCGTAATCCAAATCCTTCATCAGCTTTGTAGGAGCGTTCCGAAGATGAAGCGGAACCGGCAAATTTCCGGTTTTCTTCACCAAATCCAGCGCCTGATTGATAGCCAAATAAGTAGAATTCGATTTCGGAGAAACAGCGAGATACACTGCAGTTTCACTTAAAATAATCCTGGATTCGGGATTTCCGATGACGTTTACTGCCTGAAAACAGTTGTTGGCGATGACCAATGCATTCGGATTGGCCAAACCGATATCTTCTGATGCTAAAATCACAAGTCTGCGCGCAATGAACTTTATATCTTCTCCGCCGGCAAGCATTCTCGCAAGCCAATAAACAGCAGCATTTGGATCGGAACCGCGGATGGATTTTATAAAAGCAGAAATAATGTCGTAATGCTGTTCGCCGTTTTTATCGTACAGCGCCATCGTTTCCTGCAACACATCCAAAACATCTTCGTTACTGATTTCTGTTTTTCCTGAATTCAGAAACTGATTCAGAACCAACTCTACAGAATTGATTAGTTTTCGGGCATCACCTCCGGAATATTGAATCAATGCCTGTTTATCTTTTAGAACAAAGTTTTTTTGATGAAGCTCGTTGAATTTGCTCAGCGAAATTTCTGCAAGCTCTTCCAGTTTTTCAAACGAAAGCGACTTCAAAATGTACACCTGTGACCGGGAAAGCAGAGCAGAAACCACTTCGAAACTTGGGTTTTCGGTGGTTGCACCAATCAGTACAATCCAACCTTTTTCAACGGCATGCAGAAGTGAATCCTGCTGCGATTTGTTGAAGCGGTGAATTTCATCAATAAAAAGAATGGGCGGTTTTCCGGAAAAAAGATTCTGTTTTTTGGCTTCGTCAATAACTTCGCGAACTTCTTTTACACCACTGGAAACTGCTGAAAGTTTATAGAATTTTCGTCCGGATTTCTCGGAAATAATTTCAGCGAGAGTGGTTTTTCCCGTTCCAGGTGGTCCCCAAAAAATGAGAGAATTCAGCGTGTCGTTCTCCAGCATTTTGCGGATGGTTCCTGCTTTTCCGGTGAGGTGTTCCTGCCCAAGAACATCGTCCAGTGATTTTGGCCGCAACTGTTCAGCTAAAGGAATATTTTGGTTCAATTGAAATCTTTTAAACATCAAAGTTAAGAATTCCGTCCCTTTCAAAACACGGATATCAAATTAATTCCTATTTTTGCACTGCTTTGAAAATTACATTCAATACGGTCATCACGTTTCCTCTGGTAATTCTTATTCGTTTTTACCAGTGGTTTATTTCTCCATTACTTCCAAAAAACTGCCGCTACGAACCAACCTGCTCACATTATATGATTGAAGCTCTGAAAGTTCACGGTATTTTTAAAGGTTTTTGGCTGGGTGCGAAAAGAATTGCGAGATGCCATCCGTGGGGCGGCGAAGGTTATGATCCTGTACCGCCAAAATGCGAACACAAATAAAAAATTATGACAAATCTGCTTACGCTTCTTTATACAGTTTGGGATCCTTCCAGAGGTATCGAATTAGGTTCTTTTACACTTCACTACTACAGTTTGATGTTTGTACTTGCCTTCGGTCTTGGATATTTTCTGATGTCAAAAATATTTAAGATTGATAATGTTCACCAGAAATATTTGGAACCACTTTTTACCTGGACATTGGTTGGAACTATTTTGGGAGCGCGACTTGGGCACGTTATTTTTTATGAACCTGAGCTTTTCCGTCAGGATTTCTGGAGTGTTTTTCTTCCAATACAAACAAAACCGGAGTTTAAGTTTACCGGATTTATGGGACTTGCAAGCCACGGTGCGACTATTGCGCTGATTCTAACCACTTTATATTATGCGTACAAAATCATCAGAAAAAATCCTTTCTGGGTGTATGACCGTTTGGGAATTGTAGTGGCATTGGGTGGTGCTTTTGTGAGAATCGGAAACTTTTTCAATTCTGAGATTATCGGAAAACCGGCACCGGAAGGTTCTCCATTTGCCGTTCTTTTTCCGCAGCAGAGTCAGGATTACGGAGCTATTGTGCCGCGCTATCCTACTCAACTTTTTGAAGCAGGTGGTTATTTTTTACTGTTCATCCTATTATGGTTTCTGTATAAAAAGACCAATAAAAAATATCAGCAAGGATGGCTTTTCGGACTGTTCTTCATTATACTTTGGGCGATCCGTTTCTTTGTGGAATTTTTGAAGGAGCCACAAGGCCACGAATTCATTTCTTTTGCAGGGCTGAATACTGGACAGGTTCTTTCTATTCCGTTTATGCTTGCCGGATTGGTGATTATGTGGTATTCCAAAAACAACATCATCACCGAAGCTGAAAACGAAAAACCGGAGTAAAAATCTTTTTTTTAGACTTAAATCTATTTGAAGGAATCAATTCTAATGGTTCCTTCATTTTTATGGTACATCATGCAAACCATCTCGCCTTCCAGTTCAGGGCACTTATCTGTTTTGCTGAAAACAGCGTTTACTGCAGAACCAGTTTTAACATCCTTAAGAACTGTCGCATTGCACACCAGATAATCTTTGGAATCCATTCTAAGATAAGTCCCGGTACAGTCTCTGATTACAGTTACGTTGGATGATTTCTTGGCAACGGAACACGAAATCACCAATGGAATTGCAAGAAATGGAATTGCTTTTCTTAAATACTTCATTTCGAATTTTTCGGAAACTAAACCAAAAGTAAGACCATCTTATTTCAGTCGCTGAAACGCATTACCCAGTTCGGCAATAATATCAGAAGCAAGCATAGCTTCCTGAGAATGTTTTTCTGCAGCTAAATCTCCAGCTTTTCCATGTAGCCAAACGCCGAGAATTGCAGCTTCTTCGGATGAATAATTTTGCGCCAAAAGCGACGTATTTTGAGTTAATCAATTCAATAGAGACAGCTTCATCTGGGATTTACTTTTAAAATTAAATTTATATTTTTGCAGGTCACATTTAAAAATACAATCATGGGATTTGTAAAAGAATTTAAAGAATTTGCATTCAAAGGAAATGTAATGGATTTGGCAGTCGGTGTTATGATTGGTGCTGCTTTCGGTAAAATCGTAACTTCTTTGGTGGAGGATGTTATTACGCCACTTTTGCTTACACCGGCTCTAAAAGCTGCAGGTGTTGACAAAATTGCAGAATGGTCGGTAAACGGCGTTCTTTGGGGCAAATTTATCGCTGCTGTGATCAGTTTCCTTGCAATTGCAATGGTATTATTCTGGTTGATTAAAGCGGCTAATAAAGTAAACAAACCGGCGGAAGAAGCTCCTGCAGGACCTTCACAGGAGGAATTGCTTACTGAAATTCGCGACCTGTTGAAAAACAAATAAACAATTTCTAACAGAAAAATAAAACCCGGAGAATTTCCGGGTTTTTTTATTGTAAGTTTTGATTAATAAACGTTGAGCAACACGCAAATCTGATCAGCCAGTGAAAGCCCAATTCTGTCCTGCGCCTCCAGAGTTGAAGCTCCAATATGCGGAGTTAGAGAAATGCGCGGATGCGAAAGAATTTCTGTTGAGGGAGTTGGCTCATTCATGTAAACATCAAGTCCTGCAAAAGCGACTTTTCCTGAGTCGAGAGCTCTGATCAGAGCCTCTTCATCAATAACTCCACCACGCGAACAGTTAATAATTGCCACGCCGTTTTTCATTATTGCAAATTCGGAATCACTAATCATGTGACCGTCTTTCTGAGCGGGAACGTGAAAAGTAATAAAATCGGAATGTTTTAAAACATCTTCCAACGGTTCCGTTTCAATATCAACATTTATGTACTGTTTGTTATAAAAATCGACTTTAATGCTTGCTTTTCCAATCTGATTGTCTGCTGCAATTACTCTCATTCCTAATCCAAGTGCGATTCTTGCGACTTCCTGACCGATACGTCCCATCCCAACAATTCCGATGGTTTTGCCACGTAGTTCGATCGCTTTTTCGTAGGATTTTTTCAGTTTTGAAAATTCAGTATTTCCTACAACAGGCATTTTTCTGTTGGAATCTTCCAAAAATCTGGCTCCGGAGAAAAGATGTGCAAAAACAAGCTCGGCAACAGATGCTGAAGATGCTGAAGGAGTATTGATAACGTGAATTCCTTTAGAACGGGCATATTCCACATCGATATTATCCATACCAACGCCGCCGCGACCGATAATCTGAAGTGAAGGACAACTGTCAATCAGTTCTTTCCTTACCTGAGTTGCACTGCGAACCAGAAGAACAATAACATTATTTAGATTGATAAATTCTGCTAAATTCTGCTGCTCAATTTTGGTGGTGATTACTTCAAAGCCTTTTTCAATAAGCGCTTTTATTCCGGAGGCATCCAACCCGTCATTTGCCAGTACTTTCATTTTCATCCTTAATCTTTGAAAACTTCGATGGTCACCTGCTTTTCAATCATATCTGTAAATTTCCCTTTATAGCGTGTAGCTTTCACCAAGTGATTATCAATCCAGTGATAATTTCCTCCTCTTGGTTTTCCACATAAAACAGTATGATATTTAAAACCGTGCTTATCCAGCCAGTCGATTGTAATCTGCTTCAAATCCTCAGTTCTTGAAGTAAAAAAACAGATCTGATGACCCTGATCGTACCATCTGTTGATGGTTTGCAACGCATCAGGAAACGGTTCGCAGGTGATCATTCTTTCCGGTTCTTCGTTTGGGATATCGTCAGTAATTGTTCCGTCGATATCGATTAGATAATTCTTAATATCGCCTTTCAGCATTGGGCTCAGATGATCTTTGTATTCAAGTTCCATAGTGTTGATTTTCAAGTTGCAAAATTACGAAAAATCAGCAAGAGAGCTTGCATAAAGTTTTCTGCATACCATAAAATAATGAAGTAAATTCTCCTTAATACCTTCACACAAAAGAAAATAAAAGTAAAAAATTTTAGTACATCAGTTATAAGCCCTAACTTTGGTAGGATGGAAGAATTAGTAGTTTTAATCAACGAAAAAGACGAAATTTTAGGGCAAATGGAAAAAATGCAGGCCCACGAAAACGGCATCCTGCACCGAGCTTTTTCTGTTTTTCTTTTTAATGAAAATGGTGATATGCTGCTTCAAAGAAGAGCTGCAGATAAATATCATTCTCCCGGTCAATGGACAAATGCAGTTTGTTCACATCCAAGAATTGACGAAACTTATGAAGAGGGCGCAAAAAGAAGGCTTCAGGAAGAATTGGGTATCGATGCTGAAATTACTGAAAAGTTTCATTTCGTCTACAAAGCCGATGTAGGCAAAGGACTTTGGGAACATGAACTTGACCGCGTTTTTACCGGAAGGTACAATGGAGATTTCAATCTGAATTCGGAAGAAGTTTCCGAAGTACGCTATATTTCGATGGAGCAACTGGATGAGGAAATGACCAAAAATCCTGAAAATTTCACCGAATGGTTTAAGATTATTCTGGCTGAATACAAAGATCATTTATAATCAAAATATTATCATATACTATGAACAAAACACCTTTATACAACAAGCATGTTTCTTTGGGCGCCAAAATCGTTCCTTTTGCAGGCTTTGAAATGCCGGTACAGTACTCCGGAGTGACGGAAGAGCATTTCGCAGTACGCGAAAAAGTTGGAATTTTTGATGTGTCGCACATGGGACAATTCTTTGTTGAAGGACCGGCTGCAAAAGATTTACTGCAGTATATTACCACGAACAACCTCGACACGCTCGAAAACGGTAAAGCACAATATACTTGCTTACCTAACGGAAACGGAGGAATTGTTGATGATTTAATCGTTTACAAGATGAACGATGAAAAGTATTTTGTCGTTGTAAACGCATCCAATATTGATAAAGACTGGAGTCATTTTCAGAAATACAATGAAAAATTCGATGCTATTATGTCGAATGCATCAGATGACATGTCTCTGATTGCCATTCAAGGACCGAAAGCATTAGAAACGCTTCAGAAACTTACGGATGTAAATTTATCTGAAATTCCTTATTACAGTTTTACTGAGGGAACCGTTTCCGGAGTTTCTGATGTTATCATTTCGAATACAGGATATACAGGAAGTGGTGGTTTTGAAATCTACTTTAAAAATGAAGATGCCGAAAAACTTTGGGACGATCTAACTGCTGCAGGAGAAGAATTCGGATTGATGCCGTGCGGACTTGCAGCGAGAGATACTCTTCGACTTGAAAAAGGATTCTGCCTTTACGGAAATGATATTGATGACACTACTTCCCCACTGGAAGCCGGACTTGGCTGGATCACAAAACTTGATAAAGGCGACTTTGTAGACAAAGAATTTTTCGCAAAACAGAAAGAAGAAGGTGTACAAAGAAAGCTTGTAGGTTTTGAAATGACCGAAAAAGCTATTCCACGTCACGATTATCCTGTGGTTGATGCCGAAGGTAACGTTATGGGAAAAGTAACCTCCGGAACGATGAGCCCGATGAAAAAAGTTGGAATTGGACTGGCTTATGTAGCCAAGCCACACTTTAAAATTGGATCAGAGATTTTTATTCAGATTCGAAATAAAAATATTCCTGCAAAGGTTGTTAAGCTTCCTTTTGTATAAAGTGATAAAACCTTAATAGTTAAAACTCCCGGCAAAGCTTTCACCGGGAGTTTTTTTGTCTTTATAATTAAAAAAAGAAGCCGACTCATATCTGAGTCGGCATCCATATAATCAATCTGTTGGATTATTTCTTAATCACTTTGAAAGATTCGTTAGTTCCATCTGCAGCAATTGTGCTGATGATGTAAACTCCCGGAGCCATTCTGCTCATATCAATCTGGTTGTTGTTCATCTTCGCAGGTACGTTCATTTTTTGTCCCGCAACATTGTAAACATGTACTGTTTCAATTTTCTGCTTAGAAGTAATCGTTAAGATATCTCTAACTGGGTTTGGATAGTAAGAAACTTTTTTGCTGTTTACTTCTCCTACCGCCATTGTCGTACAAGTAGCATCTACAGTCATAAAACTGTCAAAGTTTGCACCAGGAATGTCTGTGCTTACAATTGGGATGAATGTTGTACCACCATCAGTAGACTGGAAGTTGTACTGAGTTGTGAAACCAGGTGTGTACTCATAGCCAATCCAGAAAATTCCTCCGCCTGCAGCTGAAGTTGAATGGATACCAATCCAGTATCTTTTTGCTTCACCAGCTACACCTGTTAGCTCATATCCACCAAGATCAAGGGTAATTTCAAACGTTGCATAGTTTGCAAATGTATCCGGCAGTTGTGTCACAGAAGTTGGCGCAAGACCAGTTAATGTGTGAATCACAGTACCAGGAGCCATATTATTATCTTCCATAATTGTTACATCGAAAGAAGTAAGATCAGTTCCACCAGCTGTTGGTACGAAATGAGCTTTCATTGTATTCAACGTAAAGGTTTCAGTATCGGCAGGTACAAAGAAGTCATTAGCTACAACATAAACTGAACCATTTGCAGTGCTTTCAGTTGTATTATTAGCAAGCAAAGGTTCTCCTGCAGAATATTCCTGATCTGTACATCCATATTCCGGCTCTACAGGTGGAGGTGGAGGAGTTCCACAAGTAACAATTCTTGCGTGCGATGTGTTCGCAACACCACAATCTGCATTTAAGTGAGTAATAAATCTTACCACTCCATCAGCAGTTGGTGTATATACTACACTACCAATTCCTGCTGCTAAAATAGTTGTTCCTGCTGCGTCTGCAATCGTAATCTGATGTGTTGAAACAGATGAAGAGAAGGTATATGCAGTTCCCGCAGTTAATTGAACATTGGAATATTCACCAGTCCACGCTTGCGTAGTAATATTTTGGGCGGTACCATTACAAGCCGGAGTAAATGTTGCGATTGGATATTGACCGTTTGGTGTATCAAGACATCCTCCTTCAATCACAGGTGGCGTATTAGATACAAGGATATTATCCACTAACAACATGAACATATCTGTTGAATTATTTACAAAAGCAATGGTTACATTGGTTCCTGCATATGCCGAAAGGTCTACTGTTCTTGTTTCCCAATCGGCATTTTCAGCTGCTATACTGTAAAGTTCTACTGTAAAATCCCCCACAGCGTTTCCTGCGGTAGGAGAAAGCATCAATCTGTATCCATCTGGATAATCAGCGTCCTGCGCTTTTGCTTCCCATTGTAACTGTGTAGTTCCTGTAGGAATCGCAATTGAAGGAGAGATTAGCCAGTCATTTGAGGTTCCTGCAGGTGAATACCATGAGGTACTCATCGCAGCATAATCTCCCGCCGGACCACCGAAATTGCCATTCGCTCCTAGTTTGTCAATCCTGTTCCAGCCTGTGGTAATGAAATTTACCGCTGCAGCAGGATTAAGTCCGTCCACATCGATGGTAGTCCACGCTGCGAATCCAGGTCCTGCCCCATCAAAGTTTTCTTGGAAAACAGTTACTTCTCCCGGTAAAGCTGCAACAACATTCTTGAGAGATGCTGCAGAGGAAACCGCGGCCTTTGCGCTAACCGGATTCTGTGGATACTTCGAAGCTTGCCTTTCAACTTTGCCATTTGATTGACTAAAAGCCAGTGTTGATGATAAAACCAACGCCAGCAAAGGTAGTTTTGTCTTCATAAATAAAAGATTTGGTTAAAAAATGTTTGACTTGACTAAAATACAAATTTATTGTTAAAAAAACAGCCCGAATACAAAGTAAACCCTAACAAAAAAAAATAATTTGTAATTTTTCGTAAAAAAGAAGCCGACTCAGAAATGAGTCGGCTTCCATATAATCAATCTGTTGGATTATTTCTTAATCACTTTGAAAGATTCGTTAGTTCCATCTGCTGCAATTGTGCTGATGATGTAAACTCCCGGAGCCATTCTGCTCATATCAATCTGGTTGTTGTTCATCTTCGCAGGTACGTTCATTTTTTGTCCCGCAACATTGTAAACATGTACAGTTTCAATTTTCTGCTTAGAAGTAATCGTTAAGATATCTCTAACTGGGTTTGGATAGTAAGAAACTTTTTTGCTGTTTACTTCTCCTACTGCGATCTCGGTGCAAATTAGGTTGAATACATAATCAGCTGTTCCGAGTGCCCATGTATTACCTGAACTGTTATTATTAAATGCATCTTTAGATCCTAAAGAAGTCGCTGCAGTTGATTCCCATCCATCAGCATCTGAAAGAACTTCAATCCAGTACTTAGTGTTTGCTGCTAATGCAACAGGATTATCAAATTCTACTGTATACTTAATAAAGTCGAATCCAAAATTCTGTCCTGTTACTGTGCTACCTGTAATGTTACCATTAATCGTTGCAACCTGAGCTCCCGGTAAACCTGCAGCATCTTCATACACTACAAAGTTAACATAAGTTGCTTCACCAATTAGCGTTGGCTCCATACCTGAAATTGTTAAAGGCTGATCACCAATCGGAAGATCTGTTGCAAGTTTCTGCGCTCCATCACCACCAAGCAAACCTCCGTTTTCTAGGTTATTTGAAAGCACTTTAAAGTCTTCGCAATTTGTTGGTGGCGGAGGAGGAGTACCACAAGATACTCTTCTTGCATGTATTGTGTTCGCAACACCACAATCTGCATTTAAGTGAGTAATAAATCTTACTACTCCATCAGCAGTAGGCGTATATACCACACTACCAATTCCTGCTGCCAAGATGGTAGTTCCGGTTGCGTCTGCAATAGTAATTTGATGTGTTGAAACTGATGAGGAGAAAGTGTAAGCTGTTCCTGCAGTTAACTGTACATTAGAATACTCACCTAACCAAGCTGCACCAGTAACATTTTGAACAGTACCATTACAATTTGGTGTAAAAGTAGATGAAGGATAAAGACCGTTTGGTGTATCTAGACATCCTCCTGTAACCGGAACAACTAAAGTATAATCTTCAACTTCACCATATCCAAGATCGTAACATGCATCACTTACTGCAGGTTCTGAAGAACCGGTTGCAAATACCATTATTCTCATTCTGTATGAACCAGCAGCAACATCTGCAGGAATTGTTATATCTCCGCTCAAAACTCCACCGGCATCTGTTCCACCTCCAAGACCCATATCTCCTTCCTCTCCGGAAGTTCCCAGAGGTCCAACGTTGGCTGTCATCAATTCAGTTTCTTCAAATATTTCATTATTATTCCAGTCAACCCAGGCAGAAACTCTTTCAAACCATCCGTCACCCACAGTAACGCTTAATGGCATAGCGGCACCCGGAGTTACTTCAGTTGACATTGCGGTGAAATCATTGTAACCACCAGTTCCACATTCGCTCGCATTATTAATCGTGCCAAATGTTACATTGGTAATGAGATCTCCGTCGGAGCAGATTAAATCGACTGGCGCGCAATAAGCCGTAGGAGCTTTCGACGGAACAATTGTTGCTGCTTTCTGAACAGCTTTCTGCGTTACCGGATAAACGGAGCTTTTTGCCACCGACTGTCCGAAACCTGCAAATGGCAATAAAGCCATCATCATAAAAGGTAGTTTTGTCTTCATAAATAAAAGATTTGGTTAAAAAATGTTTGACCCGACTAAAGTACAAAAAAATTGTTATAAAAAAAGCTAAATTTTAACGAATGTCATTAGGTTTTTAAGTTTTCCTTGTAATATCTGTAAAACAGAAAACACCGAACTGAAAAATCAAAGTTTCAAAAAACCCTTTATTAATCGTACTTAACGAAAAGTTTAATTTTTAAAGTATATCTGTAAATTACATGAAACGAAAAATCAAAAAAAAGTTAAAAACAACAGTAAAAAACCAAATAAATAAAAAATCCTCAGTTACTGAGGATTCAAATTATTCAAAATATTGATTGAGCTTTTCAACATTTTCTTTATCATTCCCGATAAATATAGCATCATCGGTGATAAAAACCGGACGCTTCAAGAAACTGTAATGATCCAGCAGTAATTTTTTGAAGTCGGCTTCCTTCAGACTCTTTACATCAATTCCGCGCTGCTTTATCTGTGTGGATTTTCTGCTGAAAAGCGCTTCATAAGATTTCGTTTTCGCATACATTTCAGCCAGCTCTTCTTTCGTAACGGGCTCCGATTTTATTTCACGAAGTTCCCAGTCACTCAAATCAAGTGGAGCCATAATTTTCTTGTTCGTTCCGCAGGTTTTTAGATAAAATACTTTTTTCATACCGTAAAATTAACGATTATGAGCGAGTTCCGAAATTTATAAATATCTTTAAACTAAATTTTTTCAGCATGACGAACAGAACAGTTTTCCAGTTTATATCCGAACCTTCCGATGTTAATTACGGTGGAAATGTACACGGCGGAAGCGTAATGAAATGGATTGACCAAGCCGGTTACGCCTGTGCAAGTTCTTGGGCATCGAGTTATTGTGTAACGGTTTACGTAGGTGGAATCCGATTTTATGAGCCTATTAAAATCGGACATATCGTTAAAGTGGAAGCAGAAGTTATTTACACCGGAAATACGAGTATGCATATCGCCATCAATGTTTTTTCCAGAAATATTAAGCGAAAGGATTTTGACAAGAAAACGCACTGTATTATCGTATTTGTAGCTGTGGACGATGAAGGAAACAGTATTGATGTCCCAAAATTCGTCCCGGAAACTGAAGCTCAGAAACAATTGGAACAATACGCCATTAAACTGATGGAGCTGCGTAAGAATATAGAACAGGAAATGAAACCTTTTCTTTAATTATAACTCAATTTCCGGCAAATATGTTCGCAGTTTCTCCGTTGCTTCTTTGAAAGTGGCGGCCTGCTTTGAATTCAATTCTTTGTCTTTGGTAAAAACATCCAGCATTTCTTTGCCACTTTCATCATAATATCTGTAAAAATCTTCTTTGTTGTACCTCCCGAAATAATCATAAAAACGACACAAAGTCCAGCGCAGTCCATCAAACTTATCCATAGTTCTTTCGTCTAAATTTACCGCCGGATACGGCAAACACTTCAAGTGTTTTTGTGTTATCTGCTCGCTGATACTTTCATCAGTTTGTTCATCTTCCAATTGTTTTTCAGAATACAAAAACGAAAAATCTTCATGCGTTACTGAATGAAAATTTGGTGTAACACGAAATTCATTTCCGTTCATCAAATAATCCGCCATTACCAAAATCCAACCTTTGCCTGCAACCTCATTGTAATTGGTAACTTCCGGCCACGAATGCATCCGAAGATAATAATTTGCAATTGGAGAATAATCTTTGCTGTTGTTCATATTCTTTAGAAACAGTCTGATGGTGTCGCCTTCTATTTCGGTGTGAATCATTCTAAGACCCGAAAAATCATCAAAACTCCATTCGTCTTCGGAGAGAGAATACTTCTTCCCTCCTGTTTTCATCGCTCTGTCAATTTCGTGGAGAAGATGAATATCCAGATATTTATGGAGATACACCCATACAGAAGAATTATAGTAACGACCCTTGTAGCTGAACGTTAATTCGTATGGAAGATCGGTATCCGGATAGACTGTATGATTCATGAAAACTTTTCCTTCCTGGTCGAAATAAAAATGTTCCGCTGAATTCTCACCTTTGAAAACCACGTGTGTATCAAATCTCATCTCGGTGAATTGTGAAAAAAGCAGATTCGAAGCAAGCACAAAGAACAAAAGTATCTTTTTCATCATCTTATTATTTGTTGCATAAAGATAGAAATAAACCTAATAAAAAATCCCCTCAAAACTGAAGGGATTTTACAAATATTTTTTCGATTTTATCTCGCAATATTCACTGCTCTGGTTTCGCGGAGGACGAAAATAAGAAATATCATTTAGCTAATCTGTCACCAGTTTATCAGCAGAATTATTCGGGCTGTACTCAAGCGCTTCCCTCTTGAAGATTTCAATCTGTCCTACGTTCAGCTTTTGTTCCTTGGAAAGTTTGTGGGATGTGCGTTCAATTTCCTCTAAAAAAAACTGCTGAAAATCGACTAATGCAAATCTTCCCCAACGATCGTAATTGCTGCACATATCTATAAAGAAATTCGAAAGCACGCTATAAGTTGCATCATCAACCCTTGCATTAAAAGCTTTAACCTCGCAATATACCGGATGTGGTTTCTCGACTTTCTCTTTTGAAACATCTCTTGAAAAAACATAAAAATCCACCAAGTCTTTAGGAACAAAAATCGAAAACCCTTCCACTTTTTCAGCTGATTTGACTGCTGCTATTTCTTTCATTGTTCCATTTTCAAATAAATAATCAGCATATACCATCACCCATCCTTTCCCTAGAATCTGATCAAAATTACTGATTTCTGGTGCGGTATCCACACGCAGAATCGCATTGGCCACTTTCAATAAACTGTGCCGTCGTTTTTGTTTTCAAAGAAAAGCCTTACAGTTTTTTGGTTAGAATCAGGGGCGGTAATCATTCTTAAATTCTTTTTACCTTCGTATTGCCAAGTTAAGTTGTCCAGCCGATAATTTCTTCCTCCGCTGAAATATTCCCTTTCGAGTGTTGTGTATGAAAAATCTGTAAAGTATTTATTCTTTTTAATTTCACCCATCAGATAAATGAATTGCTCCCTGTAAATCAAGAAATTCTGAACAAATTCCTGATCGTGCAATGGCCAATTTGCCGACGCATGCAAATAAGGCATCGCATCGTTCCCAAAATAAAATACCCAATCGTGATTATCTTGGCGGTAGATAAATCGTTGATTAAAATCCTGCTGAATAAATTGTGCAGTAATTAAAACAGGGCAAAACACTACGAATATCAAGGACTTAAGCACAAAAAAATTCATCCTCAAAATTTTTAATGAATATACAAATTTTACAAAAAAATGCCTTTCAGTTTTGAAAGGCATTTGTAATTTATTAAATCGTGGGTTATCTCGCAATATTCACTGCTCTGGTTTCGCGGATAACGGTAATCCGAACCTGACCAGGATACGTTAATTCGTTCTGAATTTTTTCGGAAATATCGTAAGAAAGCTGTGCACTCTGTTCGTCATTCACTTTCCCACTTTCAACCATTACGCGAAGTTCGCGGCCCGCCTGAATCGCATAAGCACTGGAAACACCGTCGAAACTTAAAGCGGCTGCTTCAAGATCTTTCAGACGTTGAATGTAAGATTCCAGAACCTGACGTCTTGCTCCCGGTCTTGCTCCGGAAATCGCATCAGCCACCTGAATAATTGGTGAAAGAAGCGAGGTCATTTCTATTTCGTCGTGGTGAGCACCAATAGCGTTAACAACCTCAGGATTTTCCCCGAATTTTTCCGCCCACTGCATTCCCAGAAGTGCGTGAGGAAGTTCAGATTCCTGCTCCGGAACTTTTCCGATATCGTGAAGCAAACCTGCTCTTTTAGCCAATTTAACATTAAGACCTAATTCTGCAGCCATAGTTGCGGCGATGTTCGCCACTTCTCTGGAGTGCTGCAATAAATTCTGTCCGTAGGAGGAACGGTATTTCATTCTACCGACAATTTTTACCAGTTCCGGGTGAAGTCCGTGTATTCCCAAATCGATAATGGTCCTTTTACCAACTTCAATAATTTCTTCCTCGATCTGCTTTCTGGTTTTTTCTACCACTTCTTCAATTCTCGCCGGGTGAATACGCCCGTCTGTTACCAAACGGTGTAAAGAAAGTCTTGCGATCTCTCTTCTTACAGGATCGAAACAGGAAAGCAAAATAGCTTCCGGAGTATCATCCACAATAATTTCAACACCGGTTGCGGCCTCCAAAGCACGGATGTTGCGTCCTTCTCTACCGATAATTCTACCTTTAATTTCGTCGGATTCGATATTGAAAACAGAAACAGAATTCTCAATAGCCTGCTCTGTCCCAATTCTTTGTATGGTTTGAATTACAATTTTTCTTGCTTCATTCTTTGCATTTAATTGCGCCTCTTCCATAATGGTCTGAACGTGCGACTGCGCTTTGGTCTTGGCTTCAGCTTTCATGGCTTCTACCAATTCTGCTTTTGCATCTTCTGCTGAGTAGCCTGAAATCTTCTCCAGAATTTCAACTTTTTGTGCAATTGTAGTATCCAGTTCCTGTTGTTTTCTTTCGAGGATTTCGTGTTTTTTGCTGTAATCGGCGATTTGTCTGTCCAAATCTTTTTCCAGTTTTCCGGCCTTACTCAGTTCGTCGTTCAGTTTGTTTTCTTTGTCTTTGATGCGTTTTTCTACATCATTAATTTTCTTTTCTCTGGACTGGATGTCGGCGTCGTGCTGAGATTTCAGTTCCAGAAACTTTTCTTTCGCCTGTAGGTGTTTTTCTTTTCTTAAGGCTTCTGCCTGTACATTTGCTTTTTCTATAAGATTTTCGGCGTTCTTCTTAGCGTCTTCTAAAATGAATTTCGCTTTGGAGTTGAGTGAGCTTCGGGAAAAAACCATCCCTAAAACAGCACCCACAACCAGCGCAAGAAGGCCTACGATGATGATTGTGGTGGTCATATATATTGATTTTTAATGTTCATATTTTTATAATTTTTGTTCAATAAAAAAGCCTACAACAATTCAGTGATTTAGAGTAAACTCCTAATCAACACGATTTGAGCTGATTTTCACTTTCTGTAATCCGCGAAGTGCAGCACGCCATTAAGTGAACTTTTGCCCGGTAATTGTTTAGCGTTGAGTTTACCTTTAATGTGTTAGAACTATTGTAGGCAGCTTGTCCAGGAAAAGAAAAATCTACTTTTCCAGTTCTTCCAGAAGACGGTTAATCTGCATCAGCCGCTCGTTGGAAGCATTAATATTTTTTTCATTCGTTAAAGCAGAAACTTCTGCATTAGTGCCCAGTTTCAGTGCGCACATTGCCAAAGCATCCTGCTTGTCTCTAACGTCAAAATTCTGTTCAAAATCTTTAATCATGGCTTCAATTTGCTTCCCTACTTTACGAAGTGTCTGTTCTTCGGCTGCGGGAACATTTAGCGGATAATTTCTTCCGGCAATGTTGATGGTAATTCTTATCACATCCATTACAGTCCGCTGTTTTGAAGCTCGGCAATGCAGTGATCCACTTCTTTGATCAATCGGTTGATATGGTTTTTCATCAGCCTGTTGTGATCGGGATTTCCTGAGATTGCAGAGTAAAGTTTAATATTCTTTTGTTCTTCTGCTAATACCTGATTTTTTCTTCTTTCCTCATCATATCTTTTCTTCAGCTCTTCGTGCTCTGCATTCAGTTCGGTATATTTTTCATTCAGGGAACGGTAATTTTTACTGATATTCTGAATTTTTTTTTCTAAAACCGAAAAGTTATTTTCTAAATCCTTGAGCATTTCAGGTTTGTTATTCTAACATTTTTAACAAAATTAGCAATTTTTTACTTTAGATTCTACATTATTAAAGCAAAAAAAAAGAAGGCCTTTGTAACCTTCTATTTATTAACTGTTTAGCTATTAACTTATTCGAACTTCAAAACGAACATGAGTGCTCTCGTTTTGGCGCTTGTTATCGCATCTGCCCAATACGGTGGTGTATCAGGATTATCGGCTACCATTTCATCATTAATCATAAAGGTACCGCGGAATCCCGGTGTAAGTTTGAACCTTCCGAAATAAAACTGCATTCCGATTTCTGCTGACCATGCGAAATTGCTCGTTGTTGTACGGAAAATTCCCTGTTGGTTATCATCGGCTACTTTGGCGTTAGACTGTAAATTCATCATCCAGTTAACACCTGCAGCGGCGTAAGGACGGGAATTGTACCAACGTTCACCATGAACTTCCAACAAAAGCGGAACGTCCAAATAAGTGGATTTTACATTTCTGATGCGGTCGGCATCTGTCAAAACTCTTGGATCAAAAGGTTCGTTGGTGGTTGTTCCTGCAGCATACTGATCGTTGGACTGTGTATCAAACGTGATTTCACGCTGAACAAAATGCAACCCAGGTTCAAGTCTTAAATCCAGATGTTCGTTAAGACGCATTCTGCCGATTAACCCTGCTCCAAAACTGTAGGTTGGTTTTACTTGAACTAGATTCTGGTTCTGATCCATCCCATAACGTGGATTCATCACCATTTTATAATCGAAATGGTTACCGGCAAGGTAGAAACCATAAGTGAATTTACGGTTGTCAAACCCTTCCAGATTGTCCATTCGGTCTCTGGTTTGGAATAACTGTGCATCAGCAAACGTAGAAATACTTACCGCTGCAGCCAACAGTATTTTGTAAAATTTGTTACCCATTATTTGGTTGCTTTATAAATGGTTGCAATACCCAAGCTCAGTTTTTTGTATTCAACTTTACTGTATCCCACTTTCAGAAGAATATTTTTCATTTTCTCCCCATACGGAAATGCATTAATAGAATCCGGCAAATACGTATACGCTCTCTTGTCCTTGGAAACCATTCGTCCAATTACCGGTAGTATATTTTTAAGATAGAACATATAAAGAGGTCCCAAAAAGCCTTCAACTTTAGAAAACTCAAGAATGTAGGCACTTTTACCGTCCTTCAAAACTCGCTTCATTTCATCAAGACCTTTCTCCAGATTCTCAAAATTTCTCACTCCAAAAGCAACGCAAACCGCATCGAATTTATTGCTTTCGTACTGCAAATTTTCAACATCACCTTTCTCCATACTGATTACAGAATCCAGATTCAGTTTTTTTATCTTTTCAATTCCGACATTCAGCATTTGCTGGGAAAGATCAAGACCCGTAATTTTCGCTCCGGTTCCTTTGTGAACAGCAATGGCCAAATCGCCAGTTCCAGTAGCAACATCAAGAACTTCTTTAGGCTGGTCTTTGTTCATCCATTTCACAAGAGTATCTCTCCACAGAACATCAATTTTTGCGGAAAGCACGTGGTTCAGCAAGTCGTATTTGGGAGCAATGTTATCAAACATATCTTCCACTTCTTTCTTCTTGCCTGCGTCTGTATTATAGGGAGTTACTGAGCTCAAAATCTTGATTTTATAATTTATAATATTCTTTATAGTAATTCAGGAAATCCTGTTTTCTGAAAATCTTTGTGCGCGATTCTACTTTCTGAATATTTTTCACCACAGCATCGTAATCTTCATTTACATTGTAGTAGAAATCTTCCGTGTACAGTTTATTGAAATGAACGGGCGCATTTACATGCTCTTTACCGTCAATCATTGTTTTTGATCTTGCTGCAATCAGCGAATCTTTATCCAGTCCGTATCCGTAAAACTGACGGTTAATGTAATAATCGGAATGTGTGATGTTTACTAAACCGCGAACTTTATTCACATTAAAAGCCGAATCATAAAGCTGGTTTTTCTCGCGGTCGAAAACCTGAATTGAATTTCTTCCGTTCTTCAGGTCTACAGATACACTTTGTCCGGCTGCAATAATCTGTTCAGCACCGTTATTGATCTTAAAGAAATAGGTTTCAGGTGTAGGATTATCGACAAGATAGGAGTTTTCTTTAGCTAAAAACAAGAAATAAATTGCAAAGGCAGCAACCACTGAAACCAGTGCAATTAAAAGTCCTTTCGTGGAGGGGCTCATTTTCATAGGAATAGCAAAAACTGGTGCAAATTTAATAATATTTTTGGTTTGTCCGGGTTTGATTATAATTCGTACTTTTGTTCATTAAACTATTCGTAAATAAAAATGCCAAATACCATCATAATAGGTTCAGGTAGCTATCTGCCGGAACGAATTATCGGAAGAGATCATTTTATGGATGCTGAATTTTACACCGATGAAGGTGATAGAATTGAAAAGCCCAATGAAGAGATCATTCAGAAATTTGTAGAAATTACCGAGATAGAAAACCGCAGATATATTGACGATGATAAATTCAATTCGGATTTAGCGTATGAAGCTTCTAAAGAAGCAATTTACGACGCCAATATTGATCCGGAAACGCTTGATTATATTATTTTCGCCAGTAATTTCGGAGACGTAGACAAAAACGGAATGTCCAACTTTATGCCGAGTATGGCAGCAAGACTAAAACATAAACTTGGCATCAAAAACCGCAGCTGCATTCCATATGATATGATTTTCGGTTGTCCGGGTTGGGTTGAAGCGATGATTCTTGCCGACACTCTGATAAAAGCCAACAAAGCTAAAACAATTCTTGTTACAGGTTCTGAAACGCTCAGCAGAGTTACCGATCCTTACGACAGAAACCGAATGATTTTTGCCGACGGTGCCGGAGCTGTAGTGGTAAAAGCAACCGATGATGAAAATGTAGGAATTATTGCAGACAATTCCATTTCCGACAGTGGACCGGAGTTGACCTATCTTGAAAATTCTCCTTCATTGAATAAAGATGTTGAGCAGGAAACTCTTTACATCAGAATGCACGGAAGAAAAATCTACGAATACGCACTGAAAAACGTTCCGGACGCAATTAAAAGCACCATCGATAAAGCGGGACTGAGCATTACCGATATCGATAAGATCTTAATTCACCAAGCTAATGCAAAAATGGATTATGCGATGATCGACAGACTTCATAAACTGTACGGAATTAAAGATTATGACCACGATATTGCTCCAATGACCATTCAGCAATTCGGGAATTCTTCTGTAGCCACCATTCCTACAATGTTCGATTTAATCATAAAAAATGAAATGAAGGGACACCAGTTCGCGGATAAGGGCAATATTGTCTTTGCCTCGGTCGGCGCCGGGATGAACATTAACGCCATTGTTTACCGGTTTCCCTAATTAATACAAAAAACACCACGAAAGCACAAAAAAGTTTGTGCTTTTTTATTTAAACACATGCAACGATTTTTCCTAATTTTCACAGCTATCATTTTCCTGCTGGAATTTTATGTTTACCAGGCTTTAAAAACACTTACTTCTAACAACTGGATCAGAATCGGTTATTGGGTTGTAAACCTTGCAATTTATGCTTTTGTAGTTTACGAACTGCTGAATTTCAGAAGAGATGCCGGAAATCATCAGCGTGTCAATATTATCGCAACGGTTTTCCTGGCGTTTATTTTGCCGAAAATTTTCATTGCGCTGTTTCTATTTATTGAAGATATCACTCGATTTGTTCTGTACCTGATTAGTTACTTCTCCGACAGTGAAGGTCATCTTCCTTCGCGCAGAAAGTTTATTTCCACTTTGGGATTCGGAATTGCAGGGATTTTTTCAGCTTTGATTCTGGACGGCGTTGCGTTCGGGAAATACCGTCATTACATCCGAAATGTCAAAATCAAAATTCCCGGGTTGCCGAAAAGTTTCCGCGGATATAAAATCGCACAGTTTTCCGATCTTCATGCAGGAAGTTTTCAGGATCCGATGAAAATGAAACATGCCTTCGATTTGATTAACGAGCAGAAGTCCGATTTAATCCTGTTCACAGGAGATGCTGTAAATAATTTCGCGAGCGAACTGAACGGCTTTATTCCTTTATTGGCAAGCCTGAAAGCGACCGACGGAAAATATTCTGTTCTGGGAAATCACGATTACGGCAGTTACGCAAAATGGGAATCGGAAACAGAACACCGCGAAAATGTCCCGAACATCATCAGAAATTTCGCGAAGGGCGGTTTCAAAATGTTGATGAACGAACACGTTGCGATCGAAAAAAACGGCGAGAAATTCTATCTCATCGGCGTTGAAAATTGGGGACTTCCACCTTTTCCGCAGTATGGAAATATCGATAAAGCAACCAACGGAATACCGCCCGAAGCTGCGAAAATGTTGATGAGCCACGATCCTACCCATTTTGATGCAGTGGTGAAAAAACATCCGTCAAATATTCATCTAACTATTTCAGGACACACGCATGGAATGCAGTTCGGTCTCAACTTGAAAAACATCAAATGGAGTCCGGTTCAGTACCGATATGAAAAATGGGCCGATCTGTATGAAAGTGGAGGAAAATACCTGTATGTAAACCGTGGATTTGGTGTTATCGGATTTCCAGGCCGCGTCGGAATGCATCCAGAAATTACTGTTTTTGAACTGAGTTAATTCTTAGAATTATTGTTGAAATTAATTTAAACAATAACATTAAATAAAAAATCGCAATTAACTATAATTTAATTAATTGCGATTTTTTATTCATTTATAGCTTTAAGTTGAAATTTATTTCTCCAGCTTTACTTTTAAGTTCTTAATCATGTCTTTCGTCATTTCCGAAATATCAAAATCGTAACTCAATCCCCAATCTTTTTTCGCAACGGAATCGTCAATAGAAGCCGGCCATGAATCTGCAATCTGCTGTCTGAAATCCGGTTGGTAATCAATCTCAAAATCAGGAATTTCTTTCTTGATTTCTTCTGCAAGTTCTTTCGGAGTGAAACTCATTCCACCCAAATTGTAGGAAGAGCGGACGGTAATACTTTCCTTCGGCGCTTCCATCAGTTTCAACGTGGCATTAATGGCATCATCCATGTACAGCATCGGCATTGCTGTATCTTCAGAAATGAAACTTGTGTACTTTCCTTCTTCCAAAGCTTCGTAATATATTTCAACAGCATAGTCGGTTGTTCCACCTCCAGCTGGAGTTTTCCACGAAATCAGTCCAGGATAACGGATGCTGCGAACATCTACGCCATGTTTATCAAAATAATATTCGCACCATTTTTCACCGGCAAGTTTGGAAATTCCATAAACAGAAGTTGGATTCAGCACCACGTCCTGCCCTACATCGTGTTTCGGAATTCCTTTTCCAAACACAGCGATTGAACTTGGCCAGAATAATTTCTGAATTAATCCTTCACGCGCCATTTCACAGAAGTTAATCAGCGGTTCAACGTTGAGTTTCCAGGCAAAAAGCGGTTGTTTTTCAGAAGTGCCGGAAAGCAAAGAAGCCAAATGGTATACTGTTGTCACTTCATATTCCTTAATAATCTGCCTTACCAACTGCGTATTGGTAACGTCCATCCTTTCGTAATATCCTGCCTGAGTAAGGTTTTTGTCGAACCGGTCAAGTCCCGATGCAATTACATTTTCTTTTCCGTGTATTTCTACAAGCCGGTTGG
>JAEWZO010000008.1 GCA_023458415.1 Bacteroidota bacterium
GATAAGGAAATCGAAGAAGCCAAGGCCGGTCGCAAAGCAGAAATCATTGTGAAAGTAAATTCGCTGAGTGACAGAGAATGCATCAAAAAAATGTATGAAGCTGCAAAAGCCGGAGTGGAGGTTAAAATGATCGTTCGCGGAATTTACTGTGCTGTAAACCAAAAAGATTTCAAAAAGAAGATTTCTGCCATTTCCATTGTGGATGAATATCTGGAGCACGCTCGTGTAATGTATTTCTATAACCGTGGAGCAGAAGACACTTATATTTCTTCGGCTGACTGGATGACGCGAAACCTCGATTACAGAATTGAAGCTGCAGTAAAAGTAACGCAGCAGAATCTGAAAAAAGAAATAAAAGACATTCTTGATATTCAGCTTGCCGATAATGTGAAAGCAAGAATTCTTGATAAAAATCTTCGGAACGAATATGTGTCGCGCGGTAAAAACGAACCCGAAATACGTTCGCAGATAGAAACGTACAATTACCTTGTTTCCAAGAAAGATTAACTTACTTTTTACTACATTTGTATCGCTTTCAGAAAAGGGAACCGCGTGAAATTCGCGGACTGTCCCCGCAACTGTAAATCACAACGAAAGTTTTCTGCAAACACCATTGCTTTGGCGAGAAGGTGCAGAAAATGTGAAAGTCAGGAGACCTTACTGAATGCTGAACTGTTTAAATGCTTTCGGAGGAAAAGCCTGATTTACTGAACGTTCCGTTCGTATTATTAGACTGATTTTTTCCGATAAGTACATCTTTAACCAAAATTATTCATCAAAGAAAATGAAGAAAAGAGTAATTTTTGTTGGAGCTTTGCTTGTCGTAAATTCGCACATCTTTGCCCAACAGGAAACAGAAATTGAGGAAGTTACCATCGCCTCAAAAATTCCGCAACAACTTTATAAAACCGGAAAAAATGTAAAACTCATTACAGAAAAAGATCTGGAGAAATTCCAGGGACAGAATCTGAATGAAATTTTGCAGCAGGTTTCGGGATTTCAGATCACTGGAAATTTTAACAACAGTCAGGAACCTAAATCACCCAAAATTCGTGGTGGAAAACTAGCAAATATCCTGATTTTAATTGATGGCGTTCCGTTGAAAGACGTCACCGGAAACGACTATACAGCGATGGATCTGCGCTTGCTTTCTGCTGAAAATATTGAAAGTATTGAAGTGCTGAACGGCGCTTCATCAGTGCTTTATGGCTCCAATGCGACGGTTTCGGTCATCAATGTAAAAACAAAAAAAAATGCTTCGAAGAAAGTTGAGGGAGAAGTTGGACTTCGCGGCGGTTCGTTCGGAACTTTTGCACAGACTTTGGGTGTACGTGGAAATATCGATGGATTCCGTTATCAGATTTCCGGATTTAATGAAAAGTCAGACGGTATTTCTTCTGCAGTCGGTGAAAACTTTGAAAAAGACGGATTCGATAAACAGAATATTCGTGCAGCCATTGGTTATGGAACAGAAAAATTTGATTTCAATATTAACGGAGGCTGGAACCATCACTTCTTTAATTACGACAGCGGCGCATTTACAGACGGAAAGGGCAGAGGCGATGATAATCAACAGTATATCGGCGGAAATGCCAATTTTCATTATGCTAAAGGACAATTGACTTTCAATACCCGATTTTCCGGAAACGAACGGCTGATTCAAGGATTTAATGAGGAATCTTACCGCGACGAATATCAGTATGAAGGAAAAAATTTCTTCGCTGAACTGTTTAATAATTACAAAATTTCAGACCGGTTTAATTTTACAGTTGGTGTGCAGCACGAAAATCAGAAAATGGGTTCCAAAGCTTTGCCGTGGGGCGGAACAGATATGGAGAATCAGCTGCTGATTGAGGATACAGAAATTTCCAATTTCGATGTTTTTGCCAATTTTAATGCCAATTACAAAGGTTTCAATCTGGATGCAGGAGCGCGATTTACCGACAATTCGAAATTTGGTGATCACTTCGTGTACAGCATCAATCCGTATTATTTATGGGAAATTGAAACACTGTACGCCAAAGTTGGATATTCGTTTGCAACGGCTTTTATTGCGCCGACTTTATATCAGTCTTTTGGAACGCTTCCTTATACGTTGCCGAATCCCGATTTAAAACCGGAAACCAATCATTCTCATGAAATTGATTTCAGCATTGGTAAAAAAGACAGAAGTATTGTTTTCAACGGAAGTTTTTTCCAGCGAAATGAGGAAGATGTTTTCGCATATCAGTCGAATCCGGATTTTATAGGAAATTTCGTGAATGTGGAAAGCAATAAAGCGAAAGGATTTGAATTGGGACTGGATTATCAGATGAATGAACAGCTTAAGTTTGGAGGAAATTTCACATTTGTGGAAAAGGAAATAGAAGCAACCATGGTTCGACAGCCGAAACAGCGCGTTAATTCCTATGTTGAATTTTTGCCGATGACAGGTTCAAGAATTGTGCTTTCGCATCAGTTTGTTGGGAAAAGAAGCGATGCATATTGGGATAATTCCACTTTTTCAACTCAGAATGTTGAGCTGGAAAGTTTCCATCTTTTCAATCTGAATCTGAATCAGAAAATTCTGCACAATCTTGATGCTTATCTGAATGTCGGAAACCTTTTTAATGAATCGTATGTCGACATTGCAGGTTTTACAACCAAGCCGAGAAACTATATGTTCGGTGTGAATTACCGCTTTTAAATACTTGAAACCAAAACCGCCGCAAACAAAGTTTGCGGCGGTTTTTTTATTTTGTCTGGAGTTGAAGTCCCAGTTTTTCTGCTTCCGAAATCACAAAATTCCGGGCTTCGTCCTTATCGTTTTTTATATCGCCTTCAAGGATGGCCTCTTTCACTTTTTCTTTTAGTGTTCCGATTTCTCGACCCGGCTTTAGGTTGAACATTTCCATTATTTCTTCTCCAGAAATGGGTGGCTGAAAATTTCGTACCTGATCTTTTTCTTCTACTTCTTTTATTTTCTCAGCCACATACTCAAAATTCTTGATGAATTTCCCCTGCTTTTTAGCATTTTTTGTGGTGATGTCGGCTTTGCATAAAGTAAACAGATCTTCCAAATCCTCACCGGCATCGAACAGAAGTCTTCGTAAAGCAGCATCAGAAGCATCATCGGTGATTAGCGCGATTGGTCTTGAAGAGAGTTTTACCATCTTCTGAATGTACTTTAAATCCGGACCCAAAGGAAGTTTCAAACGGTGAAAAATGTTTTTCGCCATTTTGGAACCAAGAAATTCATGCCCGTGAAAAGTCCATCCTGTTCCTTCAACGAATTTTTTAGTTGGTGCTTTTCCAATGTCGTGGAGTAATGCAGACCAGCGTAACCAAAGATTTTCAGTATTTGCGCAAATGTTATCTACCACTTCCAATGTGTGATAAAAATTGTCTTTATGAGTTTGACCTTCAATTTCTTCAATGCCTTTTAGCGCGGTAAGTTCCGGGATGATTTTTTCTAAAAGTCCGGTTTCTTCCATCAATTTCAGACCAACTGAAGGTTTTTCGGAAAGCATGATTTTGTTGAATTCAACCATAATTCTTTCCATAGAAACAATCTTGATTCTTTCGGCTTCTTCCTTAATTGCGTTCAGTGAATTTTCCTCGATTTCGAAATTTAATGTCGAAGCAAACCGAATGGCTCTCATCATTCGTAGCGGATCATCGGAGTAGGTTTGATGAGGTTCAAGAGGAGTTCGCAAAATTTTATTCTGCAAATCCACTTCTCCGTTGAAAGGATCAATCAATTCTCCAAAATTTTCTTTATTCAGGGAAATTGCCATTGCATTGATCGTGAAATCGCGGCGTTTTTGGTCGTCTCCCAAAGTGCCGGTTTCTACCTCCGGTTTTCTTGAATTTTCCGAATAACTCTCTTTTCTGGCGCCTACAAATTCGAGTTCCAGACCATCAAGTTTAAACATTGCAGTACCATAGTTTTTGAAAACCGAAACTTTTAGTTTTGGATTAATTTCTTCTGCAATCCTTTTAGCAAGCTCAATTCCTGAACTTTCTGTTACGAAATCAATGTCAGTCGGCATTTGCCTTTTCATCAACAAATCCCGAACATAACCTCCTACGATATAAACAGACTGATTATTTCGCGACGCTACTTCGGAAATGATTTTAAAGAGCTTTAGATTTTTATTTTGGTTGAGGTTGATATTCATAATTACAAAGTCTAATGAACGAAGTCAAAAGATTTTTGCAAAGATATTTCTTTATTGTGAAAAAGTTGGTTTATCCAAAAGTAACAGTTCCGGCGGCAGCACCTACCAATCCCCAGAAAATTATCCAGATTGGCTCTCTGTATTTTAGATAAGTCACCAAAACGTGCTTAATGAACAAGTTTTCCAGGGTCAATTTCATTGGTTGATTTTTTTTCGAACTCAATTTACTAAAAATTTATTCTTCAGTTTGATATGTTGATTCTGCTGATTCTGTTAGATTTTTTCAAGATCGAAAAGATCATTCAACGCTTCAGACATTGTAGGATGTGTGAACACCTGATCTCGCAAAACAGTGTAAGGTAAACCTAAATCCATCACTGTTTTTACGGTATTGATGATTTCGTGAGCTTCTGTGCAGAACAGCGTACAACCTTCAATTTTTTTGGTTTTCTTGTTGATGATGGCTTTCAGGAAACCATTGGTTTGACCAAGAATTCCGGCTTTTGGAATTGAAGAAGCTTCAATTTTATTGATGATGTAGTTTTTCGGATTGTTGAGATCCTTTTCTTTTTTGCCGATATGAGCCATTGGTGGATTGGTAAAAACCGCTGTCGCAAACTCTTTACGTTGATTGGTTGAAGAATAATTGCCACCGAGAATCTGATTTTTTACAATTCTGAAATCATCCAGAGAAATGTGCGTAAACTGCGGTCCACCGTTGATGTCGCCTAACGCCCAAATATGTTTTTTGTTGGTTTGTAACTTTGAGTTCACCTTCACAAAACCTTTATCGGTAAGCTTGATGCCTGCTTTTTCTACGTTGAGTTTTTCCAGATTGGGTTTTCTGCCGGTCGCAACCAAAATCGCATCTGTTTTTAAACTGGAATTTTTTTGGTTTTTAGTGTATTTCATACTCAGAGCTTTCCCTGATTTTTCAATTTTGTTGACTTTTGCATTCTGGATGATTTTGATTTTCTGTTGAGACAGAACTTCTTTGATCGCAGTTGCAACATCACTGTCTTCTCGCTCCAGAAACTGATCAGCCGCATCCAAAACGGTCACTTTGCTTCCAAAATCTGCAAACATGGTTGCAAATTCCAGACCGATAAATCCACCTCCGATAATTACCAGATTTTTGGGAAGCGTTTTAATTTCCATTATAGATGTGCTGTCCTGTACGCCGGGTAAATCAACTCCTTCAATCGGTGGGGTATTCGGAACTGTTCCGGTGTTGATGAAAATTTTCTCTGCAGTAATTTTTGATTTTTCTCCCTTCGAATCGGTGAGTTCAACAGTATTTTCATCAATAAAATTTGCCACTGCCGTAATAATTTTCACGTTTTTGGTTTTCGCGGCTTTCTCAAAATTTTTATCCCGAAGTTTCGAAATAAAATTATTTTTATCTGCAATTGCATCCTTAAGTGAAATGTCTTTAGAAGCCTGTTCGCGAAGAAATTTTGTAGGAATACAAGCGATATTAATGCAGGTTCCGCCGTACATTTTTTCTGATTTTTCAACAAGAACTGTTTTTTGTCCGGCATTGCCGAGTGCGGCTGCAAGCGTTTTACCGGCTTTCCCAAAGCCGATGATTAGATTTTCTGTTTTTAATTTTTACTTTTTTAGATGATTCTATCAAAGCAGCAAGAATGAAACCATAAAACTTTCCACGAAATAGACTTTATCTGGAAAGAAGGCTTCGTCACTTCAAACAAAAAACCCGAAATCTTACGATTCCGGGTTTGAATATTTTCCAATGAAATTATTTCAAAACTGTTGTCATAACTGCATTTCCTAAAGCAGGTAAAACGGCTTCGGTTTTTACTGCAATTTTTTTTGCAGGATCAATCCACATTGTAGTTTTTTCCGCTGCATTGTCCGCATTGGTTTGTTCTATTTTCCAGGTATCAACACCGTTCATTTTTTCTTTTCCAACCACAGAAAGAACCATTTTCTTTGGCTTCATTGTCATGACATCGAGGTTGTAATAACTGGTTGTGAATCCTTCTTTTAAAGGCATTCTTGCAATAATCATGTCGGATGCGCCTTCGCTGAGATAGGCTCCCTCAATATTTACCGGCATATCTTTCCCCATAGCGTTTACGGAAATGTTATTGCCGTTTTTGCTCATGGTAATTGTTGCGGGTCCTTGAACAATCGTTCTTTTCGCAGCATCAAAATTTGAACCGGTGAACACTGTTTCGTCCGTCATTTTGCCCATTGCCGAAGTGGCTTCATCATAAACCACCCAGTTTTTTCCGTCTTTCTTAATCGTTCTTGTCGCATCCATCTGAATGTTTTGTCCCTGAACCGCCAAAGTTGAAGTATAATTATAAACTGCCGCTGTGAAATCTCCGCTTAAAGAAGGCAACGCAGCCGGAACTTTAACATCAGTTTTTTCTGCAAGTTTTACGGTGTTGATGTCAACCATCATTTCCTTAAGTCTTTTAGCAACATTTTCCGGCATATCTTCCTGATATCTTGTTCCAATATGTTCTGCCAAAAATTTCTCAATTCCTGCGTACATTGCCATATTATTTACCGGTTTATGAAAGCCGTGACCTTCGTCTTCAGCCAGCATATACTGTACATCTCTCTTCAAATCGCGCATTGCAATAACTATCTGGTCGCTTTCTGCCTGTTTTACCCTTGGATCGTTCGCTCCCTGAATAATCAGTAAAGGCGTTTTAATTTTATCAGCGTGGAAAAGGGGACTTGCTGCCGTTAGAATTTTCTTGCCTTCTTCGATGGTCTCATCGCCCATTCTTAAAGCAAACTGTTTTTTGCCGGCTTCCCAATATGGCGGAATGGTAGAAAGCAATGTGAAAAGATTACTCGGACCTACAATATCAACACCTGCTGCGTAAAGATCAGGAGTGAAAGTTAATCCCGCCAAAGTTGCATAACCACCGTAACTTCCTCCCATAATTGCTACTTTTTTCGGATCAGCAATTCCCTGATCGATCAGATGTTTTACTCCCCAAGTAATATCGTCCTGCATTAATTTTCCCCACTGTAGATTTCCTGCATTCAGGAATTTTTTTCCGTAGCCGGTACTTGCTCTGAAGTTGGGATCCAAAACCGCAAAACCTCTGTTGGCAAGAAACTGCGCCATGGAACTGAATCCCCAGTAACTTCTTGCCCACGGACCGCCATGAGGAACAACAATTAAAGGAAGATTTTTTGCAGTTTTATTTTTCGGAAGTGTAAGATAGGCCGGAATTTCAAGACCGTCGCTACTTTTGTAACGGATTGGTGTCATCGGACTTAAATACGCTTCGTATTCTTTAAGTTTTGGTCTTGGCGTGTACTGCTCTGTAATTTTTTTTGAATCTCTGTCGAAGAGGTATGTTGTGGAAACTTTTGTGTCTCCGTACGCACTGAAAAGCCATTTTCTTTCATCTTTCGTCATGCTGCTTATTGAAATTTCGGCACCCGGATATTTTGATTTTAGGAAATTGTAATCTGCTTCAAATTTTTTGTCTTTGAAATACAGTCTTTCCTTTTCATCTTCGTACGAAGTGTAGATTAGATCGTGTGTAAGAGCACTGAAACTTACATTTCCAAGATCAACACGTTTTAAAGGATCGGATTCCACATCAGTTGTGGCTCCAGTTTTAGGATCCATCAAAACAAGTTTGGTCAAATCTGTATTCTCACCTTTGTTGGTTTGAACGTACACTTTGCTGTTGTTCTTTGTGAACGCAATAGGATATGCAGTTTCTAAAGCGGTTACCGAATAAATTTTCGTGAATTTTCCGCCATCTCCAATAGTCAGGAATTCTGTGGATCCGTCTTCCGGACTTCTTAAAGCTAACCTTGGTTTTTCATCCCAGTCGAAAATCCATCCTCCTAATCTTTCGGTATTTTCTTTAATTAGCGTAAGCTTTCCGGTATTGATTTCCAGTTTATACAGGTCGTGCCATTTTGCATCTCTTGTATTTAAACCAATCATCATCACATTCGGATCTTTTTTACTCAC
Source organism: Bacteroidota bacterium (assembly GCA_023458415.1). Classification (GTDB taxonomy): domain Bacteria; phylum Bacteroidota; class Bacteroidia; order Flavobacteriales; family Weeksellaceae; genus JAEWZO01. Next base: position 8,140 of record JAEWZO010000008.1, read on the forward strand.
CATATTAATATAAACTCTTCCGTTGTCGAAAGGAGTGAGGTTGCGGGTTTCAGGAATTCCTGTCTTCGGATCTGCAGCAGCAGAAGGCGATACAGCATAAATGTTGTAATTTTCGTTACCGTCTTTATCTTTTACATAAAGAATATATTTGCCGTCCCTTGTCCAAAAATAACCGCCTACAGGCCTTTCAAAATCGGTCAAACGTCTTGCATTGGCAAAAGGTTCTTCAATTTTTTTTACCCAGATATTCATTATCCCATTGTGGGCTTTTTGAAATGAAATAAATTTTCCATCGGGGCTAAGCTGCCCTCCCGAGATTTCCGGATTGTCGAAGAAAATGCTTCGGTCAATCAACGGTACATCATTGCTTTTTGCAGTTTTCGCTTTCTGAGCCCGAACTGTATTTAGCGAAAGAATAAGCAACGCTAAGGTGAAGATTAGTTTTTTCATAGATTTGGTTTTTTTTGTGTTGATTTGTTAAATATAATATTTTTTTTACTCGCGTAATACCTTGATTCTGCCGTCATTCCACACACGGATTACCGATGAGCCGGCGTATTCTGAAATTTTTTCACGATTTTCTTCCACAGCATAATCGACCAGATTAATAATTTCCGGATTGATGTCTGAAAACTTCATCGCAGATTTTTCACCACTGAAATTGGCTGAAGTGGAAACCAAAGGTTTATTCAGTTTTGAAATAAGTTTTTTGCAGAAATTATCTTTAATCAAACGGATTCCGATGCTTCCGTCTTCTGCCAGAATTTCTTTTGGTAAACCTTTCGGACTGTCATAAACAATCGTCACCGGTTTTTCCGACAGGTCAATAATTTCCCACGCCATTTCCGGAACGTCCACTAAATCCTGCAAACGTTTTTCGCTTTCAACCAGGATAATCATCGATTTCGATTTTTCCCGTTTCTTGATTTCAAAAATTTTGTTGATAGCGTCAATATTCATCGCATCGCAGCCAATTCCCCAAATCGTATCGGTGGGATAGAGGATGGTTCCTCCGGATTTTAAGATTTCAAGCGCTTTTTCCATAATCAGAAAGAAGAAAGATAGCGTTCTTTAATGATATTCAGATGATGAATGTTGTGTCCAACAATCAGTTTTCCAATATTTTCTACCGAGATTTCTTGGTCGTTCGCAATTCCGGTTCTATGTAGTATTTCTTTGTCAAGATTTTTGAAAAACAGAATGCTCATTTTCCGAACGGTTTCAAATTCATCCATTAAATCATTCAGTCTAATCATCGAAACATTATTGTTTTCACCGTACAGAACTTCATCCCAACCTGGAAGTTCAGTTTTGTCGTTTCGCGAAAATCTAAGAGCGCGATAATTGAAGATTTTTTCTGCATCAATCATATGCTGAAGCAAAACTTTTAATGACCATTTTCCGTCCGCATAAGAAAAATTGGATTGTTCGTCTGTTAACCTCGAGTAAATCTCAAGCGTTATGGTTCCGGCTTTTTCCATTTCTTCCAGCCAGTTATCGCCGGGAATTAAATCCAGGTAACGCTGTGTGTATTTTTCAAATTCTGTCATATTCAAAGATAAAAAAACGGACAGAAAAACTGTCCGCTATAATTATTTCAATGCATTTTCCAAATCGGCGAGCAAATCGTCTTTGTCTTCAATACCTACACTCAAACGAACTAAATCGTCTGTGATTCCGGCTTCTGCACGTTTGTCGGCAGGAATTGAAGCGTGCGTCATTAAAGCGGGGTGATTCGCCAAAGATTCCACACCGCCTAAAGATTCAGCCAGTGTGAATACTTTCAGATGCTCCAAAAATTTTACAGAATCTTCTTTTTTAGCTGATTTAAAGGTGAATGAAACCATTCCTCCCGGTTCTTTCATTTGATTGTTGGCAAGATCATGTTGAGGATGAGATGGTAATCCAGGATAGAAAACACGGTCAACTTTTGGATGATTTTCCAAAAATTTTGCAACTTCCAGAGCATTGTCCGAATGACGCTGCATTCTCAAGGCCAAAGTTTTGATGCCCCGAAGAACCAAATATGAATCGTGTGGACCTAAAATTCCACCACTTGCAAACTGAATAAAATGAAGCTGATCGCCCAGTTCACGGGTTTTCGTAATCAAAGCTCCAGCAATTACGTCTGAATGTCCGCCTAAATATTTCGTTGCGGAATGCATTACAATATCTGCTCCCAAATCAAGTGGACGCTGAATGTAAGGTGTAGCAAAAGTATTGTCCACAGCAACAAGAATATCTTTGTCTTTCACTAAATCACAAACCGCCTTAATATCCACTAATTTCATTAACGGATTGGTTGGAGTTTCCAGCCAGATTAAACGGGTTTTTTCGGTGATGTATTCTGAGATTTTTGCCGCATCATCAAAGCTTACGAAAGAGAACTTCAGATTATATTTCTGAAAAAGTTTTGTAAACATTCTGTAAGTTCCGCCATAAAGATCATCTACAGCAATCACCTCATCTCCAGGATTTAAAAGTTTCAGAACGGCATCAATTGCTGCAAGTCCGGAACCGAAAGCCAAACCTGTAGCGCCGTTTTCTATACTTGCCAAAGAATCTTCCAGCGCCTGTCTCGTTGGGTTTGCGGCACGCGAATATTCATAACCGGAATGTACTCCCGGAGATTTTTGTTTAAACGTTGAAGTTAAAAATACAGGAACATTTACTGCTCCTGTTGCGGATTCCGGATGTTGTCCTCCGTGTATTACTTTAGTGTTGAAATTCATAATTTGATAATTATTATCGTTGCAGATGCAAAGATAAGCGATAAATTTTGAGCAGAATTCTCGCGCCAAAAGTTTCATTTTTGTCCATTTTTAGGCTTAAATCTTGTGCGTTGAATATTATTTGCACAATCTCTGCAAAGGATGTATCTTCGGCGGCATCTAATAAAAAAGTAATTTTATGTTCAACAAATTTATTCTAGCGGCAACAATTGCCGTGAGTGGTACTTCTATATTCGCTCAACATCACAAAGCTCCTAACGAAGCGGTAAAAATGAATCTTTCGTTAACGGCAGCTAAAACCAATCCTGCACTTTTTCTGAAAGCTCCAACAACACTTTGGGAGGACAATGCGGATGAATCTTGGTATAGCGCCACAGCAACTGAATTTACACTAACTACAGCTGCGCAGGTTGCAGGTTTGGCCAAAATTGTAAATGCCGGAAACTCTTTCGAGGGTAAAACCATTATTTTCGGGAACGATATGGATTTTGCCGCACACCTTTGGATGCCAATCGGTAAAGGTTACGAATATCCTTTTTCCGGGACTATCAAAGGAGAAGGTAAAACTGTATCCAATATTTTCATCAACATTCCTGAAGGTGATTTTGTTGGTTTCGTGGGCCAAATGTACGGTGGTAGAATGGAGAATCTTAACGGAGATACTTTTACCATCAGTGCTGCAGATACCACAGGAAGTTTGGTAGGAAATCTTTCTACAGGAAGTACCATGGAAAACTGCCACGCAAAGAAAGTCACCATTGAAGTTACCGGTTATAATGCGGGTGGACTTGTTGGCGGAATTCTTACAGATTCACACGTTACAAGATCTTCAGCAGAAGCTAACGTAACAGGTGTTAATCAGATCGGTGGATTTGTAGGTACGGTTTGGGACAAAACAAGTGTTACAGAATCTTACGCAAAAGGAGAAGTGAGCGGACAGTATATCGTAGGAGGTTTCGTTGGTTTCAGTACAATGGCTTTTGGAGCGGGACGCGACAATACCATTACCGATTCTTATTCAGTGGCTAACGTTTATGCTGCACTTGAAAGAGTTGGTGGATTTTATGGAGGTGCTCAGTTCAACGCAATTACAAACAATGTTTATTCTGCAGGAACTGTGAACGGGTCAAATATGGTCGGCGGACACGCTGGTTTTGTAGGATCTATGCAGGTTTCCAATATTTATTACGATAATACTCTGGCTCCGTTTGATGCTGTTGGAACGTTTGAAGGTCCACCTGCTGAATACGATATTCAGGGACTTCCTACAGAGGCAATGAAAACTCAGAATTTGGTTGATCTTCTTAACGCATCAAGACCGGAAGCAGTTTGGTTTATTGATGAAAATATAAACGGAGGTTATCCAATTCTTGAATTCGAACAAACGTTATCAACAACGGATGTTAATTCAGCACAGAAAATCAAAGTTTATCCAACATTGGTTACTGATGTAATTTTTGTAGATTCGAAAGAGAAAAACACAGGATTTACCGTAGTCGATTTCTCCGGTAGAATAGTAAAATCCGGAATGGTTTCTAACGGACAGGTGAATCTTTCATCTTTACCAAAAGGTAATTACATCCTGGTTGTGAGCGGAGCTTCGCAGAAAAGCAGCCATAAGTTTATCAAAAAATAATCAGATATAAGGAAATGAAAATGCCGTCCAATTTGGGCGGCATTTTTATTTTTATTGTAGTGAATCTTTACATTTTTATGGCAGATTTTACAGCGAATTCTTCCGCCATTTCTTCCATCCATTTCGCAACATCTTCTTCACCGGAAGCTCTTTCGTAAGTGTTTCCTAGCGAAACTAAAATTTGGTGAATAAACATTTTCATCTGGTCAAGCGGCATATCTTTCGTCCAGAGATCGATGCGTAATGCTTCCATGGTTTTATCATCCCAAACAGAAATCATCGTTGCTTTCGTTTCCTGTTTTTCTACGCCGCCGTCTGCTGCGTTCCAGGTCATTTTTTCCGGGATGTGGTTTTCATCGAGCTCTACATCGATGGTTATCTGGGTTTTTCTCATTTTATCTAATCTTTCGGTTTGTAATTGCTTTGGTTGAAAATGTCCTGCGCACTCATTTGCAGAAATTTCTGAAGTTCGGTATTCGGTTTTTCATGGAAAAATTTGCGACTGATTTGCCATCCGCTGAAAACTCCGGCTTTTGGAGAAGACTGATTGTCGATTTCAGTGTAGAACTTGGAGAACGGTCCCGGTTTAATGAAACGTTCCACCAACTGAGCATCATCACTAAAAATCAGGTCGTTTTCCACAAAATAATTCCAGATGTTGGCTTCGTTGGCTACAGCCCATTCCTGCTGTTTATCGGTGTACTGCATTTTCAGATAATCCGGATAATTTGGAAGAAAAGCATCCTGCAAAGTCATGATTTTTCCGTTGTAAATCATGTGATCCAGAAATTTATTGTTCAATCCGTTGAACGGAACGAGTTGTGCTGCATACAGTTCTGAAACTTTCGGAACGATATTAACCGGATTCATCGTACGCTGAATATACTGATCGAGTCCTTTGTAATGAGCATTGTTTTCTCCCATAAATCCGGTGATATCAATAAATAAAAAATCACGTTCCGGTGAAAGAAATACAGGATCCAGAGCGCCCTGCAAAGTGGATGAATACAGGTAAGTTTTCGGTTCCGGAAAATCCGGGTAATAATGTTTAATATGTGCGAAAAGTGCACCTAAATCTTTCGAAAGTTTATTAACGTCAATTTTTGAAATAGCTTCTTTGTAAATAGAAACTTCTGTGGAATCCATACGGCGTAATTCGAATTCTTCATCATCAACCGTTCCCTGAAACCAAGGGTATTTCTGTTTGAATTCGGCAAGATTTACAGAAGTGTCATAATATTCTTTCGAAATGTCTGTAACTGCTGCAGGTTTATCGGCATCTTTTACAGAAATGTCCCAAATATTTTTTTCTTTATCTGAACATGAAAAAAAAGCAAGAAACAGAACTGCAAAAAGAGAGATGTATCTAAAAAACTTCATTATTTTTACAACGTATTAAGACCAGCAAAAATACTAAAATAAAACGGATGATTTCATCTTTAGAAACCGATAGACTCATAATGCGACCATTTAAAATTGAAGATGCTGGCGAACTGTTTCTACTGGATTCTAATCCAGAAGTGATGAAGTATCTGGGTAAGAAGCTGCATTCGAAAGTTGAAGAAAGTAAATCAATAATTCAAATGATTCAGAAGCAATATTCTGATCTTGGAATTGGCCGTTATGCTGTAATCGAAAAGGAAAGTGGTCGGCTAATTGGCTGGAGTGGTTTGAAACTGGTCGAAGAAACTACCAATGGTTATTACAGTTTTTACGATTTAGGTTATCGCTATCTTCCTGAATTTTGGGGGAAAGGTTATGCAACAGAGGCTGCAAAAGCTTGGCTAACTCATGGATTTAATGATATGGAAATAGATATAATTTATGCCAATATTTTTCACTTAAATAAAGCTTCCGATGCAGTGCTAAGAAAAGTCGGTTTTGTAAAAACTGATGAATTTTATGAAGACGATGGACTTTGCTGGTGGTATGAATTAAAAAAAGAAAATTTTAACCGTAAATCAGAATAAAATGCAAACAGAAAAAGTAATCAATCATATTGTGGCATGGTTAAAAGATTACGCAAAAAATGCCGGTGTGAAAGGTTACGTTATCGGAGTTTCCGGAGGAGTGGATTCCGGAGTGGTTTCCACGCTTTGTGCGATGACCGGACTGGAAATTCTTGCCATTGAAATGCCGATTCGTCAGCAAAAAGATCAGGTAAACCGCGCTTTGGAACATCTTGAATTTCTTGCTGCAAAATTTCCGAATGTAAAAACGAAAAGCGTTGATCTTAACGAAGCATTCGAAGCACTTTACAGAACTTTTGATGTGAAAGACGATGAGTTTCCGAATGAAAAATTGGCGTTCGCCAATACAAGAAGCCGTTTGAGGATGCTGTCGTTGTATTATTACGGCCAGATTAACGGACTTTTGGTTTGCGGAACCGGAAATAAAGTGGAAGATTTCGGGATTGGTTTTTACACAAAGTACGGCGACGGCGGCGTGGATGTTTCGCCAATTGCAGATTTATATAAAACTGAAGTTTATGAAATTGCAAGAGTTCTGGATTTGCCTGAATCCATAAAAAATGCAATTCCAACCGACGGACTTTGGGATGTTGACAGAACCGATGAACAGCAAATTGGCGCCACTTATCCGGAACTGGAAAAAATTCAGAAAGATTGGGGAACCAAAACTGAATCAGATTACAGCGGAAGAGAACTCGAAGTTTTCAAAATTTTCCAGCGGATGAACCGTGCTGCGCAGCATAAAATTAATCCAATTCCGGTTTGCGATATTCCGGAGGATTGGAGAAGCGAACATCTTCAGTCAAATTAATATCATCCGAAATGAATAAGAATAAAACAAAAACTTTTCTGCTTTTCGTTGTAGGTGCGCTTGCTGGGATGTTTCTGATGTATATTTTCAATAATTACACGATTGAAAAAAAGGGGAACGAAACACCTTATGTTACAACCGTTGATGATGCTAAAAATGAGCAAATTCAACAAGACAGGATAGAAGAAAAATCAACTTCATTTTCTGAGGATATTGATGACCTTACTGAGGAAAAATCTGTGATTTCCTACGTGAAAGCGAATGGGAAGCTTCCTGAATTTTACCTTACAAAATCGGAAGCAAGAAACCGCGGTTGGGTTCCGAACAAAGGAAATCTCTGTGATGTTCTTCCCGGAAAAGCGATAGGTGGCGACCGTTTCAGCAACCGTGAGAAACAGCTCCCGAAAGACAACCAGTATTTTGAAGCCGACGTGAATTACGATTGCGGACACCGCGGGGCAGACAGAATTGTTTACACCCGTGACGGTGATGTTTGGCTGACGCACGATCATTACAAGAGTTTTGATAAACAGTAACCTGCTTCTGCGCAGATAAATGATTTTAAAGGAATTAAACTATGAGAACCGTTTATATTGATTTTGCCGACCTTGGCGACTATGAAGAATTTTACGAACAGCTGAAATCCAAACTGGACCTTCCGGAATATTTCGGTGATAATCTCGATGCATTGTGGGACAGTTTAACCGGCCATGTTGAACTTCCGCTGCATATCGAGTTTGTAAATATGAGTGTTGATCAGCTCGAAACTTTTGAGGATTTGCTCGTCACTATGGAAGATGCAGATGACGAACTGGATAATTTCAGTTTTTCTTACTATCTGGAACAGTACGAAGACGAAGAATAAACCGAATAGAACAAAAATAAAAAATCACCGGAATTCCGGTGATTTTTTATTGATATGAGAAACTGAAAAATTTCTTACAATCCTGACCAACCAGTTGCCCAAGATGGAGTAGAAGTACCGTTACCTGCACCGGAAGCATCAGCTTTGATGGTATAAGTTCCAGGAAGAACATCTACTGAAGCACCTGCACTTGATTTTGCACTTGATTCTTTAGCAACGTTTTCAAATTTTACATTGGTAATTTTACCTGCTCCGTTGAAGTAGCTAACTGTTGCATCATGTTCGAAGTTTAAACCTGTTGACCAGTTAGAAAGTACAACATTATCAATTGTTGCATAAGTTCCAACTCTCAGTTTAATTCCGTCTGTTTCACCAGTTGTACCACCGATGAAAGTAGCGTTCTTAATGGTTGGGTTCGATCTTGGATCAGCGTCGTTATTGTTGGGGTTGTTATCCGCTTCAATACCTCTGTTTCCTACACCGTCTGCTCTTCTTTTAGTGAAAACACCGGTTGCAGTTCCGTTCCATCCTTCAGTCCAGTCGAAAGCATCATCTTCGTTGTTGGCAGAAACGATATTGGTAACGTTCACTGTTCCTCCGAAAAATTCAATACCGTCATCAGAACCGTTGATTACAGAAATATTTTCGATTTTAGTTCCGTGTCCAACCGCGAAAAGAGAAAGTCCGTTGAATTCTTTTTCACCTGTAAAAATCGCACCAGCATCTTCAATTCTTACGTATGTTAATATACCGCTGTTATCTGCAGGGTTATTTCCGCCGTACTGTGCGTTCCCAACTTCTGCAGTTGCAGTAACACCTTTGTTCATCGGTGCTCTACCACAAATTACCAAACCACCCCAAGAACCCGGAGTTCCTGCCGAAGATTCGAAAATAATTGGACTTGTAGCAGTTCCGTTTGCGAAAATCTGTCCGCCCTGTTCAACTGTAATGTAGGAAGAAGTTCCTCCTGTAGCCTGGAATTTTGTTCCGGCAGGAATTACAAGTTTTCCACCTTCTTTTACTGCAACAGCACCTGTAATTTTGTACACTTTTGTCGCATCAAGCGTTACAGTTTCGCCCGCTTTAACCTCTCCTTTAAAATCATCCGGATTAGCGCCGATTCCTGTTGCCGGTGGGTTAGATGGGATTGGATCGTCACCGTTGTCACATGAAGTTAGTGCAAATCCTGTCGACAGGAAAAGTGCTGCAGCCAAAACTTTAAATTGATTCTTTTTCATAACTTTTTAATTAGATTTTGATTTGTTTCAGATTAATATTTGATTGTTAAAATTCATAGGAAACAGATGCTCCCAGATTAATTCCTTTCTTAAATTCTCTCACGGTAAAATCCTGCAATTCATTTTCCTGAACCCGTTTGAATGTTGGATTGAGAAGATTTTTTCCGCTGAATGAAAAACCGATTCCGTTACTAAGTTTAAACCTCATCACTGCATCTATTGTGTTGATGGCTTTATCCACTCTGTTTCCGATAGATTCGTAACCTAAAGAGTATACGGAATCAGAAATATGTGAGTAAGACACTACGAAATCCAAAGTATTTCCGCCCCATTTCTGTTCCCAACCAAGGTTCGCGTTGGCAAGGAAATCTGATGCGCCCGTCATTTTATCTTTGGTTTTGATAAAATTGGCAGAAACCGTGGTGTTTTCGTTTCTTATTTTCTCCGCATCAAGTTCCTGTGAAGTGTTCAGATAAGTGGCGTTCAAAAATGTATAGAATCTTGAATTTCCGTTGCTGTAAAGATCTTTTCTTACTTCACCCTCTACACCGAAAACAGTTCCGGTATCGCCCACGTTTGCAAAAGAAACAGTGTTTGCGGATGATGCAACTGTAATTCTTGCAATCGGGTTCTGAATGTATTTTCCAAAGGCCGTTAAAGAGATCAGCTCGCCTCTTCCAGGGAACCATTCCCATTTCAGATCGGCATTGTAATTATCCGAAGGATAAATATCTCTGTTACCGTAGCTTAATTCATCGATATCTTCATATTCGTACGGTGCAATTTCCAGAAGAAGCGGCGTGGTGTACGTTTTGGAAGCCGAGAATCTTATGTTATGACGGTCGTTCACAGAATATTTCATGTTCAGCGCCGGCAAAATTTTCGAGTAAGTTTTATCAACCTCGCCTCCGTTCGGGAAGATGGCGGAATTGTAAAGAATCTGCTGATCAAGATTATCGTATCTTACTCCAAGCTGTGCGGTAAATTTCTCACTGAATTTGTAATCAATATTGGCAAAACCTGCGTTGTTGAAGACTTCCGACTGATAATATTGTGGAATTAAAGCCTGCTCCGGAGAAGTTCTTACATCACCACGGAAGGTTACAATATTGAAAAATGCTCCCGCCTGATAATATCCAAGATTGAAAAATGAATCGTGATTATTAGGATCAACATACTGAAATGAAGGATTTCCTAAAATTCTGAAGTTATACTGCGTTGCACGGAAATCACTGTTTTTGAAACGTCCGTTGTAACCAATACTCAGTTTTGCATCGTCGTTCAACTGATAATCCAGGGAAATATTTCCTACATAATCGTTTTCGAAAAGTCGGTCGAAATACCTGTGATTGGCTCCGGGATTACTGCTCGCAAAACTGTTAAGTCCGGTTGACCAATGATGAACAGTAATGTTTTGCTGCCTGTCTGGTCTTTCGCTTTCCAGGCGATTGTAGCCAATATTCCAGTTCAGGGTTAGAGGTTCAGAAATTTTGTGTTCACCATGAAGCTGGTTGATGAAAAGATCGTTCACTTTATTGGTTCCGCGACGCATCATGGTGATTCCTTCGGATCTTTGCGGATCATCAAGGAAGTTTCTGTCGAAGCCGTTATAATAACCCAGTTTCTGTTCTGTGGTGTGGATGTAATTCGTGGAAAAATTTACCGTGTTGTTGGAATTGATTCTGTAATTAAGATTCAACAAAGCCGTTGAATTGGTGTTAAATCTGTACTCTTCGGAATCGTCATACAGTTTCAAAGGAGAAATTCCACCGTCATACGATCCACCCAAAATTCCTTTTATATAATTGTGATCGTTCTCGTAAGCTGCATATCCGAAAACTGCAAGTCTGCCGCTTTTACCAATTTTGAAGTTTCTTCCGAAATCAATACCAAAGGAAGAATTTATCGGAGTGAAAATCTCTCTGTCTTTTGTAGAAGTTGTGAATGCGAAACCGTTCTGTACAATCGCGGCATTTTTCGGTTTGTTAAGTTGCTTAAATCCGAAGAAATCCAGTCCCTGGTTCAGGAAAAAACTGTTTTTCTGAATTGCATTCAGATTCACAGAAGAACCAAGACTTACTTTAAAGTACGGTTTCCCGGTGTACACTTTCGATACAATATCAACATTGGCTCCCGACATATCGCCCCAAAGTTTTGGGTTGTATACTTTTTCCAAACCCACAAAATCAATCATATCAGTTTTAATGATACTCAGATCAATGTTTTTGTAAATCGGGTCGTTGGATGGTGTTGGAAGACCGTTCATTGTTGTAGAGTTGCTCCTGTCGCCCAATCCGCGTACGAAAACCTGTCCGCTTCCTTCCTGCTTCTGCGCTCCGGTTGCTTTAGTTACCGCCACAGAAGCGTCACCAACTCCCTGTTTTTCCAGCTGCACGGAGCCGACTCTTTCAATAACTTCTACAGATTTTTTCTGCAGACTGATGATGTTGCTTTCTGCACCTTTTTTAGTGGTTCCCTGAATGGTTACCCCTTCAATTCTCTTTTCGTTTTTTACAGTATCTCTTTCGGCGCGCTGTGCATGTACGGTACGGAATGAACCTGCTAAAAACAAAACTGCAATACTAAGTTTGCTGACTTTCATACTTTACTTTTATTACCTTTTATCGTTGCGCAAAGTTCTGCATAAGGCAAGATTAGTATGGTTTAGCCATTTTTAAATTTGTTTTAATAAATCTTTACGTGGCGCATCTCAATATTAAATTATTGTAAATTCAGCTCCCTTAAGATGGGCGCGTTCTTTTTTTTGATAATTTTGAAAGGATAATAAAGTAATGATGAATAACAAGAAGATTCTCCTAATTGATGACGAGCAGGATATTCTCGAGCTGCTTTCTTATAACCTGGAGAAAGAAGGATATATGGTGTACACCGCATCAAACGGAAACGAAGGTATTGCAAAAGCGAAAGACATTCTGCCGGATCTTATTCTTCTGGATGTGATGATGCCCGAGAAAGACGGTATTGAAACCTGTCAGGAACTCCGTCGCATCAAAGAACTGCAGAAAACGCTTATCGTTTTTCTTTCTGCACGCAGTGAAGAATTTTCTCAGTTGGCCGGTTATCAGGCTGGAGCCAACGATTATATTGTAAAAATCATCAAGCCAAAAGTTCTCATTTCCAAAGTAAATGCGCTGCTTCAGTTAACTTCACAGGTTTCCGATTCGGCAAAGAATATAGAAATTGGCGATCTGCTGATTGATAAAGATAACTTCCGCGTCACCAAAGCCGGACAGCAGTTTCTGCTTCCAAAAAAAGAGTTCGATTTACTTTATTTGCTCGCGTCCAACACCGATAAAGTTTTCAAAAGAGAAGAAATTCTGGAAAAAGTTTGGGGAAACGACGTTATTGTAGGGGAAAGAACCATTGATGTACACATTCGCCGCCTGCGCGAAAAACTGGGCATTCACACCATTCAAACATTAAAAGGTATTGGATATAAATTAGTTGTGTAACTTTACTTCATGAAGTTTTACCGGCTTACTTTTTTTGCGTCACTGCTTTTAACGGCGGTAACTATCGCTGTTGTTTATCTGTTCGACGAAATGAAGTCTGATTTCGAACGCACTTCTTCCAGTTTCATTTGGGGAATGGCGCTAAGTAGTGTGGCCGTTATTATGATCAATTATTTTGTGCTCGAGTTTCTATTTAACTATTACGGTAAAAAGCAGATAAAGAAAATTTCTAACGTTCTTCCGCGGGATTTTATTCACGAAGAAGACAAACTCAATTTCCAGAATTTGGGTGAACGCATGTCCGAATTCAACATAAAAAAAAGTACGGAACTCGATACGATGAAGGAAATGGAAAGCTACCGGAAAGAGTACATCGGAAATGTTTCGCACGAGCTGAAAACACCTCTTTTTTCTATTCAGGGTTATGTTTCCACTTTAATTGATGGCGGTGTGGAAAATCCGGCAATCCGCGATAAATATCTCGACCGTATTGATAAATCAGTGGAACGGATTTTAAGTATTGTTAAAGATTTGGATGCGATCAATCAGTACGAAAGCGGTGAAATTACGCTCCACGTTACCCGTTTCGATATTAATGCAGTCATCAAGGAAATTTTTGATTTATTGGAAATGAAGGCACAGAAAAAAAACACCATCCTGAAACTCAATACTTCCTCCAACCAGATTTTTGTAAACGCGGATAAAAATAAAATTTCGCAAGTTTTAATTAACCTTATTTCAAACGCTATTCATTACGCCAACCGCGAGAAAGCGCTCGTAAATATTCATACCAATGTTTTACGTAACAAGGTTTTGATAGAAGTTGCCGATAACGGAATGGGTATAAAACCGGAAGTGTTGCCAAGAATTTTCGAACGTTTCTACCGCGTGGAAACCAGCAGAAGCCGAAACGAAGGCGGCAGCGGATTAGGACTGGCTATTGTGAAGCATATTTTGGAGGCGCATCAAACCAATATTAACGTAGAAAGCGTGTATCTGGAAGGTACGAAATTCAGTTTTATGCTGGATAAAAGAGTAAACTGACGCCGAGAATTTAATAAAAAACTTTAGAAAAAAAAGTCCGGAATATTTTTTTTGAAGGATGGCAATTCTTTTATATTTGTACCGGAAAATTAAAAGGGAATAACCACAGAATATTCATTTAAAATTTAGAAATGGTTTATAAAATCAGGATCATTTTAGATACCAAAGACGATATTTTTCGTGACGTTGAGATCAAAGGAACTCAAACACTTTGGAATCTGCATCTGGGTATTAAAAGTGCGTTCAGTTTGATGGGCGAAGATTTGTCGCTGTTCAATATTCTGGATGAAGAGGGAGTAATCATCAAATCCGTTCCGCAGGAAGATATGAGTGATGACGGCGACGGAGAGATTATGAGCGATGTTTACATCAATGAAGCTCTGGAAGAAGTAGGCGATAAAATCCATTTTCAGTATGGCTTCATGGATCTTTGGGAATTTTTCTGCGAACTGGTAGAGATTTCCGAAGAAAAACCAGCCGTAAATTATCCAATCACGGTTTTCCGTTTCGGCAATGTTCCTTTAAAAGCACCAGGAAAAAGCAGCAGCGGAAAATCCAAGAATGGTATGATGCCTTTTATGGATGATGATTTTGCTGATTTTGGCGACGATTTCGAAACCGGAGATTTTTCTGACGAAGACGATGAAAATTTCGGAGATGATGAAGAAAGCAACTACAATGACGACTTCTTCGAAGAAGACAGCTCCGATGATGTATAAAATTCCACCCGGTTTTACCGGGTTTTTTTATATTTTTTAAGTAACTTGCATAGCTCAAACAAGAGCAGAGCAATATGAAAAAATTAATTCTTTTATCCGCAATAGCGTTCGGAATTATTTCCTGTACGACACAAAAAAACACACAGTCCATGCAGTTACCAAGCGAGTGGAAACACACCACCAATATTTACGAAGTTAACGTAAGACAATACACTCAGGAAGGCACGTTCCGTGCATTCGAGAAAGAACTTCCGCGCCTAAAAGCAATGGGTGTGGAAACTTTATGGTTTATGCCGATAACGCCAATCGCACAGAAAAACAAGAAGGGAACTTTAGGTAGCCAATATGCAGCCGGAGACTACACCGCCATCAATCCGGAATTCGGTACGATGGAAGATTTTAAACATCTTGTAGACGAGGCGCATAAAATGGGCTTCAAGGTGATTATGGACTGGGTGGCAAACCACACAGGTTGGGATCATGTCTGGACAAAAACAAATCCGGATTTCTATCTGAAAGATCCAAAAACAGGTGATTTCCAGATTGCATCCGGAATGGAAGATATAATTGAGTTGGATTATTCGAACCCGAAAATGCGCGAAGCCATGATTGAAGCTATGAAATTCTGGGTTCGTGAAGCCAATATTGATGGTTTCCGTTGCGACCTTGCCGCATGGGTTGAAGTAGATTTCTGGCAACAGGCACGTCCTGAAGTTGAAAAAGTGAAACCTCTTTTCTGGCTCGGCGAATTTGATGAACTTGAAAATCCGGATTACGGAAAAGTTTTCGATGCGAGTTACATCTGGACCTGGATGCACAAAACTAAAGAATACTACGAAAAAGATCTTCCGCTTTCTGAGTTGAGAGATTTGCTTTCCCGCTATTCACAAATTGGTGACGGTTCCATGAGAGCCTGGTTCACATCCAACCACGACGAAAATACCTGGAACGGAACAGAATATGAAAAATACGGCGAGATTGCAAAACCTCTTGCAGTGTTTTCGGTAACCTGGAACGGAGTTCCGTTGCTTTATAACGGTCAGGAACTTCCTTTGAGAACGAAAAGACTGGAGTTTTTCGAGAAAGATCCGATTCCTTGGACAGGCAACAACGAATTAGCAGATTTCTATAAAACTTTACTGAATCTGAAATCAAATAATCCTGCTCTTCGTGGTGGCGATTCTTCCGTAACCACTTATATGCTGCAGACAACTGCGGATGATAAAGTTTTCGCTTATCTGAGAAAAAATGGGAATGATGAGGTTCTGACTGTTTTAAATATGTCCAAATCGCCGGTGAATTTTACTGTGAATGATCAAAATCTACGTGGGAGTTTCACCGAAATATTTACCAAGCAACAGCGTACTTTCTCCGGAAACGATTCTTTCGAATTGCCGGTTGGTGGTTATGCAGTTTTCGAGAAATAGAAATTTAAAACCCAATACAGAAAACGGGCTTCGGTCCGTTTTTTTGTTTTATTTCAATGGAAAAAACAAAACTTTTAAGCACCGTTGCCGAAATCTTGTCCGGAAAAATCGCCAATCTAAAAAACCTGATTGATGAAACACGTTCTTCCAACAACGACACGAAAAGTTCGATGGGCGATAAATATGAAACCGGCCGCGAAATGCTGCAGCAGGAAATCAACAATCTCCAATTGCAGTTGAATGGGTTTTTGAAGCAAGAAACCTCGCTCAAAAATATCAAAACTGAATTTTCCGAAAAAATAGAAAAGGGTTCTCTTGTTGAAACTGAAAAAGGTAAGTTTTTCATTGCCATTTCGTTAGGTGAAATTAATTTCGAAACTCAAAAAATATTCGTCATTTCGCCGGAATCGCCACTGGCAAAAGCAATGTGGGGAAAAGCTGAAAATGATACTTTTTTACTGAACAGTTCTTCCCAAAAGATTGAAAAAATTTGGTAATTTTGGACCTCGGGCAAAAGTTATTTGACAATTTCTACAATGCCAAATAACTCCATAAAATATTTAGAAAAACATGCAGAACTACCTCGATTTACTACAGCATATCTTAGACAACGGAACCGATAAAACTGACAGAACAGGAACCGGAACGCGCAGCGTTTTTGGCTATCAGTTACGTTACGATTTAAGCAAAGGTTTTCCTTTGGTAACGACCAAAAAAGTTCACCTGAAATCCATTATTTACGAATTGCTGTGGTTTTTGAAAGGCGATACCAACATTAAATATTTAAAGGATAACGGAGTTTCCATCTGGAATGAATGGGCCGATGAAAACGGCGATTTGGGACCGGTTTATGGAGCGCAGTGGAGAAGCTGGAGAGGAGCAGATAACAAAGTGATTGATCAGTTTTCAGAGGTGATTGATCAGATTAAAACCAATCCCGATTCAAGAAGGTTGATCGTTTCTGCTTGGAACGCGGCAGAAATCCCGAATATGGCTTTGGCGCCTTGTCACACGATGTTTCAGTTTTACGTTGCCGATGGAAAATTATCGCTGCAGTTGTATCAGAGAAGTGCAGATGTATTTCTGGGAGTTCCGTTCAATATTGCTAGTTATGCATTGTTGCTGATGATGGTTGCTCAAGTTTGCGATCTGGAACTGGGAGATTATGTGCATACTTTTGGCGATGTTCATATCTACAATAATCATTTTGATCAAGTAAAACGCCAGTTGGCCCGCGAACCGAAAACGCTTCCGGAAATGAAACTGAATCCGGAAATCAAAGATATTTTTGAGTTTGATTTTGAAGATTTCACTTTAGAGAATTACGATCCGCATCCGGGAATTAAAGCACCTGTCGCGATTTAACTTTACGTAAAAACCAGCATCTTACATACGAACTTTGTCGGAGAAGAAATGAATAATTTAGACTTCGACAAAGTTTTTTGTTGTAACAAATACCCCAAATTTAAAACTTATCTGTATATGAAGTTTCTGAAAATAAACCTTGAAGAAAACGCCGGTATTGAGAAAATGGCTGATCTGCTTCTGATGATAAAAGGAATAAAATCAGTTGAAATTGTCGACGATTCCCAAACCGAAAGCGATCTTAAAAAAGCTTACGCTAAAACTAAAGACCAGCTGAAAAAAGGCGATTACGAAACTTTGGTAAACGACCTGTTCGATACCTTCTTAAACAGCAAAAAACCATAAATATTCTTATGAAAAAACTTATTGTCTCTCTGTCTCTACTTGGGATTTTCTTTAGCGGAAATATTTCTGCCCAAACCGAAACTTCCGGAAGACCGGAGGTTTACAGAGCAACCCACACCAAATCTACCGAGCTGAAGCATACCAAACTGAAAGTGAGTTTCGATTACGAAAAAGAGCACATGCACGGTGAAGAATGGTTAACAGCAAGTCCATATTTCTATCCGTCAGATTCTCTGGTTCTGGATGCAAAAGCGATGCTTATTCACGAAGTTGCACTGGACAGAAATGGTGCGAAAACTCCACTGAAATACAGCTACAAGGATGATATGCTGAAGATTAATCTGGATAAATCCTACAACCGTAATCAGGATTATACAGTTTACATTAAATATACAGCACGTCCCAACGAAGTAAAACAGAAAGGAAGTGCGGCAATCAGCGATGCTAAAGGACTTTACTTTGTTAATGCACAGGGAAAAGAAGGAAATAAGCCTACACAAATCTGGACACAAGGCGAAACCGAAGCGAGTTCTGCATGGTTTCCAACAGTAGATAAGCCCAACCAGAAAACAACTCAGGAAATTTATATGACGGTTCCTGATAAATATGTCACGCTCTCCAACGGTTTACTGAAATCTTCTACCAAACAATCAGGGGGACTTCGTACCGACCATTGGGTGATGATGGATAAGAAACATGCGCCTTATCTGTTTTTCATGGGCGTTGGTGATTATGCCGTTGTGAAAGACAAATGGAGAAATATTCCGGTGGATTATTACGTGGAAAAAGAGTATGAACCTTACGCACAGCAGATTTTCGGAAACACTCCGGAAATGCTTGAGTTTTTCTCGAAAATTCTGAACTACGATTATCCTTGGAGCAAATATGCACAGATTACAGCCAGAGATTACGTTTCAGGTGCAATGGAAAACACAACCGCCGTTCTTCATCAGGAAATGGCTCAGCAAAAACCTGGACAGCTGATTGATGAAAACCGATGGGAAGATGTTATTGCTCACGAAGCTTTTCACCACTGGTTCGGGAATATTGTAACCACCGAAAGCTGGAGCAATCTTACCGTTAACGAATCTTTCGCGAATTATTCCGAATACCTCTGGAACGAGTACAAATACGGAAAAGATTTCGCTGATCATAAACTGATGGTGGCCGGAAAAACTTACTTCATGGATCCGGCGAATATTTCGAAAGATTTGGTGCGTTTCAATTATCACGCGCGTGAAGATATGTTCGATGGCGTTTCTTACAACAAAGGAGGCGCAATTCTTCACATGCTTAGAAATTATCTGGGCGACGAAGCTTTCTTTGGTGGACTGAATCATTATCTGAAAGCCAACGAATACGGAACCGGAGAAGCACACCAGGTTCGTTTGGCGCTGGAAAAAGTTTCGGGTAAAGATCTGAACTGGTTTTTCAATCAGTGGTTTTTTGGCAGCGGACATCCAAAATTATCATATACCTACAGTTACGAACCGGTGAAAAAGCAGGTTTTAGTGAATATCAATCAGGATCAGCTTGGTGGTAATTTCGAATTTCCATTAGCGATAGATTTATACGTTAACGGAAAGCCAGTTAGAAAAAATGTCTGGGTAAATGCGAAAGACAGGAATACATTCAGTTTCGCTGCGGCGAAAAACCCGGAGTTCATCAATATTAACGCAGACGGAATATTACTATCTGAAATAACTGAATCTAAAACGCCAGAAAATTATTTTACGCAGTATCAGAATTCCAAAGAATTTTTGAGTCGCTACAAAGCCGTCGAAAATGCCGCTGAAGACAAAGGTGTAAATCCTTCTGCTTTGAAAACTTTGGTTGCTGCTTTGAAAGACCAAAATTTCAGAATCAGGATGAAGGCGTTAAGCGGTTTAGATCTTTCAAAAGCTGATCAGCAGAAAGTTGCTCTTGCCGAAGTCGAAAAGTTAGCTTCGGGAGATCCTAAAACTCTGGTGCAATCTGCAGCGATTTCTGCTTTGGCCAAAACTGCAAACAGAAAATATTTGCAGCTGTTCGAGAAAAGTATCCGTTCCGTTTCTAATTCTGTAAAGCTAAGTTCCTTGGCTGCGGTAGCAGGAATGGATCCTCAGAGAGTGGTTGCTCTTTCCGAGAATATTGAGCTGGATGAAGCATCAGATGAAGTTATGGAAACTTTGTTACCGGTAATTGTGAAGAATAAACTCAACAATTTAATGCCTGCAATTGGCAGTACAGTTGCGTTTTACCCTTTTATTAAATTTCAGGATCCACAGTTTGGCGCTGCAGCGGAACAAGGATTCAACTGGATTATGAGTTCTGACAATATAAAAGCTACAGAAAATATTACCAAAATATTGAATCTTGCAAAAAGTCAGTTGGGTAGCAATCCACAGGCGAAAATGATGATTGTCCAAATGCTTCGCGACGGACTAACCAAGAAAATGGAAGTTTTAAAAGCCAACCCTTCCAGTCCGACCATCAATCAGCAGATCGATTTGATTAATAAAACGATTGAAGCTTACAAATAAACTTATTTATCAGTGTTAAAATTTTTGCCGGAGCAGCAGTTCCGGCATTTTTTGATTTTCTGATGGAAGATAATTTTCGGAGATTTGTATAAAATTAAGCAGTATGATTTACGGTATTGAAGCGGCAAGCTTCCACGTTCCTTCCCTTTATTTAGAAATTAAAGATTTAGCAGAAAAAAGAAACATTGAGCCCGCGAAACTCGAGAGAGGTTTGGGGTTACACAAAATGGCTTTTCCAGATGTGCATGAAGATGCAGCAACTTTTGCTGCGGAAGCTTTACTGAAACTGATTAAAGATTACAACCTCAATCCAAAAGAAATTTCCCGCATTTATCTCGGTACCGAAAGTGCCTTGGATGCAGCAAAACCTACCGCAACCTATGCGATGAAAATGGTGGAAGCAGTTCTGGAAAAGGACTTCGGAGCAAGATGTTTCAAAAACTGTGATGTGGTGGATATGACGTTCGCTTGCGTAGGCGCTGTAGACGCTTTGCAGAACTGCCTGGATTTCTGCCGTGCAAATCCCGGTAAAAAAGCCGTGGTAATTGCATCAGATTATGCAAAATATGAGCTGGAAAGCTCGGGCGAATATACCCAGGGTGGAGGCGCAGTTGCAGTTCTTTTGTCAGATCATCCTCAACTTTTGGAAATCGAAAATGTGTACGGTGTAGCCACAGAAAGTGTTTTCGATTTCTTTAAACCAAGAAGGGCAGCGTTGAAATCTGATCTGAAATCTGCCGCAGCATCCATGCCCGATAAAATTGAAATTTTTACTGACGAACCGGTTTTTGATGGGCAATATTCCAACCAGTGTTATCAGGACAGAATTCGCGAAGCTTACGAACATTACAAAGAGCAAACAGGACTCGAAAAACCTTATGAAAACTGGCGTTACCTAATTTTCCATTTACCCTATGCGTTTCACGGGAAAAGAGTTTTTACCGAACTTTTCAGCCTCGAGAACAATCTTCCGTACGGAACTCCCGACGAGCAGAAAGCTGTTGCAAAATCCGAAGAATATTTAAGCTTCATCAACCGAAAAATTGAGCCTTCACAACGCGCTTCCTCCGAAGTGGGCAATATGTACACGGCCTCGGTTTTCATGGCTTTGCTTTCGGCAATGCAGGTGAGTTACGATAATCAGGAAGATCTTAAGGATCAGAAAATTGGGTTTTTAGCCTACGGAAGCGGTTCGAAAGCGAAAGTTTTTGCCGGAAAAGTAGGAAAATCCTGGCGCGAAGTAGTTCAGAAATGGAATGTTTTTGAGAATTTAAAAAACAGAAAAGCCATTGATTTTGAAACCTACGAAAAACTTCACCGAAAACAACTGGAATCGTCGGTAAATTCAGATTATAAAGGTTTTGGATTAAACCAGATTGAAACAGAAAATCCGGTTTTGGTTGGATCGCGATACTACGATTATCGATAACAATTATATAAAAAGCCGTTCCAAAAGAGCGGCTTTTTAATTTGCAAGTACTGATTGTTTTTTAGAAAGCCTTATCTCCTCGTGCGATTACTATTAGCGCAGGAATGTAAAATGAATTACATATTTTCTGTTGTTTTTTCGTGTGAATCTGGTATTATCTGAGACGTTGATTTAGTATTAAAGGCTAAATTTTTCTGTTGATGAAGCTTCCATAACCAGTAAATCCCACCTAAAGGAATTCCGAAAGTCCACACCGAGCCAAGATATCCCATAAATGAAAATCCAACACCAAACAAAATCTGAAAGTTCAGAAGCTTATACGAAAGGCCGTCGACCGCAGCATAAGAGATTGCCGGTACATTTAAAACAATAACTGCAAGGTATTTTATCCATTTTCTCTTTAAATTGCTTTTCTTTATTTTTCTGATGACATAAATATTGAATAATAAAACAGTTAATGGCAGAATTCCGAAAAGCCAGAACAGCAACATATTGGGTTTCTCTGCTTTTATCTCCAAAGTGTGTATGTTGAGAATTTTATTGGAGGTGTCATCAAATAAAACCTGAAATACGCCAAGATTTTTTCCATTTGAAAATTCAATGTGGGCCAGTGTTGTATTCGGTGGTGTATTATCACTGGCAACCGTGGAGCGTTTCTTTTCGGCTTTCATGAGCGAATATTCAAAATTTCCATCTCCAAAATTGCTGCCTATTACAGCTCTGAACTGATCTAAACCGGATTTCAGTGAATCCTGGTTTGTCTTTTTTGCCGTTTCGTGATCCGTTGCCATCATACTTACACACTCGTCGTAATCTTTATCCATCAGCGCTTCAACAAAATTTTCAGTTTTGTCTTTGTATGTGAGAGAATTTTTAATGAAATCACAACTTGTAAATAAAGCTAAGCTTACAAGCAGTGTAAAAGCGGAAAATTTCGTCATAGATTTTACTGTAAGGAATTGGGTTTGTAGGTTTGCTCACAGCATCTCAAATATGCATATATTTTTTAGATCTTCAAAATTTATGTTCGGAGACGGTTGAATTTTCAAATTTATACTGAAAACTCCTTTGGTTCCTCAAATTTTTCACCAGAAATTTTTGTCGCAAACATAGCTGCGACGGTGTCGCCGGTAGAGTTTAGAACCGTTGCCAACGGATCAACCAATGTTCCGATAATAATCACGGCAGGAATTGCTTCCACAGGAAGATTGTAAGCAGAAATCATGAGCATTTCGCCAATATAACCACCGTTTGGAATTCCGCCTGCGACAATACTTACAAAAATCGTAATTCCCAATGCGAGCAGAAGATTGGCGGGATCGAAAAAATTTTCTCCGATAATCAAAAAAGCCACATAAATTTTGATAATCGACGACATCGAAGAACCGTTTTTATGTAGTGTACTTCCAATCGGGATTACGATATTGGCGATAGAATCCGGAACTCCGATTTTTGACGCCGCCTGAAGATTCGCAGGCATTGTCGCAAAACTGGAACATGTACTGATCGCGGTAAGCGAAGGATAAATATTGTTTTTCCAGAATTTTCTTACACCGTCTTTTCCTTTTGCTGCAAATGCGTAAAGCGTGAAAAAAACAAAGAAGTAAATAATTCCCGCAACGTAATAAAGACCGAGAGGTTTAGCGTAAAAACCAAAAAGTTGCGGTCCGATGGTTGCAACCTGATACGCAAAATACGCTCCCAATCCGATTGGTGCTGCCTTCATCACAATCAGCAGAAGTTCTTTCATTACTTCATAGCCGGATTTCACAAAATTTCTGAAAACCATGCCGTGTTCACCGGTTTTACGGATTGCCGTTCCGGTGAGAAATGCAAAGATGAGCAAAGCCAACATGTTCTGTCTTGAAAAAAGCTGTGTAAATTCTCCCACTGTAAAAAACGAAACGATACGGTCGCCCCAGGTTTTTTCGGCTCCGGAATTTTCAAGATTTTCGGCAGAGTTCATTCCGACCGCTTCTGTTGGAAAAAAGTAAACTGCTGCAATGGTGAAAATCGCCGCAGTGATGATGAACAGCAGAAAAGTGAAAATCATTGAAAAAATAATTTTCCCAAATTTCGATTCCTGCTCCAAACCTGCAATGGAATTGGCAACTGCAAAAAATACCAGCGGAACAACACTTACAAAAAGAAGATTAAGGAAAATATCGCCCAACGGTTTTAAATAAACCACCGTTTCCGGTAGAAAAACACCCACGAAACTTCCAGCAATAATACCCAACATTAGCAATATAATTCCGGAATAGTTTTTCAGTATTGTATTCATGCAGATTTTTTTTCAAAGATAAATGATTCGTTGAGGTTTTCGCCGCCGATTGATTTTATTTCAATAAAAAATAATAGCATCAGAATGTTTTAGTAAATTCGTTAGAATGTAATTGAGTATGAGAAAGACTTTACTTTTTCTTCTTTCTTTTTTCTGTATTTATGTGCAGTCGCAGATTTGTGCCGTACCTCGGATTACGGATGCGTTAGGGAATGAAGAAGTTTTAGTCGACTGTTCCTACCCGATGCAAAACAATGGGAAATGCCTGTCGCTATCTGTGGATTATCCTAAGTTTTTTTCAACCGATCAATATCAGGTTACCTCACAGAGCTTTCTGCCGGTTGTTCCATTGAACAGCGGTACTGCTTTAAATGCAAACTACGACGATTTGTTTGCGGAGAAGCTTTCCCTTCCTTTTGATTTTTGTTTTTATGGCGTGTCCTACAACGAGCTGGTCGTTGGCTGCAATGGGTTGATAACTTTTGACCTGTCACAACTTGGAAACGTAAGCTATCCAAATATCACGGCGAATAATCCTAGTCCGCAGTTGCCTAAAAATTCCATATTTGGTGTTTTGTCGGACATGGTTTTTTCAGCGGCCGACGATTCTGAAATTTACTATTCTGTAATCGGTTCAGCTCCTTGCAGAAAATTTGTGGTCAATTTTTATCGGGGAAGAATGGCCGGTTGTGAAGAGCGTATTTCTTCACAAATCGTTCTACATGAAGGAAGCAACGAGATAGATGTTTTTGTTGAGAGCAAACCTTTGCCTTGTGGGAGTGCGAAGTTTCGTGAGTCTCTTATCGGAATTCAGAACAAAGATGGAACTATTGGTGCGACACCTCCCGGAAGACAAACCGGAGTATGGTCCGCCCAGAATGAAGGATGGAAATTTTCGCCGGCAGGTGGAGAAATAATGCCGATTTTTTCGTGGAAAAATTCGTCGGGAGAAACTGTGGGAAGCGCTGCGACAGTGAGTGTTTGTCCTGAAAAAAATGAAGTTTATTCTGTTGAGATTAGCTACTCCGCCTGTGGTAAAACCTATAAAACTACCGACGCGATTGCGGTAAATTTTGCACCCGATTTTCCTTTGGCCAATGATTTTACGGTACTGCTTTGTTCAGGAAATGCTTCCGGCGAAAATGTCGACTTAAACAGTTATCAAACTTCACTAACGCCCAATCCATCTGCCAATTTTAATTTTACATTTCATCTGTCGCAGTCAGACGCGGAGAGTAGACTGAACCCGCAACCAACGAACGTTGTGATAACTTCATCAGCCACATATTTTGTTCGGGTAGAGAGTAAATCCAATACTTCGTGTTTTAGGGTTTCTCTCCTGCAGCTGGATTTTATTTCCAACGCAGTAAGCAGCAATGTTACAGTGTGCGATTTAAACGGTGACGGTATTGAAACTAATTTCGTGCTGTCGCGACTAAGAAATCAATTGATATCTTCGGGCGCAAGCGGCACTTTGGAATTCTACGCAACGGCAGCAGATGCCAACAACTCTGTGAATCATATAACGACAATGAACCTTACTGCAACTTCTGTTTTTTGGGTTCGGTTCAATTCTGGAGGTTGTTCTTTGGTTCATGGTCCGGTTTCGGTGAATTTTTCTGCAGGTCCGGTAATAAACACGCCGGTCACATTTTCAGACACACTTTGTGATATTCATGCAAATGGCTTGGAACCTTATTCCTTTTCAAATATAGATTCACTTATAACTTCGGACACGAGTTTACAAATCAAATATTATTCAACTTATGATCAGGCGGTTAGCGGAACGGGAGATTCAATGTTCATGGTTACAGAAGGAACAAGCATTATTTATGCACGTGTCGAAATTCCAGGAGGTTGTTATTCTATTGCGGAAGTTCACCTTATCATTACGTTCACAAAAGTTGAAGCAATCAACAAAAATGCAGTAATCTGCTTTGACGGAACAGAAGATAAAACTTTTGATCTGTCAGTCTTGGCCCAAGGTATGTTGCAAAGTGAAGATCCAGGTATTACGGTTACCTATTTTGATAATTATTTCAATGCAGTGGAGGGAAGTGCTGTTTATCAGATTCCGTTGAGCCAAACAATTACTGATAACGGACCGAAAGTTTTTAAAGAGTTTTTTGTCCGTTTCGAGAACAGTTCAGGTTGTTACACAGTTCGTTCTCTCACGGTGACGCTTCTTCATCCACAAGCCGCACAAACCAGTTTTCAGGTTTGTGATAAAAACAACGATGGTCAAGAAAGTGTGAACCTATCTGTTTTCCGAGCATCTATATTGGGAGTGCAAAGTGGGTCTGTTACATTCTTTTCTGTGGCAGACGGAACTGGAATAATTAATACTCCGGTAACAGTAAACGGAAACTTGCAGGTTTGGGCACAGGTAAATGTAGAAGGCTGTACGGAAATCTATCCAATCCAGATATCTCTTGTCCCGGTTCCCAACGTTACATCAGAGATTACAAAGATTAACAATAATCAATGTGATAACAACAATGACGGAACAGAATTATTCGATTTAACAGCATTACAACAGGAAATTTACAGTGGTGCGCAACCGGTGATTTTCAGTTGGTATAGCGGTTACGATGCAACTTCGGATACTTTTCAAGGGTTTATTAGTAATCCCACTGTTTACGAGGCAGGAAGCACATCTACGGTTTTTGCGAAAGTCACTTCGGTTTCGGGGCATTGTCATTCAGTAAGTAAAATTACGATTGTCAACCATTTTCTTCCTGCAATAAAACTTAGAAATAATGCGGTCTTGAAGAAATGCGATTACGATTTTAATCTTCAGGAAAGTTTCACACTTTCTGACGCAATAGACCAGATTTTTATTCAGTCCGAAAATACTGTTCCGCTGAGCGATATTGCAATTACGTACTATGCAACAAAGGAACATGCTGATGCAGGTTTGCCGGGAAATCAGATTGCTGTCACGCAGATTACAACAATTTCAGAAGTTACCGTTTGGGCAAGATTTACTGACAGTAATGGTTGTTTTTCTACCGCGCCAATTCTTCTGAAAACCTATCTTCCTCCGAAAGCAATCAGCAGCACAATTACGATATGTGATACTGATCTGGATGGGATTCCGCAGGTTAATCTGATGAATTTCACCAACCAAATGGTAGATTTGCCACATGCGGAAAATAGTTTCACATTTTATCTTACGCAGACTGATGCTCAGAATGCTCAGAATGCAATTCAAAATCCTGAGAATCTCGAGCAGAATCCAATGCCAACGAGAGTTTGGGTTCGTGTTGAAAATATTCCTGGTTGCTTTGATGTAAATTTTATTGATCTGAAAATTGGAGACCTTATTCCAGTGTTGGCGAGTTCATTTACGATTGATAATGTGTGTGACGTTGGAAACGATTTGCAGGAAACTATCGATATTACACAGTTTGAAAATCAGATTTTTCCAACGGGTGCTTTCTCCTATTTCCCAAGCGAAACTGATCTACATAACGGAACAAATGAGATTCAGAATCCTCAAAACTATCTTTTTAATGGCGGTTTACACGGGACTACCATTTATATAAAAGTAACCGCAGCTGATTACTGTCCGGCATTGGCTACTGTTTTTGTCAGCCTTAAAAAAGAACCGGCTTTCCAGATTGAAGACCAATATTTCTGTCCTTACAATGATGGTTTTGTTGATATTAAACCCAATTTCTCAGGCTTGGATATCGTTCAGTATGAATGGAAAAATCCTTCCGGCGAAATAATTTCTACGTCCGACGAACTTCTCGGTGTCAATCAAGCCGGAATTTATACCGTCAATGTTGTGGGCGCAAACGGATGTACTTTCTCCACACAGTTTGAGGTTAAGGCATTCGATGTTCCCGTAATAACAGAACTGATTGCAAACGGCGATTCGTACACGGTGATTGCGGAAGGTACTAAACCAATTGTGTATTCCGTGGATGGTGTAACGTGGCAGAATTCCAATATTTTCAGTAATCTTCCGCACGGAGTAATCACTTTTTATGTAAAGTATGATGGTGAAGATTGTTTGGGTCTGGAGAAACAGGGACTCATCACGAAAATCAACAATGTTATTACACCTAATGGTGACGGTATCAATGATTTTTGGGAAATTGATGGGCTTCATGTTTTCGACGGAAAAAATTCTACAGTCAAAATTTTCGACAGATATGAGAAGACGGTTTTCAGGCAGGAAACCAATCAAAAGATTTCTTGGGACGGTAAATCTCTGGGTCGTCCGGTACCAACAGGAACTTATTGGTACACATTGCAACTGGGCGATGGTCGGTTTTACAGCGGCTGGATTCTTGTAAAAAACCGCGATTAGCAGAAGCTGCAGTTTTTCTACTGATCAAAATTTCCTAATTTTATGGTAAATAATTTAAGCAATGGCTTTCATCGATTATTATAAAACTTTAGGAATCCAGAAATCGGCTACCGCGGATGAAATTAAAAAAGCGTACCGTAAACTTGCCCGAAAATACCATCCCGACGTAAATCCCGGCGACAAGGAAGCGGAGAAAAAATTCAAGGAAATCAATGAAGCCAATGAAGTGCTGAGTAATCCTGAGAACCGCGCGAAATACGATAAATACGGCGAAAACTGGAAGCACGGTGAAGAGTACGAAAAAGCGCAGCAACAGCAAAGATATCAACAGCAGAGCAGTGGTTTTGGTGGCTTTTCTGGAAGTGATTTTGGAGGTGACGCCGATTATTCCGATTTTTTCCAAAGCATGTTCGGTGGCGGATTTGGCAGCAGCCGCGGACGAAGTTCTTCCGGGAAATTCAAAGGACAGGACGTTTCTGCGGAACTGACGGTTACGTTGGAGCAGGCTTCTAAAACCCATCAGCAAACATTTGAAATCAATGGAAGGAAAGTGCGCATTACGATTCCTGCAGGAATTTACGATGGACAGCAAATTAAACTGAAAGGTCACGGTAATCCTGGATTTAACGGAGGTCCGAACGGTGATTTGTATATAACTTTCAACATTACTCCAGATAAAAATTTTGAACGAACCGGTGATGATCTGAAAACCAATGTGAATTTAGATTTGTACACCGCAATTCTAGGTGGTGAAGTAAAAGTAAACACCTTGGATGGGTTAATTAATCTGAAAGTGAAACCGGGAACACAAAACGGAGCCACTGTAAGACTTCGCGGTAAAGGTTTTCCGGTGTATAAAAAAGACGGAGAATTTGGGGATTTATATGTAACCTACGAAGTGAAACTTCCCGAAGAACTTTCGGAAAAAGAGAAAGAACTTTTCCAGCAACTTAAAGATTTGAAAAAATGAGCGAAAGAATTTCAAGAGAAGAACTTGTAAAAATATATAATGTGGAAATCACTTTTTTCGATTCTCTGGAAGAAAGTGGGCTTCTGAAAACCGAAATGGAAGACGATGTGAAATACCTTATTTATGAAGAACTTTCGGCCTTCGAAAGATTCGCTAATTGGCATTATGATCTGGAAGTAAACATTCCGGGGATAGAAATGATTCACAGTCTGTTACAGAAATTGGAAAATGCAAAGGCAGAAAATCAGCAACTATTGCAGAAACTGAATGCTATTTCAGCGAAATACGAAGATTTAGAGTAAACCTAAATCGTCCACTCATCGTTCACAATTGCAACCAGGAAATATTTTCCATTGTATTTTTCAAAAACCAGCCGCAGCGAATTCCAGTCCATGCCTCCGTATTGTTCGCTGCCTTCAATATAGTTTTCTGTGAACTGAGCCACGGTATATTTTTCCTGTAAATTGTTTAAGGAATTACCGGTGCCCTGAAACTCATTTGCCGAATAATTTCCCACAGAAAAATCTCTTTTCCAAACCCAATTCTTCAGATAATCCTTTAAGGAAACCACGAGCGGATCTCCCGTTCCGTCCTTTTCACCAAAGGTAAACCGAACGTTGCTGTCAATATATTTTTCAAAATCATCACGCGTAAAAATCTTGTCTTTTTCCGGATTTATATAGGCATACATCGAAAACCGGATTCCTTTTTCGGGATGAATGAAATCAGCTAATTCATTGTAATTTCCGGATTTCAGAACGGAAATCACCTTGTTATTTATAGCTTGCAAAGAATCCTCTTTAGTTTGTTTTTCAACTGATGTTGAATTTGTTTCAGTAGTGGGTTTTGGGGTAATTGAATCTTTTTCACAGGAAAACAAAAACGTCAGAAAAAACAGAATATGAAGATTTTTTAGCATGATGTGATTTTCATTATTGCTTACAATAATTCTGCCGCGAATTTGGTCGCAACGACTCGAAGTAATATTAAAGATTTTTTAAGAATTATGTAAAGTTCAATTGACAGTGCAGTGATATCTTTGGAATAGAAAAATAAAGAAAAAACCATCTGTTTTTATGAAAGGAAATCTCCTGCGCTGGCTGAGAAAACTGAAGGAAAATATTTTTATTTCCGATACCATCTGACACTTTTATTATCATTTTTTACAGAAATCCTGCTGAATATTTTTGGCAGGATTTCGCCTTTTTAATCATCTCTTATTTTAACTGAAACTGCAGTCCCACAGAATAATTTCTGGTCGCCGCCGGATTGTAGAACCTGCCGCCAAATGCGTTGATGTCGTGTCCTAAACTGTACTTTGTATTATACAAATTCTGTATCCTAAGCTGCAGAGCGAGTTCACCATACTGAAGCTGAAAAGGGTAGTGCAGCGAAATGTTCCCAACCAACGAAGGTGCGGCAATCACCGAGTTGGCATCGTTCAGCGGGATTTCCGAATTGTAGAAATGTGCAATATCCATTTTCAAATTGTCAAAAAAGTTCAAACTGATCAGGTTCTGCAGCGAGTTGGAGGGAACTCCGGTTAATCGGTTGCCGGAAAAATCATTTCCGCCGGTTTGATAATTTTTAAATTTAAAATCGAATACATTTCCGGAAAACCAAAGTTTTATCGACTGCAACACCGGATTGCTCAGCTTTATTTTTCGGGTTTCAAGAATAAATTCGAGGCCTTTCTGTACGGTTTCTCCGGCATTTTCAAAATATTCATTGCCGTTTTCGTCCTGTTTACGAACGATGGCATCCTTCATCCGAAAATCAAATGCTGCAAGTTCAGCATAGAGAACATTTCCAAACTGTTTCCGAATTCCTATTTCTTTGTTCCAGCCAAATTCAGGATTTAGCGAAAGATTAATTTGTTGCGTCGAAGAACGAATTTCTTCCGCTGTTGGAGCAGAATTTCCTTTACTGATTTTTGCACGGACAGAAAATCCATCAGAAATCAAATAAGAAATTCCAAAATCGGGCAACCACTGTTTTTCGAAATTTTTGCTTCCTGTCTCAGTCTGTGGAAAAAGTGAATTCCAGCTGTAATTCATCAAATTGTAACTTACCGATGCATCCAGAAAAAGACGCTCCGCAAAAACTGCTTTCTGAGCAAAATAAATAAAGCCACTTTCTGCATTTATTTTATCAAAATTCTGTGGATTTCCGGCAATACCGAAATTGTTATCGAAGTTTTTTACGATGGTTGCAGACGTGGCGCCTTCGAAACCCAACCTACTTTGCAGCGCAGTTTTCCCGTAATTGCTTTCCCAGTTGAAATGCGTTCGCAATGCCAGATTATTTTCGAATCTTTTCTCAAAATTGGTGATGAACGGATTGCGCAAATCGTTGTAAATTCCCTGCAATGCGATAAAATGGCTGATATGTGGACTAAACCGATACTGATGAGAAATCCCTCCAAAAATAAGTTTTTTGTTGATTCCGGCGTTTTGTTCTTTGGCGCTGGGTAACGTTGAGGTTTTCAGTCGAGCCTGTCGTGGATTTTGTTGCATCTGTTCCAAAGTAAGTCCGCCCGGAGTTTCATAATGCAAATTTGAATACATCATCAACGAATTGAATTCTCCTTTTTCAGAATATTTTCGGTTGTTCTTGATCAGAAAAAACTTACGTTCCAAAGCCGACTGTTCCCGGTAAGAATCCGTAGTTTGATAACTTGAATACAAACTAAAATTGTTGTTCGCAGACATTTTTGCATAACTGAAATTCCCTTTGAACAGATTAAAACTTCCACCGGAAATTCCAATCGTTTTTTCATCCGGGTTTTTCGTTTTCAGGAGAACTGTTCCTCCTGTAAAAGATCCAAATTCACCACCTTCCGGACCTTTAAATATTTCAATTTTTCCCAGAACTTCCGGATCCAGAGCATTTAAGTAAGTATTTCCCGATGCATCAGAAAGCGAGAAATCATCCAGATAAACTTTGATGTTCCGAACGCCAAAGGGCGAACGAAGTGTGCTTCCACGAACCGAAAAACGATAACTTCCGGGTGAGCGTTCTTCCAACTTACTTCCGGGAAGTAAGTTGACCGCTTCCAGCATTCGTTCAGGAGCATTTTGATCGAGAAGGCTCGCTCCTGCAACCGCAACCGATTTTGTGGAGTTAATGAGTTTTGCAGGTTTTCTGTAAGCATCAATCTGAACTTCCGAAATCAAAGCAACAGAATCCTGTTCCTGCGCCCAAACAAAGAATGGAGTAAAGAGCAGGGCAGTATAAAATTTTTTCATTTTCACCGGATGTACAAAAATAAGAAACCCCAAACTAAAACTGTTTTGGGGTTTCGTGGTTTATGTTACACAATTTTATTCCGGTTTGTAGGAATCTTTCAGAGTTACTGTTCGGTTAAATACCGGTTTTTCGTCGGAAGAATCTCTGTCTTTCGTGAAATATCCGATTCTCTGGAACTGATAATGTTCGCCCACTTCGGCGTCTTTCAGACTAGGTTCCGCAAAACCCTGAACAGTTTTCAGCGATTCAGGATTAATGAAATCCAGAAAATCTGCTTCTTTTTCAGCGTCCGGTTGCGGATTGGTGAAGAGACGGTCGTAAATTCTAACTTCAATCGGCAACGCATGTTTTGCAGAAACCCAATGCAAGGTCCCTTTTACTTTTCTTAAACTTTCTTCGGTGCCGCTTCCAGATTTACTTTTCGGATCATAAGTAGCGTAAATTGTGGTGATTTCGCCGTTTTCATTTTTTTCCACTCGTTCGGCTTTAATAATGTAGGCGGATTTCAGTCTCACTTCACCTCCCAATTTCAGTCTGAAAAATTTATTATTGGCTTCTTCACGGAAATCTTCACGTTCAATATACACTTCTCTGCTGAACGGAATCTCTCTGTTTCCTGCATTTTCATCTTCCGGATTGTTTTCTGTTTCCAGCCATTCTTCTTCATTTTCAGGGTAGTTTTCGATCACAAGTTTTACCGGATCTACTACTGCCATTACTCGTGTCGCTTTTTTGTTAAGATCTTCACGAACGAAGAATTCCAATAGCTGAATATCGATCAAATTTTCACGTTTTGCTACTCCTACACGGTCAATGAAATTTCTTATTGCCGTAGGCGTATAACCCAATCTTCTCATTCCGGAAATCGTCGGCATGCGCGGATCGTCCCATCCTGTCACAATTCCTTCCTCAACCAAACGTAAAAGCTTTCTTTTGGAAGTAATCATGTATGTCACGTTCATTCTTGCGAATTCGCGCTGTTTGTTTCGAATTTTTTCTTCGTCGTAAACCTGATCCAGATACCAGTTGTATAACGGCCGGTGATTTTCGAATTCCAGTGAACAAAGTGAGTGCGAAATTTGCTCGATATAATCGCTTTCGCCATGTGCCCAGTCGTACATCGGGTAAATTTTCCAGTCGGTTCCGGTACGGTGGTGAGGACGTTTAAGGATTCTGTACATCACAGGATCGCGCATGTTCATGTTGGGTGAAGTCATATCGATTTTTGCCCGAAGCGACATGCTGCCTTCCTCGAATTCACCATTCTTCATTTTTTCGAAAAGCTCCAGAGATTCTTCTAAAGGGCGGTTTCTGAAAGGCGATTCCACACCGTCTTCAGTTGGATTTTTGCGTTGTTCAGTAATAATTTCCGATGGTTGCTCATCAACATAAGCTTTTCCATCTTTAATCATCTGAACTGCCCAATCGTAAAGCTGCTGAAAATAATCTGAAGCGTACAGTTCGCGGTCGTATTTAAAACCGAGCCACTCAATATCTCTTTTGATAGCGTCCACATATTCCTGCTCTTCTTTTTCGGGGTTGGTGTCATCAAAACGAAGGTTTACAGGTGCTCCATATTTTTCTCCCAAACCAAAATTAATACAGATTGCTTTGGTATGTCCCACATGCAGATAACCGTTGGGTTCCGGCGGAAAACGGAAACGAAGATCTTCTTTTTTTAGTCCGTTTTTTAAATCATCTTCTATAATCTGCTCAATAAAATTGAGGTATTTTTTATCTTCTTCCATTGGAGGTTTTATGTAATGTGCAAATTTACGAAAAGCGTGTTTGAAAATGAAATAATAGATTTTTTTAGTTGGAACCGATTTTTATTGTACATTTATAATAAACTAATAAAAAGCTTTTTCCGTAGGGAAATTCTTATTAATAACCATGAAAACAAATCTTATCTTCAGTAATAATTACCCTTTTGTGTAATTGTGAGGAACGGTTTGTTGCTGCAACTTTGTAACAACGATGCCGATTAAAATTGCCATAGTAGAAGATGATGTGCGTTACAGCAACGCATTGAGAAAAATTCTCTCCTCCGAGCGGGATATTAAATGTGTTGCCCAGATTTTTGATGGCAAAAATGCTGTCGAAGAACTGATTTCCGCACAACCGGATATCGTACTGATGGACATCCGGCTTCCAAATATTTTAGGTTTTGATATTGTGTCGCAACTGACAACGGCGATGGAAAATATGCAGTTTATTATGTGTACAAGCTGTGAAGATGACGATAGTATTTTTGCGTCATTAAAAGCAGGCGCAACCGGTTATATGGTGAAAGGAGACAGTATGGAGAAGATCATAGCTTCTGTAAAAGAGGTGTATAATGGTGGTGCGCCTATGAGCATTGCTGTTGCCCGACGGGTTTTACAATATTTCCATTCCGAAAGGCGCTTTAACGAAATCAGTCTCCTTACACCGGCAGAAAAGGAAGTTTTAAAGCTGCTTGCCAAAGGTCTTCTTTACAAAGAAATTGCCGACCAAAAACATGTGAGTATTGATACGGTGAAAAAACATATTGGTCATATTTACCGAAAGCTTCATGTTAACAATAAAATTGAAGCTATTAATAAACTGCATAACATGTGATGTATGGAGTTATTCAGCAGGTTTTGTGTTATGCTGCTGCTGATAAGCGCATATTGCTTTCCCAAAGAGAGAGTAATGCTGCTTCCTGATCACCAAGAAATTGTTCTGAATGATAAGGGAAGTTTTTCTGTTTCTTTTTCTGGTGAAGGAAATTCGCCAAAACATTACAGCATTAAAAGTGAGAAAGAGCTCAATAATATATTGGCAAATAATTCAACTATAAAAAAAGTTTGGCTAAAGATTCATTTTGTCAATCTCACACAGGATTCACTTTTTTTTATTCATCCACAACAAATCACGCCAGATCTGAAAGCTTTTGAACTGCAGGACGAAAGAATAACTTTTGTGGGCGAAACCGGTTTTTACAAATTCAGTGATAAAGGAGCATTTGATTTTTCAGAGTTAGATTATATCCGACTCCATATTCCTACAGGCCAAGAAAAGATATTTGTTTTTCAAAGCAGTTCTTACAAAAATGAAATGGTTTTTCCGTCAGTTGCTGTTATGTCCTATTCTCAGCATTTAAAGAAGATTGATTCTTTTTTTCATTCTCAGAATTACAGGTATTATTTGATGACTATTTTTTTCATTGGAGTACATTTCTGTCTGATGGTTTTAGCTATTTCGCGATTTCGGGCAAAGCAATTTAAGCTTGCGTTGATGATCTTTGCTTTAATTAATCTGTACTACATCGTTTATTATGCTGCTGAATATTACCTGATTAATTTTGAGAACAATCTTTTCGCATCTGTCCGACATGCAGATTACTTGAATTTTCTCGGATCTTTGGAAACTGGACTTTATTATCTTTTTTTCTGGAGCTATCTTGATAAAGACAGAAAACCATGGTTCAGACGGCTAATACTATTTTGTTCGTTATTTTGGCTTGCTTTTTATTTTTTGGTCTATACAGAATGGCAAAGTGAAAATCTAATTAATACCAGTATCTTTGTAAGGAATTTTGGACCCGTTTTTGACCTCATTGTAACAGGATCGGTATTTGTTTTTCTTCTAAAATATAATTCAACGTTTTACAAATTCGCTCGTTTGGGCGTATTTATCTTGCTCATTAGTGCCGTTCAGCTTGCTCTTCCTTTTATTTTAGGTTTGTTGGGAATCAGCGCAAAACCGCCGGTTTTCATCAGTAAATATTCATATTTAATTATGCAGATTTGCATCCTGCTCGATTTTATTCTGTTTCTACACGGGCAAAATCGAAACGAAATTGAATTGCAGCAAAATGCAGAACATTACCGCAAAGAATTTTTATTAGCAAAAGTTCAGCGACACAAGTTTTTGGAGCAGGAAAGAGAAAGGATTTCACGATATGCACGATGATCTTGGGGCCGGAATCTCCGCATTGAAGCTGCAGGCCGAATTTTTAAAGACTAAAATCAAAGACAACCGTTTGCACGACGATGTGGACGATTTGATAAAAACTTCTGAAGAAATGAATACCTCGATGAGGGAAATTCTTTGGTCGCTTAATTCGCGTAACGATACTTTACAAAAGTTTATCAACTACATACATGAGTATTCGGTTCATTTTTTCAGTAAATCCCCAATGCATCTTGATTTCGAAAATACTGTAACTGAAGATGATACCATAAGTTTTTATGTTCGGCGTAACCTTTTTCTTTGCTTGAAGGAAGCCATGAATAACGTATATAAACACAGCAAAGCGACCCAGGTGAATCTTTCGTTTCATTTTCAACATCAAACATTACGAATACTTCTGCATGACAACGGAATAGGGTTTAATCCGGAAACCAACAGTCCGGGAAACGGACTTGTTAATATGGATTCAAGGATGAAGCAGATAAACGGGCGTTTTCAGATATCCAAAGTTGCAAATGGAACTTTGCTGGAGTTCATTATAACTTTGCCTTCAGATTAAAATCACCCTTTTGGGTAATTGTAAATTCGCATGTTTTCACGGAAATTTACAGCATATAATCATTAAAA
Source organism: Bacteroidota bacterium (assembly GCA_023458415.1). Classification (GTDB taxonomy): domain Bacteria; phylum Bacteroidota; class Bacteroidia; order Flavobacteriales; family Weeksellaceae; genus JAEWZO01. Next base: position 45,106 of record JAEWZO010000008.1, read on the forward strand.
CTACTTTCCCATGAAAACTCAAATTATGCAGGTGTTTGCTGTGCTCGGATTTGTTGTCGGTAATTCGCAAACAGTGGCGATTAACGCTTCAGAACCCGATGCACAGATTGTTGTTAACGGCCAGAATGTAAGTTCAGGTTCTTACAAACTTAAATTGGATAAAAATCAGTGTTACCGCGTTAAAGCTTTAAAATCGGGCTTTCTGCGTTACGAAGTTGATGTATGTGGAAAAAAAGCCGGACCCGAAGCTCCGAAATCAGTCTACTTTGAGATGAAAACCGATGATGCGGAGGAAGCATCGATTAAGACAGACCAGGCGAATATTGATTTTGAAATACCTGTAAATCCTGATCTGTCCGTAACCGAAGCATGGAAATTGACCAACCAGATTGTTACTGATTATTTTGACGCAATAGAAGTTGCCGATAAAGAAACTTCGTATCTGCGTACAGCATGGAGTGTTCAGTCGTTTGCTCAGAATACGATTAGAACAAGACTGATTATCAAACTTTCAAAATCCGATCCGCTTACATACAAAGTAAAATTAAACAGTGAAGCTTCAGGAGCCAGTGCAACCAGTGTGAAAGCGGATGAAGCATTCCGCGATTGGGACCGTGTACTACGGAAATACAGAAACATTATCGGAGATTTTTCAACCAGACTGCAGAAAAAATAACCATGAAATAATCAATTATTAAGATGTTTGCGCTCAGCGCAAACATTTTTTTTGCAAAAGCTTAACGATGTATTCTCAGCAAATCTCCTGAGAGTGTAAGATTTCCATCTAAATTATTGGTAAAAAGTCCGCCTGTTCCTAAACCTTGCGGCATAAGATTTCCTTTAGTGAAGGTGTACTGCGCAATGGCATTCAAACCAATGTTGCTTTCGAGGGCAGAAGTAATCCACCATCCGATTCCGAGATTTTCTGCTAAAGAAATCCATTCATCTGATCCCGAAAAACCACCTACTAAAGTTGGTTTCAGAATAATGTACTGCGGACAGATTTTTTCCAAAAGTTGCTTTTTATCCTCGAAATCTACAATTCCAATTAGTTCTTCATCCAAAGCAATCGGTGTTGGTGTGTTGCGACAAATTTCTGCCATCTGATCCCAATTTCCAGCTTTTATGGGTTGTTCAATGGAGTGTATTTCCAGTTTAGCAAGTTCTTCCAAAACTTTTGGTGCTTCATCTGCAGTGAATCCTCCGTTCGCATCTACGCGAAGCTCGATCTGTGAAGAAGGGAAATTTTTTCGCAATTCTTTCAAGATTTGTTTTTCAGAATTCCAGTCGACACCAATCTTTAGTTTAATGCATGAAAAACCCTGCGAAAGTTTCTCATCAATTTGTTCTTTCATGAATTCTGCATCGCCCATCCAAATCAGTCCGTTGATTTTTATGGTTTCATTTCCGTCAGTAAATTCACTGGGAAAATAAAGGTCTGAACCGTGTTTGAGATTCAGCATTGCCTGTTCATAGCCAAACCAAATCGATGGATAATTTATCAGCTCTGACAGAATCAATTCATACGGTTGATTGATATTTGTGCATAGCCATTTCAGTTTTTCTTCATAATCCGGAACATCATCAAAGCTAAGTCCTCGAAACAGTCCGCATTCGCCAGTACCTTTTCTGTTATTTTCAAAAATTTCCAGAATATACGTTTCCTTGGTATGCAAAACTCCTCGGGAAGTTCCTCCCGGCCGTTTGAACTGAAGTGTGTGTTTGAAATACGTGGCGGTTTTCATAAGTAAAGGAAAGGACGCAGATTTGCGTCCTTTATTTTTTTAATTCACTGAATATTTAGTCTTTAATGGCATCCATTCGCATAAATTCTTCTGCTTTTTCAACCATTCGGATGCTACCGCAGAAAAACGGAACTCTTTGGTGAAGCTCTGTTGGTTCAATCTCAAGAATTCTGTTGAAACCGTCGGAGGCTTTTCCACCTGCCTGCTCTGCAAGATAAGCCATTGGGTTGCATTCGTAAAGAAGACGCAGTTTCCCGTGTGGTGCATTAGCATACGACGGATACATATAAATTCCCCCTTTAATCATGTTTCTGTGGAAATCTGAAACCAAAGAACCGATATAACGGGAAGTGTATGGACGGTCGCCTTCCATCATCTGGCAATACTTCAGATAATTTTTTACTCCCTGCGGAAATTTAATATAGTTCCCTTCGTTGATGGAATAAATTTTTCCCCTTTCCGGAAACTTCATATTCGGGTGAGAAAGGTAATACGTTCCCAAACTTGGATCAAGTGTAAAACCGTGAACACCGTTTCCTGTGGTATAAACAATCATCGTGGAAGAACCGTAAACTACGTAACCTGCCGCAATTTGGTTCACACCTTTTTGTAGAAAATCTTTAAGTTCTACAGGAGAACCGGGTTCGGTAACTCTTCTGAAAATGGAAAAAATTGTTCCAACAGAAACATTCACATCAATATTGGATGAACCATCCAGCGGATCAATAAGAACCACATATTTGCTTAAGTGACCGTTTGGCCCACATTTAATTTCGATAAAATCGTCACTTTCTTCAGAGGCGATTCCGCAAACCACTTCACGTTGTGAAAGCGCTTCAATGAAAATTTCATTCGCAAGAACGTCCAATTTCTGCTGTTCTTCACCCTGCACATTTTGATTGCCCGCATGGCCGATGATATCGGCAATTCCTGCTTTGTTTACTTCGCGGTTCACCACTTTAGAAGCCAAGCGAATGGCGCTTAGAAGACGTGAAAGTTCTCCGGTTGAATACTGAAAATCGTCCTGTTTTTCAATAATAAATTCTCCTAAAGTTTGTAGTGACTGGTCTGACATAAAGCTTGTTTTTGATTGTACACAAATTTCGGAAATTTATTGTGAATATGGGCAATTTGCTTTCAATTAAATGATGATTATCATGAGAATTCGCCGAGACGAAACGTGTTGCATTTTTGGATGTTTTGTAATTCGAATGAAATAAGTAATTTTGGCTTTTATTTGCAGTAGATTTTGCAAATTTATTACAATTTAAATTATTGATAATCAAATACTTTAATGAAGGTTTTTAAGTTTGGAGGCGCGTCGGTAAAAGATGCAGAAAGTGTGAAAAATGTAGGAGCGGTTTTGGAAACTCAGGGTTTTCAGAATTGTCTGTTGGTGGTTTCGGCGATGGGTAAAACAACCAATGCGCTGGAGAATGCTGTAGAAAAATATTTTGCGAAAAGTGATTATCAGAAAGAACTCGCTGCAGTAAAGCAAAATCATATTGAAATCGCATCCGGTCTTTTTGACAAGAACCATCCGGTTTTTGAGGAAATTTCTCTTTTTTTTGATGATATCGATTCATTTCTGCGCAGAAATAAATCGCCCAATTACAACTTTGTGTACGACCAGGTAGTGAGTTGTGGTGAAATGATTTCGTCAAAAATTCTTAGTGAATACCTTAATGCAGCGGGCTTCAAAAATGAATGGCTGGATGCAAGAGATTATATTAAAACCGACACCAACTACCGTGAAGGCGGTATTCAATGGGATGTAACCGAAAAGAAAATTTCCGAATTAAACTTGGAAAACTGTTACGTAACACAGGGTTTTATCGGTTCGGATGAAAATAGTTTCACAGTTACTTTAGGAAGAGAAGGTTCCGACTTTTCTGCAGCGATTTTCGCCTACTGTCTGAACGCTGAAGAAATGACCATCTGGAAAGATGTTCCCGGTGTAATGACTGGCGATCCCCGGAAATTTGAAAATGTGGAGCTACTCAGCAATATTTCGTACGAAGAAGCGATAGAAATGGCGTATTACGGTGCAAGTGTCATTCACCCAAAAACACTGCAACCGCTGAAACAGAAACATATTCCGTTTTACGTAAAATCTTTTGTAGAGCCCAAAAAAGAAGGGACTAAAGTTAGCGTAACAGATAAAAACCAAAAGAAAGAATCGTACATTTTAAAAGGCGGCCAGGATTTGATGCGTGTTTCCACAAGGGACTTTTCTTTTATCGCTGAAGATCATTTGAGCTTAATTTTTTCGCTGCTGGCAAAATATCACATCCGGATTTCTTTGATGCAGACTTCGGCCATTTCGCTTGCGCTGTGCCTGGAAGATAAATTCGGGAAAATTGATGATCTGAACCGCGAACTCAATGAAACTTTTAATACAGAAATTATCAAAGACGTCTCGCTGTTTACCGTCCGAAATGCAGATGTCAACAATCTCAGCAAATTTTATCAGGACAAAAAAGTGCTGCTGGAACAGATTTCAAAACAGACAATACAAATGGTAACTCAATAAAACATGAGCCTAATAACCAACGAAGACTTAATTAAAGCGACCGGAATGAGCAAAATAGGATTTTTGAAAAATCCTGTGGCATCAACGCTGATGAAACTCACCAAAATTGATGAAGTCAACCGGCTCTACGACAAGCTTAAAGACAAAACAGGAAAAGATTTTTTCGATTCGTTTGTGCGTTACCGCGATTTGAAATACATCGTTTTTGAAGAAGATTTAGCGAAAATTCCGAAAACAGGACCTTTCATTTTGGTTTCCAATCATCCGCTCGGTGCTATTGATGGGATTCTGATGTGTAAAATCCTAACGGAAATTCGTCCAGATTTTAAAGTGATGGGTAATTTTCTACTGGAAAAAATCAAACCGATGGAACCGTACGTCATTTCGGTAAACCCTTTTGAAAACCGTAAGGAAATGCGAAGCAGCGCTTCCGGAATGCGTGCCGCGCTGCAACATTTGGAAAGTGGCGGTTGTCTAGGGATTTTTCCCGCGGGCGAGGTTTCCAACAAGAACAATCCGTTCGGCGAAATTCGTGACAAAGCTTGGGAAAAACCTGCGATGAAGCTGATCAAAAAGGCAAAAGTTCCTGTGGTACCGATGTATTTCCATGCAGAAAACAGTACGCTGTTTTATCAGATTGCGCGAATTCATCCCGATCTTCAAACGGTAATGCTTCCTGCAGAAATGATGAAAAAAAGGGATGAGCCAATCAGAGTAAGAATCGGAAAACCGGTTTTAACGAAAATTATTGATGAGCAGGAAGATATCGAAGAACTGGGCGAGTTTCTGCGAAATAAAATCCAGATGCTGAAATCGTATTACGAAAGGCGTAAATCCATCCCGGAAATCCTTAAGCTTCCAGATCTTAAGCTGAATTTTTCGGTTAAGAAAGAAGAAAACAGAGTGTACAACATCATCGATGAAACACCGGCGCAGGACATGATTGATGAAGTTGAGCGACAAAGAAAAAGCGATAAAATGCTTTTCAGTAACGGAAATTATGAGGTGTTTTTCAGCGAGTATAAAGACATCCCGAACATTATGCGGGAAATTGGACGACAGCGTGAACTTACTTTCCGCGCAGTAGGAGAGGGCAGTAATCTTCCGTTCGATCTTGATAAGTACGATGCTTATTATCATCACCTTTTTTTATGGGATAATGCGGCGAATAAACTTGCCGGAGCTTATCGAATGGCTCTTGGTAAAAATGTGATGCGCAAGTACGGAATTGAAGGTTTCTATACGAGTTCGCTGTTTGATTTCGATCCGGAGTTGCAACCATTTTTCAGAAAAGTGATTGAAATGGGAAGAGCGTATATTTCGGCAGAATATCAGCAGAAACCTTTGCCGCTTTTCCTTTTGTGGCGTGGAATTGTACATGTTTGTCTGCGGAATCCCGATCACAAATTTTTGATGGGTGGCGTGAGTATTTCCAATAAATTCTCAGAATTTTCCAAATCTCTGATGATTGAATTTATGCGGTCACACTATTACGATTCGGCTGTAGCACAGTATATTCATCCGAAAAATGAGTTTAAAGTAAAGCTTCGCGAAAGAGATAAAAATCTGTTTTTTGATGAAATGGAATCAGATCTGAATAAACTGGATAAAGCCATCGACGATCTGGAACCTGAAATGAGGCTTCCAGTGCTGATTAAGAAGTATATTAAACAGAATGCAAAAGTTATTTCTTTTAACGTAGATCCGAATTTCAATGATGCGATTGATGGGTTAATGTATATCCGTATATCAGATCTTCCGGAGAGTACCATTAAGCCGGTTTTGGAGGAGATGAGCGATCAGATCAGAAAAGAGCAGGAAATTAATCAAGCTGAAAATCAATAGATTTACAATCGCAGCGAAAATTGTTGCATTAAAACTTGTGCGGTTTTCAAAAAGATGTTATTTTTGCACCACTCAATTGAGGAAATGGTTTCTTAGCTCAGTTGGTAGAGCAACGGACTGAAAATCCGTGTGTCCCTGGTTCGATTCCTGGAGAAACCACGAGAAACAACAACAATTTCTTACAAAAGCCCTTAAATCCTAGTATTTAAGGGC
>JAEWZO010000009.1 GCA_023458415.1 Bacteroidota bacterium
TGGGATTTTTTCTAAATTTTCTGTAGAAGATGACTCTGGGTCAATTCTTGGAGCCTTTACAGGTTCAGGAACAACACTTTCCAATGTTTCCATTCTCGCGGTAGCCCTTGTAGGTGGTGGTGGTGGATTATATGAAGCGTCTTTTGCACCTTCTTGATTTCGCAGAACTGACACGGATTCCACCTGCGGTCTTATTCTCGAAATACCATAAATTCCACCATCGAACCAGTTGAATTGCGGAACGTTTACGCCGTATTGCTGCAGATACTGTGTTCTTTTCGCATAATACTCGGAAGAAAGTCCGTTTCGGATATCATAACCGACAATAAAATATGGCTGGTTGAATAAACTTTGCCATGAATATTTATTTACGGCAAACTGATCCAGCGACATATCGTACATATTGGCCAGAACTTCAGCGTTGATCTTTTCATTATCATTACCGAGGATTTTTACCGTCCATTTTTCGTTGGAATTCGGTAGGAGTTTATCGCGGAAGGTCACGGTTTCAATGTGCAGATTTTTCTTTTCATTTTTGATTTTCACACCAACCGTTTTGGTCTGAACGTCATTAAACGCCACAATCTGAAACTGAACATTCACCGTTTCCACACTTTCATCAGCGGGCACAGGAACTTCGTACACCAAAACACCGTTTTTCATTTTCAGAGTTTCGGTTTTGGTTTCGCCGTTTCCGGTTTGCAAAAAGACATTCACCAAAGCATCCGGAATGGCGGAATACACATAGATTTTTGCCTTTTCACCACGTTTGAATTCCTCTTTAGGTTCAATAACCTCAAGGAACGGTTTCTGCGAGTCTCTCAAAAACCGTTTGTCCCAAACCTGGAAATGCTGCACGGATTTAATGGTGTCTTTTCCTTCGATGTTGAAAAGTTCGAGTTTGTAAGTTCCGGGGTCTAAACGACCCAGATCCAAGATTCGAGATCCACGATCCGAGATTTCCCCCTCGTTGTTTGTCTTGGGTCTTGGTTCTTGGCTCTCGATTCTTTCTAACACTATTTTCTCCTCTTTCCAATTGGCGGTTTCGTCGTTTTTATCATACAGATCGTGCGGAAACTTCGAATTGAATTCCGGTTTTGAAAGCTGTGGCTGATTCTGGATTTTCGTTTTGAAATTATCCCTGAAAATCTGCTGTGGTTCCTGAAGTTTTGCGAGTTTTACACGATAAGATTTGTTCAGGTTCTGCTCATTGTAATTTTTGGTTTCCACTTTTACCTTCACATTTTCATCGGCAAAAGTATTTCCGATATCATCAGCTTTAATGAAATGAGTAACAGACGCCACTTTCACATTTTCAGTGGCACTTTGGGTTTCTCCGTTAATGTCGGTAACGCTGGCTTCAATCTCATAATTGTCAACCTGAATTCCGTCCAGAGTTTCGTCTTTTTTAAGATCCAGAACAATGGTAAACTCGCCTTTTTCATTGGTTTTTACGGATCCTATAATCGAATTTTCATTGTCTTCTCCGCGCGGATACCACCAGTAGTACATCCAGCGAATATTTCTTTTCTTAATTTCATAATTCACCGTGGCATTGGACAGCGGAACTCCCGAAAACATCATCGCTTTTCCTTTCAGCTCGATGGTTTGGCCGTATTTGTACTCATCTTTAATGGGCTCAAATGTCACTTCGAATTTCGGGCGCTTGTATTCTTCCACACGGAAAGATTTATAACCATTAATGTCATAATCTGAAATTTCATCATCGTCATTGTCAACCCGAATTGAAAAGCTTCCGTTCAGCTTTCCTTTAGGAAGGGTAAAACTACCGTTTACGGAACCAAATTCGTTGGTGGTCGACGTTTGCGTGGAAACTTCTTCGCCATTCGCATCTACCAATAAGATATTAAGTTTAGTTTTATCGGCAACTTTTTCCTTTTTGGTTTCGCCGTTCAGCGCCGTTACAATCACTTTGTAATAAACGGTTTGTCCGGGACGGTAAATCGCTCTGTCCAGAAAAATCTGTGCGGTTTCCTCATCATTCTGCTTATTATTGTACCGGTTTCTGTTTCCGTAATGATTCACCAGCTGATAATTATTTCCTGGCGATTTCAGCAGATAGTAGCGGTAATAGTCGTTGTTTGCAGATTTTGGAAAGGTGAAATTTCCCTGACTGTCGGTTTTCACAGTATTTTTCACCAACGGCTTCTGTTGGGAATACTCATAGAATTCGATTGAAGCATTTGGTTTTGGTGCACCGTTTTCACGGCTCACGAGTTTTTCAACGTCATCTTTTTTGTTGTAATCGTTTTTCTGAAAATCAATGATCCGGTATTCGGAGGCGATGAAATAAAAATTTCTCTGAATAGCACCTTCCACCACATATTCCACCAGGTAAATTCCCGACGGAAGCGGCTTGATTTCGTAGGAAGTTTTATAGGTGCGGTAATCGTTTCTGTTCTGAATTTTGAACTGATCTTTCCTTACCAGCGATTTTTTCACGGACGAAAACGGATTTCGGTATGAGTCGTACACGAATTTCATAAAACCATCCAGATCAGAGGTTTCATAGATATTCAATGAAAAATCATCCACATTTTTGTGTTCGGCAACAATATGAATCTGTTTATTGCTCTGCGTTTCGGCCTCAAAATGAATGGCCAGTGACGGATTTACGATCGAATTTTCGCGGTTTTTAATGTTGTTCAGGAATTTGGATTCAGGGTAGCTTTTCTTCACACTTTCTATCAGTGCAAGAGCTTCTGTGTGCTTATTGTCCTGAATGAGCTCTTCCACAATATCATCCGCAATCATCACCTTGTAATCTCCCGCGGAAGCGGATTGATAAAGGGTTTGAAGTTGAGCCAAACGGTCTTTGCAATTGGTGAACTCGCAATTGTAATTCAGTTTCTGATGCTGAAAATACATTTTGGGATTTCCGGAATTCTGAGCGATGAGTCCGTCAAAAATTTCCAGAATTTTAGGATGATTTACTTTGAGTTCATTGGGCGTGAACAATTCAGCGTCTTTCAGAAATTCAATCTGCTGCATTCCGTTCCAGTCGGCGAGTGTCAGGAAATAATCGAGGTTTTCTACATTAAAGAAAATCTCTTTGTATTTCGCCATTTTAATCTGGCGCAGCGCGGTTTTTTCATTCTCTAATTTCGAATAATTCTTAGAAAGAAAATTCTTGAAATCCAGTTTGCTCCAGGTTTCAATCTGTGTAAAATCCTGGTTACTGATGTTGGTTCTTTGATTGATTTCCCACGATTCATTATCGTAATATTCCTTGAAGAATTCACCCAGAAGCACTTTGTAAACGAGTTTGTCTTCGCCTTTCAGCTGCGATTCCATCGTTTGCAGTTTTGCAAAAAACTGAGAAGTGGCGTCGTTCTGTGTGTCATCATAAGTCTGATTCACGATGCTGAATTCAGCTTTCAGAGATTTGATCAAATTTACGGCGTTGCTCTCCTTCACTGCCATATTCTGAATTTCCAGAATGATCGGAAGGTTACTTTTGTAGAGACCTTTCTTGGAGTTCTGTTCAATTTTTTTCCATTGCTGGTCGTAGTAGGTTTGTGCGCTCATCATCAAAAAAGTTCCAAAAAGGAGGAACATCAAAAGAAATTTTTTCATAACTCAGGTTTTACTGCATCATTCAGGAATCGTTAATTTTGCTCTTTGTGCTTTGATGCCGAACTTTGGAATCCGTTAAAATGCAGTTCCTAAATTTACTAAAAAAATACCTTGTCGACAGCCAGATTTTTGTTTCGCTTGCCGGAACGTTGCTGGCCGTTTTCTTTATGCTGCACGAAGGCACATTCCGGGGGCCAACGGTTTTCCTGATCTTCATCACGTATTTCAGCGGCTATCTGTACACGAAATATCAGCATCACCGACATTTTTATAAAACATTGATTTTCAACGTGATTTCGGGAATAGTTTGTGCGCTGTTAATTTTTCAGAATCACAATGAAATCCGCCTCGTGAAATGGCTCGTGATTGTGGGACTCGGTTTGCTGTACAACTCCTCTTTTCTTGAGAATTTCATCCGGAAAATTCCTTTGTTGAAGGTATTTTATGTGGGGTTGGTCTGGGCGCTGGTCAATTCCTGGATGGTGACACCGGAACCGGCTCCCGGAATATTTGCGGTGAGTTTTCTGTTTGTCACAGCGCTGGTTTTACCGTTCGACATCCGCGATATGAAGGAAGACCAAATCGTGACTTTTCCCCGACTGATCGGCATTCAGAAAACAAAATATCTTGCTTATTTGCTGATTTTTTCCGCAGGATTGATTGCAGTTCTTTTCCTGAAAACTGATTTTGCCACCGCGTTTTATATCACAATGATTTTCAGTTATTTTCTGGTATATTTTTCAAAACCATCCAACCGTGATGCCTACTTTTCTTTTTGGGTGGAAAGCCTGAGTGCGATGCCGTTTTTGTTTTATGTTTTATTGAAGTATTTTTGACGAATGATAGTACGAAAGCTTTCTTTGATCAATTTCAAAAATCATCCTTCGAAATCGTTCGAGTTCTCGCCACAAATCAACTGTTTTGTGGGGAATAACGGTGTGGGAAAAACCAATGTGCTTGATGCCCTGCACTATCTTTCAGTGGGCAAAAGTTTTCTGGGAAATTCGGACCTCAACAATATTCTTTTTGAGGAGGAATTCTTTGCATTGGAATCTGAAATCAATGACGGCGAAAAAGACAACGTCATTAAAATTCAGCAGCCGAAAGAAAATAAAAAGGTTATCAAGAAAAATGACAAAACCTACGAAAGACTTGCTGATCACATCGGTTTTTTGCCGAGCGTGATGATTTCGCCTTACGACTCGAACCTGATTTCCGACTCCGGAGAAAGTCGCAGGAAATTCCTGGATGCAATGATTTCGCAGACTGATTCGGAATATCTTTTCAATATCATCCAATATCAGAAAACACTGAAACAGCGGAATGCGCTACTCAAGTATTTTCAGAAAAACCGAACCTACGAAGCTGATACTTTGGAAATTTACACCGACCCGTTGATTCGTTACGGCAAGAAAATTTTTGACAAAAGAAATGAATTCGTGGCGCAGTTGAATCCCGTCGTGAAGCATTTTTACGAAATCATATCAGGCGGAAATGAAGAGGTTTCCGTACAGTATTCCTCGGATCTTTCAGCAGTTTCAATGGAAATCCTATTGCAGGAAAATCTGGAAAAAGACCGGATGCTGACTTACACTTCCGCCGGTGTGCACAAAGACGATCTGCTGTTCGAAATGAACGGCACCCTGATCAAGAAAACCGGTTCGCAGGGACAGCAGAAATCCTTTCTCATATCCCTGAAACTGGCTCAAATAAAGAGAATTAAAGAACTCACCGGTAAAAATCCAATCCTGCTTTTGGATGATATTTTCGACAAACTGGACGATAACCGCGTTTCACAACTGATTTCTTTGATCAATCAGGAGAATTTCGGACAGATGTTCATCACCGACACACACTGGGAAAGGACGGAAGCCGTGGTAAAGAGAATCAACGAGGAATCAATAATTTTTGAGATTTGATTCTGAACTAGAGTTCATTCCACAGCAAAAATATCTACTAAAAAAACAGAAAAAATGTCTAAGAAAAAACGTGAATACCAGTCATCAGAACTCGTGAAAGCTTTCGCGAAGATTCACGGATTTGAAGATAAACTCCTTGCTTTTGAAGTAAAAGATTTTCTTCAGGATTACCTGGATAATACACTTTTTGAACAAATTGGAAATGTAAATCTACAAAAAGGTATTTTATCCATTCAGATCAAATCACCACTTCTGAAAAACGATTTCAGGATGCGCAAAACCTTTTTTCTGAATAAATTCCGTGAAAAATTCGGTGAAGACAAAATCAGTGATCTTGCAATTTGGTAGAATTTTCGGTTTTTGGGGAATTTTCCCCACACAGTCTTATCAAAATGTTGCTCCTATCTAACCTCACATAGAGGTAGAAAACATTTTAGAGCGAATTTTAAAAGGCAGGATACCAGCAGAAGAAATCCCGAATAAGAATAAGCCCCGTTTCATGGGGCTTATTCAGTACTAGCAAAATCACTTAAAATTATTCTTTGATTAATTTCATCACAGTTTGTCCTTCGGAAGATTTTACACGCAATAGATAAATGCCTGCTGGACCATCCAAATGGATCTGTTCATTTATCGCTGTATTAAGTTTTTTGTTGAATATCACTTTACCTGACAATTCGGAAAGTGAAATTTCCGCATTCTTCAAAGCTTTATCAAACATAAGATGAACCAATCCATTGCTCGGGTTAGGGTAAGCTTTTATTCTGATCCCTTTACCCAAGTTTGCTAAACCGAAATCGTCCTGATTCATCTTTTGCACAAAAATATCATAAATTCCTGCCGAAGAAGAGTTTTTGCTTGCCTCAAATTTATTTACTGTGAGAGAAACTGAAATATTGCGTTACATGGTACAAGGTATGAGTAGCGAATCTATTGCACAAAACCTACACAGAAGCATTTACACAATTAGAAACCACCGGAAAAACATCCTACAGAAATCTGGATGCACCAATTTGCAGGAACTCCTGGTAAAAGCTTTAAGAGAAGGTTGGGTTTAGAGTTAAGTACAACAACAAATTTCGTACTTATCGCTTGAAATTTTATTTTCTAAATTAAATTTCGTTCTGCTTAGTAGCCGTAGATTTCATCATTTCTTTGGCACGTTCATCAAGCTCTGTAGAACGGATTGGAACGAAGAAACGGAACGGACTTTTCATAAAATATCTGAAAATTTCTTTGATAATTTGCCAAAGTTCATCCAAGTTAATTTTCCTGGACTGAAATGCCAATAACATCGACAAACCAAAACTTACTGCAAAATTGAAAAATCCAATTAGGAAAACAGTAATAATGGAAATCACAGCGGTATAAGTATCAACTGAAAATTCTTTCCCGTAGAACCCTAAAGCGACATTTCCGGCGGCAAAAGTAATGTGACGAATATCTAAATCCAAACCAAGGAAAATTCCGATGGGCGCAGTAATTCCAAGGAAAACACCGAACCAGAAATTAGACATAATTCCCGCCCAGTTTTTTGCGTAATATTTCGAAATGCCTTTAGCGGAATTTTTTCCCAGGAAATAATTCAGGAAAGGATTCTTTTCAATTCTTTTCGGAATTTGATAATAGACTGAACTGTTCCCTATATTGCCAGAAATAATCCCGGAAATAAAAAGGAAAAAACCTGCGATACAAGCATGGAAAATCGCTTTTGAATTGAACGGATCATGATCGTTGAGCAATGTTGTGGCTTTATCAGCGGCAAAATTCTGCCCGAAAAGTACGTCCAATCCATAAATTATAGCAAGTGCGACCGGAAACGCCCAAAGGACATTTCCTACGAAAGCAATAAACTGCGACCGGAAAAGTTTGGAAACCAAATGTGCAAAATCAACATAATTTCGTTTGGAGTTTTCGCCTTCGGAAAGAACTCGAGCCATCGTTGCAGCCGTCATCGCCGGTTGTTTTGTGGCAAGAGTAAACTTCATCAAAAAAATCATGATAAAGCCCATCGCATAATTAAATGAATACAGAATGGCGTGCGAAAAATCACTTCCCGGAAGCATCCCATAAAAAAGTTTCAACACAACCAAGCAACCAACAATAACACCTCCTCCGCTGGATTTCCAGAACATTTTCAGGTAATCCTTCATGGTTGAAGTAATGTAATGCGAGCCGGTTTCTGCAGTGTGATTGGTAATCAAATGCGAAATCAATGTCGTACTGTCTGTGACCAGTTCGCGAATGTTGTCTTTATGCGACTTATAATTTAAAACATTGAAAACCAATTGTTTGGAGTTTCGAACAACATCTTCATCTTCATCAATAACCCAAACCTGTAGAATTTCTTTCATGCGGTTCAGTTGCTGGCGAATTTTCATCAGCGACTGATTGATTTTTCCGGAAATTCCGTATCTGGAAGAATTCTTAAAAGCCTGAGAAACAAATTCCTGCGACTGTTCCAAATAGACTTTGATTTGTTTGTAATTTTCTCCTTTTGAAGTGATTCTGAAGTCAGGGTTTTCCTTGAAATTCTGGTTCAAAATATCGAGTTCATTCTGCAGAGCAAGGAAAGGATTTTCGAAATTTCTGTATTCCGGTACCATTTTCATCACTTCAACATCCAGTGCATTTCCGATTACGCGCCAACCGAGAATATTCAGTGAAAAAAGCAGTTCGTTCTGAACGTGTTTGCTCAAAATCAGTGTGTCAATTTTCAAAAGGCGGAACAGTTCGTCCATTTCCTCTTCATCCTGACTTAGAAAATACTCCAGATCCCGCTTAGGAAGCACCGAAACGTAATCTACAAGATACCAAACGGTTTCTTCATTTTCGATGGACGGCAGAATTTTGTTCAGAATTCTCTTCTTGAACTCCGGGAAAAATGCATTCTCAGAAAGAATATTGGCTTCGGTAAGAGAAAGATTGAAGGGTTTATTCTTGAAGATATTGTGAAGATAGTAAGAGAAATAATCGGCAATTTCCGGTTCGCTTTTCAGAAAATCCAGAATATCGCTTAAAGAACTTCCGCGAACGGTGTTGTACACTTCAGCAAGAGGCTCCAAAGATTTCGTTTCGTTGCGGAAACTGAAATATTTGGCCACAATATTTCTAAAATTGTCTTTCTTTCTGGAATAGAACTCCAACATAGGCACAAAGATAACTATTTCAGACTTACATTGCGCATTTGACGCATAATCCAGCTGTGTCGACGATTGAGATAAGAGGTTGGATTTTTAGGATCATATTTTTTCGGATTCGGCAGAACTGCGGCAATCCATGCGGCTTCACTTCGGGTAAGATTCTTAGCATTTTTTTTGAAATAATATTGCGATGCAGCTTCTACTCCGAAAACACCCTGTCCCATTTCAATGGAATTAAGATACCTTTCCAGAATTACTTCTTTGCCCCAAATGAGTTCAATAAAAAAAGTATAGACTGCTTCCAAACCTTTTCGGAACCAACTTCTTCCCTGCCACAGAAACACATTTTTTGCCGTTTGTTGGGATATTGTACTTCCTCCCCGAAGGCGTTTTCCTTTTTCGCTCTGCTCAATGGCTTTTTCAATCTGGTCATAATCGAAACCGTTGTGGATGAAGAATTTCTGATCTTCAGCGGCAAGAACGGCTTTCTTCACATTATCACCCATCTCGTCGTAGGAAATATAATCGCGGTCTAACTTTCCGTACTGAAAAAATTCGGAAATCTGTGTTATGGTAATAGGAGGATTAAAAAACTTTCCCCAGAAAACAAACAGAATGTTTGCAAGAATGAGAATAAGAAAAAACTTCTTGATTTTTGACCACATAATTTCGCTCTAAAGCTGCAAAAATAGAAATAATTATTTGAGTTCGCGCATATACGTAAGGTTGTAACCGAGTAAGACTTCAGGATGAAAAATTTTGATATAATCCTTTAAAACAACGTCTGAACGGACAACTCCGCTTTCAAAGAAATCATTTGCTTTCTTATCTTCACGTCCGGTAACCGTATAGATTTTTCCTTGACTAAAAACCTTCATTGAAGCATAATTAGGATTGACCGAAAGTAATCCGGTTCTGTTTTTATGATTTCCGGCATTCACCCAAAACTGGGCATTTTCTGCTTTGGTAAAAACTTCTTCGAAGCTTACAGGAACAGCTTTTTCTTCAGGATTATCTTTCAGAATATAATCGGCGCCCGCATCTTTAACGAAATTTGCAAATTGCGTTTTTCCGCCGGGTAAAAACCAAGAACCGCCGTACATTTCGTTCGCCAAAACCGTTGGCTTTTCAAGATTTTTCACGGCATTGCATAAGGAATCATAAGATTTTTCAATCTTTTTATACGCAGTAGTTGCCTCTGTTTCCAGCCCAAGAAGTTTCCCGAAAGCGAGAAGGTATTTAGATTTTTCGAGCGGTTTGCTTTCAAGGTATTCATCCAGGAAAATAACTTCAATTCCGTTCTTTTTCAGTAATTCGTAAGTATTGGAAAAGTTGGCGATATGGTTGGTAAAAACGGCATCGGGCTTCAAAGCAATTATTTTTTCGACAATATACTTTTGCTCGTTTCCTACGTCGGAAATTGTGCCGTCTTCAATCTTCTGAACTACCTCATCAGAATAGATATATTCCGGGCTGGAAACACCTGCGATTCTTTCGGTTGCATTCAGTTCTGTGAAATAGCCCACGAGACTTGCATTCATCAAAACCACTTTCTTAAACGGAAGTTTCGATTTCGGAATTTCATAGGAAAACTGTCCCGACCGCAATTTCAGCACATCCAAACTGTCCTGAAAAAAAACCCGCTCCGAAATTCTGTCCCAATACAGTGTTTCCTTTTCAACTTCCTTCTTACAAGAAAACAGGACGAAAATGCTGATTATTGCGAATATTTTGGCTTTCATATTTCAAAGAAAACAAAAAAGTGTTATATTTGCAAACCAAAATCGGGCCTCGTGGCGCAACTGAATAGCGCATCTGATTACGGCTCAGAAGGTTACAGGTTTGAATCCTGTCGAGGTCACAAAGGGAAATTTCGAATGAAGTTTCCCTTTTTTATTTTATTTTTACAAAAAATTTACGGGTACATGTCGCTTGAAATTATCGGTCTCACTAAGAAATTTGGGGAACAAACTGCACTTAACGATGTTAATATCAACATCGGAAATAACGAAATAATAGGACTGCTTGGTCCGAACGGTGCAGGAAAATCCACCCTTATGAAATCCATTACAGGAGTTTTGAAAATTGATGAAGGCCAGGTTCTTTTCAACGGTAAAAACATTGCAGAAGACGGTACGGAAGCGAGAAAAAACATCGGTTTTCTTCCTGAAAACAATCCGCTTTATCACGAAATGTATGTGAAGGAATACCTGAATTTTGTTGCTGAAATTCATAAAGTTCCGAAACAAAGAATAGAAGCAGTTATTGATTTGGTTGGTATTACTCCAGAAAAATCTAAAAAAATCGGTCAACTTTCCAAAGGTTACAAACAGCGTGTCGGATTGGCTCAAGCGATTTTGCACCAACCTGATTTACTGATTCTAGATGAGCCTACCAACGGACTGGATCCTAACCAGATTATTGAAATTCGCAACGTAATTAAAGAGATAGGAAAAGAGAAAACCGTAATTCTTTCGACACACATTATGCAGGAAGTAGAAGCGCTTTGTTCTCGCGTAATTCTCATCCACAAAGGAAATATCGTTCAGGATTCGCCCGTGGAAGAATTCAAGGGAAAATTTGAAAGTCTGGAAGAAGCCTTCCAAAGTTATACACATTAAAATTTACTCCATAAAAACAGAAAACCGCTTCAGAAATTCTGAAGCGGTTTTCATTAAGTGAAATAATTGATTGATTTTAGAATTCCAACTCATGCTCCGGATCGATGTGTTCGTAATCCGCAGTCATTTCTTTTTCGTAATCTGTTTTTTCGTGCTTAGAAAATCTGTTTTCCAGTTTTACCACGATGTAGTAAACAACAGGAACGATGATCAAAGTAAGGAAAAGTGAAGATAAAAGTCCACCGATAATTACAATCGCAAGACCGTTGTTCATTTCAGCGGCAGCTCCGGAAGCCAATGCAATCGGAAGCATACCGAAAACCATTGCAATAGTCGTCATCAAAATCGGACGTAAACGTGCGTGATTGGCTTGAACTAATGCGTTTTCGATGCTTTCACCGTGACCCATTCTGTGGTTGGCAAAATCTACAAGTAGAATCGCGTTTTTTGCCACAAGACCAATCAACATGATGATACCAAGAATGGTGAATATATTCAGCGACTGGTTCGTTAAAGCCAGTGCCCAAAGTGCACCAATGAACGATAACGGAATGGAAAACAGTACGATGAACGGTTTCACGAAGTCATTGTACAGTACCACCATAATCATGTACACGAGCATGATCGCAGCAAGAAGCGCCACTCCCAAAGTTCCGAAACCTTCACTCTGGTTTTCCATGTTTCCACCCCAAACCCAGTTTACACCGGCTGGTTTTTTCACACTTGCCATTTTTTCTTCCCATTCAGCGGCAATTGCACCGGTTGTTTTACCAACCACCTGTGACTGAACGGTAACTGAAGGTGTACGGTTGTATCTTTCCAGCAAAGCCGGACCGGATCCAAAGTTAATATCAGCAAACTGAGACAACTGAATTCTCTGTCCCTGCTGATTGACGAAATTGATATTTCTAACGTCATCAATGCTGGTTCTGTTGGCTTCATCCAAAATGATATTGATATCGTACTCGTTGCTTCCGGTACGGAATTTATTATCGGTATTTCCGCTGAAGGCCGTTCTTAATGTTTGACCGACAGTTGCTACATTCAGTCCAAGAGAAGCCATTTTATCACGGTCTACACTCACCGAAATTTCAGGGTTTCCTTCTTCAACACTCAGTTTAATTTCGGAAGCACCGTCGATCGTTCTCAGCTGTGCTTCTGCCTGTTTAGCGTAAGCCATTGCATCGTCGAATGTTGCACCAGTTACCGTCATTTGTAGTGGAGCCATTTCCGCACCCATGAATCCAACAGGAACAGTAGTTACTTTAGCGCCTACGAGTTCTTTTTCCAGTTCACGCTTCAGTTTAGCGGCGTACACTTTCGTATCCTCATCTCTTTCGCTTTTTTCAACGAGTTCGATGTTGATTTCAGATTTGTACGCTGTGGACTGCATTGCGCCCATACCGCCACTCACCTGTCCTACCGAAGTAATCATCTGCACGACTTCCGGTTTTTTCTCCAGAAATTTTTCGGCTCTCTGCGTCATGAAGTTGGTTTCTTCCAAAGAAGAATCTTTCGGTAATTCCAACTGAACCAGGAATTCGCCTTTGTCGGTTCCCGGGAAGAAATCGGAACCGATGTAACCCAATACCATAAGCGAAACAGAACTTGCAAACAGCAGGAATGTTACTGCGAACGTTTTGATTTTATTATGAAGACTCCACTTCAGGATTCCTTCAATTTTTTGCGTGAACCAGGTCAGTCCTTCTTCAAATTTTTCAATGATTTTACCGAACCATGTCTTGTTGGAAATCAGCTCCAGTTTTCCGTAACGTGAGAATAACCACGGAACCACAGTAAACGAAACTAATAGTGAAAGCATTGTTGCAATTACCACCGTTACACAGAACTGCTTGATGATGTCGGAAACCATACCTGAACTCAATGCAATCGGAAGGAATACCACGACAATTACCAATGTAATCGCAGTTACGGTAAATCCGATCTCCTTGGAACCGTCGTACGCTGCGCGCACTTTATTTTTCCCCATTTCCATGTGGCGGTGAATATTTTCGATAACAACAATCGCGTCATCCACGAGAATACCCACAACCAGGGAAAGTCCGAGTAAACTCATCAGGTTCAAACTGTAATCCAGAAGATTCAGTCCGATAAAAGTTGCGATAAGCGAGGTCGGAATCGCTACCATTACGATTAATGCATTCCTGAAACTGTGCAGGAAGAACAACATCACGAACGCAACCAGAGCCACCGCAATCAGTAAGTCTTTGATTACCGCATTCGCTGCTTCCAGTGTAAAAATGGATGTATCACTTGCCACATCAATCTTCACATTCTGAGGTTTGTACTGCGTGTGAATATCCTCAATTTTTTTCTGTACCAGCTCACTTACTTCCACCGCATTGGCTTCGGTTTGTTTTACTACCTGAAGCATAATGGTGTTCTGTTGGTCGATACGCGCAATTTTATCAGTTTCTTTCTGAGTATCCTGAACTTCAGCTACATCAGAAAGGCGAATATTCTGTCCGTTGTTCGAAGAAATCATGAGGTTGCGGAGTTCGTCCACGGAATTGATTTTTCCGGCAAGACGAATCAGCGTACTGTTCTCTCTTGTCTTAAGGTTTCCGGTTGGAAAGTCCATATTCGACATCGAAATAATCTGCTGAACCTGTGGAATGGTTAAACCGTATCCTTCCAGTTTTTCCTGATCCAGATTGATTCTGATTTCACGTTCCTGTCCACCGATAATATTTACCTGAGCAACACCCGGAATTCTCGAAAGTTCAGGCTGCAAACGCTGATCAAGAAGATCATACAGTTCGTTTTCGGTAAGGTTTGCGGTTACACCCATCGACATGATCGGCATATCGGAAAGCGAGAACTGTGAAAGCGACGGTTCATCGATATCTTCCGGAAGTTCGGAACGTATGGCGTTGATTTTCCGCTGCGCGTCGTTCAGTGCATAATCTACGTCGGCGTCGGAATTAAATTCAATAATAACAACCGATAAACTTTCGTACGACTGCGCTGTAATTTTTTTCACACCTTCCAATGAGGAAACAGCATCTTCCATTTTTCTGGAAACCGTGTTTTCCACCTCAGACGGCGATGCACCCGGATAAACCGTTGCTACAGTTACAATTTTTACTTCAAATTTTGGGATGAGCTCGTAACTGAGCTGCGAATAACTGAAAAGTCCGCCAATGATGAGTAATGCAAGCATTACAATCACCAAACTGGGTCTTTTAATCGATACTTCTGCTAATTTCATTCTTTATTTTTTCTCGATTTTTTTATTTCAGAACTCTTACTTTAGCTTTGTTCGTCAGATTGATCTGTCCGCTGGTAACCACCTGATCACCTGCTTTCAGTCCGCTCACCACTTCAACTTTATCACCGTAATTGATTCCGCTCTGAATTTTTGTAAGAATAGCTTGGTTGTTACGTACTACAAAAACCTGGTTGTCGCTCACTGATCCTACAAAAGCTTCTCTCGGAATCGTCAGTACATTATCAGTTCCTGCTCTGTTGAACTGTGCAGTTCCGTACATTCCGGCTTTCAGTTGGTTTGCGGTATTCTGAACGGTGATTTCAACCGGGAATTTCAACGCTCCGGACGCGGAAGGTGCGATAAACGTAATTCTTCCCTCAACTGTTCCGTCGATTACATCAGGTTTTACTGTTACAGTATTTCCTACTGCAAGCTGACTTACCATCGACTGGTCTACATCCACTTTAAGTTTCACGGATGAAATATCAACCACTTCCACAATCGGCGTTCCTGCACCGATCACAGATCCTACTTCCACAAATTTTTGGTTTACAATTCCGCTTACCTTTGAAATGATATTGGTATCGCCGGAAGTTAAGTTCGCCGACTGAAGCTGTGCTCTTGCGTTTTTCACCTGAAGGCGTGCCTGATCAAGTTGCAACGCAGTAACTCCACCGGTTTTGTACGCCTGTTCGTAACGGTTTAATGCCATCTGCGCATTGTCCAAATTGGCTCGCGCACTGGAAACGTTTACATTCACTTTTTCGCCTCCAAGACGACCGATGCTTTGTCCGGCGCGTACGTAACTTCCTTCTTTTACGTGAAGAGAAATCAGTTGACCTCCCATTTCTGCAGAAATCTGTGCCTGTCTGTTCGGAAGGAATGTCCCGTTTACGGAAAATTCTCCGCTGATGTCTTCAGACTGTACAGTGGCTGTACGAACGGCAACGTCGGTATTTTTTTCAGCAACTATGGCTACTTTTTCCTCGTTGCTTTTTTTATTGTTCTGCAAAATCAGGAAAATAGCTGCAAAAATTCCTAAAATGGCCAAAATGGTTATGATGGTATTCTTTTTCATTGGGTTAATTGTTTAAGGTTCTGAGTTTTCCCTGCGATTTCAACAGATTGATTTCTGCAAGTTTATAGTCTAATTTTGCTTTTGTAAGGTTATTTTTGGCATCGGTAAGATCACGTTCGGCATCCAGAATATCGTTCAGTGTAGCCAAACCGTGCTGATAATTGCTTCTTGTGTTGGAAAGAACATTTTCTGCCAGCTGCACATTTTCTTCCTGCATGGAGATCATCGTCATATTGTTTTCCAGCTGCGTCACGGCATTGGCGTGAGCAAGATCCAACCCAAGCTGTGTTTCACGAAGATCGGCCTGTGCTTTTTCAATTTCAATCTGATTCAAAGCGATTCTGGCTTTCGTTGCAAATCCGTTAAAAATCGGAACATTGATGTTCAAACCAATCGACGATAAATCTGACCAGAAAACGCCGTTGTTCTGTCCGTTCGTAAAAGGAAAACGCTGTCCCTGTCCCAGAAAACCGTAGTTTGCCGTAAGTGCAACCGTTGGATAATATTCTGCTTCGGAAGCTTTTTTCTGCCATTCCAGAAGCTCAATCTGCTTGTTCATCAGTTTGATTTCCGTTCTTTCATCAAAATTTGCGGTGCGGTCCGGAAGAATTGCAGGATCAAAGGTTTCAGTCGGAAGTTCAATTTCCTGACTCATCGGCATTCCGATCATAAATTTCAGCGCATTTTCCGAAAGATCCACAGCATTTTCCAACTGCTGAACACCGGAATTGACGTTATTTCTTGCAACCACTACCCTGTCGTAATCAATTTTTCTTGCCAAGCCGGCATCGTAAAGACCTTTGATGATCTTGATGGTTTGATTGGTTATATTCAGATTGCTTTGTGCATTATCGAGCATCTGTTCTGACTGATACACCTGAAAATACGCATTGGCTACATTTTCTATAATCTGTTCTTCAGTAAGCTGAGCATTAATCAGATAAAATTCTTTGGTGGAACGCGCTGCTTTCAAACCGGTAAAAACCGACTGATTGAACAGTACCTGCTGCAACTGCAACATATTACTTGTGGTCCATTTCTGTCCGAAAGCCACTTTCACCTGCTGTCCCGGTGCACCAAACATTTCACCCGGAAGTACCGTTTCCTGCAGCAACGGATTATAAGAAGTATTGCTGTTGAAACTGAGGTTTGGATAAGCATTCGCTTTCACCTCGGCAATCTGCGCATCTCCTTTCCGGATGTCGAGCCTTGCTTTTTCTGCTTCCGCCTTATGTTCCAGCGCATACGAAATGGCTTCCGGAAGGGTGAGCAACTTCACGTCCTGCGCCTGGAGTAGTCCTCCGCAAAGAACAAGACTGAATAGTAGTTTTTTCATTATTTTAAATTGTATACTTTTTAAGTGTTTCTTTTCCTTTTTCAGTTGTGATTGCATTCATGTAAATTGACATCACTTCTTCCTTATAATCATTAAAACTGATCTGGGAAATATCAAGAAATGGCGAACTGTGGTAAGACATGATGAGCTGGAAGAAAATCTTAGCGTACATCTTCGCATCGAAATCAGTCCGGTAAAAACCCTGTCCGCGACCTCTTTCGATATTGTGCACCAATACCTCAGAGAATTTTTCCGAAAAGGCCAACATGTGCCTGTTGAAGATCGCAGGATAATAACGGATCAACTGCTTGACCAGCAAAGAATTATTGGATTCCACTGCTGATTCAATCTGCTCGTCACGGCAAAACATCCGTTCGATTGCGTTTTCCACCTGATTATCGAGTTGGTTCAGTTTCTGAATAACCGTTTCAAGTTTATACTCCAGCACATCTTCCAGAAGCGCATCTTTGTTGGAATATTTCTGATAAAGGGTTTTTTTCGACATACCGAATTCCCTGGAGATATCGTCCATGGTAAGGGTTTTAGCACCGTTCTCGATGAACAGTTCTGAAACTTTATGTAAGAATTCTTTATCCATTATACGTGATTTCGGATGCAAATATACAATATAAGAAACTAATAAACCAAAATAGTTTCCAAGTTTTTTCAAGGAATAAAAAAAGGCAGCCAAATGGCTGCCCAAAAATAAAACCTCACGAATTATTTTTTTATGAATTTTACGGTTTTTACTCCATCTTCCGTAATAATTCTCATGATATAACTTCCTTGCGGGTAATAGGAGACATCAACAGTCAACTTCATTGCATTTGCAGATTGACGTTTAATTTCTCTTCCTGCAGCACTATAAATCTGAACAGATTTAATATGATGGTCATATTCCACTGTAATTTGTGTAGATGCAGGAACCGGATAAACTCTCAGATTTTTATTTGATGAATCTGAAACTCCCATCGTATTTAATGTAACTGTAACTGCAGTTCTGTCTACACTTTCACAATCGTTCAGAGTTTGGCTTGCATAATATGTCGTTCCATTCTGAAGCGGAGTTGTAAGTGGCAAAGCCGTACCACCTGAAGGTGTTGCAAACCACTGAACATCAGTTCAAGTGATTTCAAGATCTGCCAAAGTTGGGTTGCTTGATGCACTGAACGTCTGGTTAGCGTTAGACGTAGTAGGCGCCGCAGTGTTTGACAGGGTAACTGTTACTGCCAATCTGGACACACTTTCACAACCGTTAACCGTTTGCGATGCGTAATAGGTATTTTCGTTAACTAACGCTGTACCTGCTGAAAGTGCGTTTCCGCCTGTTGCAGCTGCGTACCATTTGATGTTGGTTCCGGAAGCTGAAAGATTGGCCACAGTTGCACTGTTACAGAATTGCTGATTCGGATTTCCGGTTGGTGCCGAAGCAGTTGTAACAGTTACTGTGACTGCTAACCTGCTCACACTTTCACAACCGTTGATGGTTTGCGATGCATGATACGTGTTTCCGCTTACCAAAGACGTACCTGATGGCAGTGCGTTTCCGCCTGTTGCAGTTGCATACCATTTAATGTCCGTACCGTTCGCGGAAAGGTTTGCGACAGTTGCACTGTTACAGAACTGCTGAGTAGCGTTTCCGGTTGGTGCCGATGTATTGGTCACCGTTACGGTCACTGCCAATCTGGATGCACTTTCACAACCGTTCAAGGTTTGTGATGCATGGTATGTGTTTCCGCTTACCAAAGCAGTACCTGCTGAAAGTGCGTTTCCGCCTGTTGCAGATGCGTACCACTTGATATTGCTGCCAGTTGCGGATAGGTTCGCTACTGTTGCACTTCCACAGAACTGTTGAGCAGCATTTCCGGTTGGTGCTGCAGTGGACGTAAGTTCTACGGTAACTGCCAATCTGGATGCGCTCTCACAGCCGTTAACTGTTTGTGAAGCGTAATAGGTGTTTCCATTGACCAAAGCCGTACCTGATGACAGCGCGTTCCCACCTGTTGCAGTTGCGTACCACTTGATGCCGGCACCAATAGCAGAAAGGTTTGCAACGGTTGCACTGTTACAGAACTGCTGGGTTGCATCTCCGGTTGGCGCTGCGGTTTCATTAATGGTAACGGTCACTGCAAGCCTCGTTGTGCTCACACATGCATTGACGGTTTGTGAAGCATGATAAGTCGTTCCGCTTACCAGTGGTGTTGTTTCAGACAATTCGGTTCCGCCGACTGCTTCAGCATACCATTTCACATCCGTTCCCACCGCTACAAGATCCGCAACGGTAGCACCCGGACAGAAGCCCTGTGCAGCTTCGCCTGTTGGAGCAAGCGTGTTACACTGGTTTTCATACGCACCCATATCAATCGTGTCTGCGACAATTCTTGCGTTGCCTGCAAGATCGGTCGTCGGTGCATTTGCAATTTGGTTATAGGCACTGTTGCTTCCTGCGTTTACTACAACACTTTCGTTTTTCAGTTGCAGATAACCGGCATCAGTTTGTACTACGCTCAAGAAAATATCTTCATCAACAATGCCCTGTGCACTGATGTTTCCGTTCTGTGTATCGTTGTAACCTTCTACCAAACTGTTTGTCCGCACAAAAGTTGACGATGAATTGTACACTCCCTCTGTTGCAAAACTTCCCAGACTTTTTAACATGATGGAATTGTCAAGGTATACATTAGAAGAATGGTTCGCAAGCGTACCGCCACCACTGTACACCGTATTATCATAAAAAGTGGTATTTACAAATTTTGCTGTACTTTGATCATTAAAGCTGGCCCCTCCACCGTAAATTGCAACATTTCTTTCGAATATGGAATTCACTACAACCGGCGACGAATTAGTACTGTACATTCCTCCACCTTGGTTACCAGCATTGTTTCCGGAGAAAGTAACTCCCATGAAAATAGGGCTGGACTGGTTGTAATTGTAAACAGCGCCACCACTGTTGTAGCCATTGTTTTCAACAAATTTGGAATCTTTCACGGTTGGCGAAGAATTCTCAATATGCATCGCTCCACCATACTCCGCAGTATTTTCAATAAACTGAATATGGGAATATTCCGCACTGTTGGAGTTGATATTATGAATAGCGCCGCCGCGGTTTTGTGCATTATTGTGGCTGAAGATTACGTTTTTCAGCTTAGGTAACGAATTAATGACGAAAATACCACCACCATAATTATTCCACACCTGATTATTTCCAACCATTATTTGTGCTGATCCCGTACCATTACCTCCTTTAACGGTAAAACCGCCCAGCTCACCATTGCTTAGAGAACCTGAAGCAACCAATACATGAATGGCATTTTCAGTGTTATTTTGGATTTCCGGCAAGGATCCCTGTTGCTGCACGAAAGTATCATCATCATTGAAATCTCCACTCAGAACGGTAACGTTGGTTGTGAAATTTCTTTGGCTCAGCTGTGTTTCGGTACCAGCGAATCCGCCATAAATCTTCACATGGTTAACCATCAGGAATGCATTGTTTCTGCCTTCACTCTGAAGATGAGCCTCATTCCTTGGGCTGTATATTGGTTTGTACACTCCTTGTGCTACCCAGATTTGAAGCGGTTGAGCCGAAGTCCAGGATGACTCGGTTTGTTTTGCATATTTCAATGCGTCGGCCACTTCACCCGCAGCGTTTGCCCAGAAAGAACCATTTCCTGTGCTTCCTTTTTTCACATACAATATGCCGTTTGATGGACTGAGTGGAAGGGTTTGCTCTTCGTACGCACCAAGATCGATGTTCCCCATTCTTCTCACCTGAGCAGCAAGGTCTTTCGCACCGTGAACCGCATCATCATACGCCAGGTTACTACCTGCATTTTTAGCAATTGAAGTTCCTGAAAGCATTAAGAAATCGTCGTCGTAACGGTTTGTGCTTTTGAAAACATTGTTTACGGTTTGACCTGCACTGCTTATGTTTCCGCCCGCAGTCGAGGTTTTACCCTCTATAAGTGAATAGGTCTGCGTCAGACTTCCGGAGAGACCGTTGTCGGATGCAGATGCGCTGTTACCGAGGATAATGGAATTGACAAGCTTAGTTTTTGCCGACAGGACGTTTGCATGCATGCCCCCGCCGGCTTGTCCTGCTTTGTTTCCTGAAAATGTCGTATTAATATAATTAGCCTCGGAATTACCTGTACTTGTACCCATACCCAGCAGCACAATGGCACCACCATTGCCCCCTGAGATATTGTCAACAAACAGCGTATTGACCACATTCAGTGTGTTTACACCACCTTGCTGTGCTTCGACGTCGGCATTTAGGGCTCCGCCACCACTCCTGTAGTCACTCTTCATACCGACGGCGTAGTTCTGTTCGAAGACGGTATTTCTTATGGTCAAGGAAGTGGGTGCGTATGGTTAAGATAACTGCTTTGTACCAGAAAAAAACCGCCTCCGCTGGCATTTTGATGATAATCGGTACCTGCTGCATGGCCTCCTTTTACCACCAATCCGTCCAGCACAATGTCTCCGAAACCACGAACAGTATAAGCATATAGTACATGACGGGAGTTATCACTTCTGTTTGAAAATTCAAGCGTATTTCCGAATCCGGAAACCATATCATCGTCGTTCAAGTCGCCGCTAAGAACAGTTTTGTTTATTTTCCAGTTTCTTTCATTCAAGGTAGGGCTGCCAGTAGCGGGAAATCCACCATAAATCTACATGTCTTTTGAAAGTTCAAAAGTGGCATAAGGATGCTGCGGATCGTAGCCGGGGATATTCTGATTGGGATCATTCGGATACTGTGGATGGGGAGCAACCAAACCAAACTGAGGCTTATAGGTGCCGGCACTTATCCAAATCTTTTCAATTCCGGAATCACTACCTTCATCAACCGAACTTTTATACTCCAAAACGGCCGCGAGTTCTTCCACTGCATTGTCCCAGGAAGATCCGGTACCATTGCCAGACCCCCCTTTTCTTACATGGATGACCCCATCCTGGTTCGGAATCAAGATATATTCGAGTGCACCAAAGTCCGCATCACCCACAAATCTTGGATTACCAGCAAGATCCTTCTCTGCATTACCAGGATTACCACCAAACAATTCAATTAACGAACTGTGATATTTCAGACGAAAATCGTAGGCAGAAGGATTGACGAACTTGGGATCTGCCTCGAAATTAATGCCGAAGGAAGAAGATCCGTCAGTGGCGGAATAATGAGTATCTTCATTTTGTACACAGTTCGCAGCAAACCAAATATACCGTAACCAAGTATCAGTTGTTGGTCCTGTTAGATGCATGTTTGCGCCTTCCACCGTTGTTGAAGATCCTTGAAGATTATTGTCAAAAATGTTCGAATGAATACTAATGTGTAGGATGTTGGTGTCCACCGACGGAATTCTTTCTGCCCAGATTGCACCGCCTGCACTGGTAGCAGCATTCTTATAAAAAGTATTACGATTAATGTATGTGTGATACTGGTTGGCGGCAATGGCGCCTCCCAAAGAAGCCCTGTTTTCATAAAAAAGGTTGTTCTCGGCTGTCAGTACTGCTCTTGATCTTGCTCGGATTGCAGCAACTCTTGTTGCACTGTTCCTGTAAAACACGCAACTCTTAATGCTTACGGTAGGGTGATCCAGATTTGCAATGCCTGGAGTTGTTGCATTCATGCCACTACCGGTAATGCTGACGCCGCCCCGTCATCAGTAAAAAGCGTATTGCCGTTTACGGTTGCTGAGCCAGGAGTATTTGCATTACCACCTGTGATGTGAAATCCCTCCATGCTAAAATGTTGATTGGCACTTCCGGAAATCCCCACAACAGATATGGCATTTTCACCATTATTGGTGGTTATTAAAGTGGTTGCATTGAAGTTGTCATTGTTGCCGAAATCGCCGCTCAGAATCGTTTTGTTTTCCAGTGGCCTCCAGTTTTCATTGCCGGTGGCTGCGTTTGCAGGATATCCGCCTTTCAGCAGGACACCTGCTTTTAATACAAAAGATCTTCTTCTCAGTTCAGCGGCATTGGTACCGGTATAGACTGTTCCGGTATTGGTCATTAGCCTGTTGGGTTTATAGGTGCCGGCGGCTACCCTAACTTCATCTCCTACAGAAGATGCATTGATCATTGCCTGGATGTCGCCCGAAGCAGAACTCCAGGAACTTCCATTTCCGGTACCGCCCTGTTTTACATAGCGAACCGTTTGTGCGTAAGACCAGCAGCATAAGAACGCCAATGCGAACGCAAGTAATTTTTGTTTTATAGATAATAATTTTTAGTCCAACCAAATTTGAAAAAATAAATGCAGGGCATAAGTAAATTAGGGGTGGACAAAGGGGTGGACAAATCAAAAATACCAATCAACATATTGCACATCAATGTGTTATGAAACCAAGTACTTGTTGCGAAAAAACGGGGTAAATAGAAAGAAACTCTTAGATAGGTATACAAACCAGACGATAATGGAAATTCGAATACCAAATAAAGCCATATTCACTCAGGTGAAAGTGAACCAAAAAAAAATCCACTAAGGTTAATACACCCTTCTTCTCATAGTTTTTATTGATTTTTTACAATTCAGTTTTTTTAGGGATGTTTTGAGCCAATAACCACTTTACATTTGTACCACTAACCAATTAAAACTTTTATTACCATGAAAAAATTATTTGCAAGTGCATTCGCACTTATGACAGTTAGCTTAGGTTTTGCTCAGGCAAACTTAGACGTAACGACACAGCTGGGAACAGGAAACTATGCTACAGTTGATCAAACAGGAGCAATTAATGTAAACTCTTTAACACAAATCGGAAATGATAATGATGCCGACATTGACCAAACCGGTGTAGCTAATGTAAATTTTGGTTTAAGTGTTGGAGACCGTAACTCTATTGATGTTGACCAAGTAGGAGCATTAAACCTTAACAGAACTGAACAGTGGGGAAATGATAACTCTGCACAGACTGAACAGGATGGATTAGGAAACGACACTGATCAATACCAACAGGGTAACGGTAATGATGCCTACGCAGGACAGTTCGGCATGCTTAATGAAATAGACCAAATACAAATTGGCGATGGAAACAGCGCTCAAGCAGAACAATTTGGCGCATTGAATGTTGCTGGCCAAGAGCAATATGGAAATGATAACATGGCTACCGCGCTGCAAATAGGTTCCGAAAACACAATCCATCAGCTTCAGGAGGGAGACAGCAACTATGCAAATCACACTCAACTCGGAGACGGAAACTGGGCAGATTCTCATCAAATGGGTAATGACAATACAACTTTAGGTGTACAATTAGGTGTTGATAATGGATTGGTACAATACCAATGGGGAGACAGAAATTTCGCTCTTGACACACAA
This sequence comes from Bacteroidota bacterium, assembly GCA_023458415.1. Taxonomy (GTDB): domain Bacteria; phylum Bacteroidota; class Bacteroidia; order Flavobacteriales; family Weeksellaceae; genus JAEWZO01. The sequence continues at coordinate 24,251 of JAEWZO010000009.1, forward strand.
ATTGGCATTGATAACTACTCAGATGTTTGGCAAATCGGTACAGATCATGTACATGTAGGAACTCAAGTGGGAGTATCTAACACTATGATTATTACTCAAAGCAACTAGTAATTTTTTAAGATGCTGTAGGGGAATTATCTCCTACAGCACTTTTAATTCTGAGTAATGAAAACAGTATTTTTTTTAATTCTGTTTTTTCTCTTTTCCGCACAAGTACACAGCCAACAGATTTCCTTTGAGGACGTAAGCAGCGAAAACGTTTTACAGTATTTACAGAATGTAGCTACATCACAAACCAGTTCATCATCTGTAACTCATATTCAGCAGTATGGCAACAACAATTTAGTAGAAGTTTTGGACAGAAGTAATGAGTTTCTAAGTATCACACAAATAGGCGATCAGAATTCTACCTTACTCACTAACCCAAATCTCTACCCAACCAATGCAGAAATCAGAATAAACGGATCCGGCAACAACATTGATATCCAAGGAAGCAACAGTATTTCGTATGGAATGATAATGAATATCAATGCAAATGACACCACGATCATCATGAGAAACCATTAATCCCCCCTTGAAAATGAAAACTCTCATCATCATTCTGTCTCTGGTCTTTTTTTCTACATCCATGTTTGCTCAATCTGAACAAATGGTGGAAAGTAAAATCTTAACAGACCGAAACGGCGAATTTCTAAACATTAAAGCCGTTGCAAACAACAATACAAAAGTATTCCAGGATCTGAACTATATCCTAATTACTTTAAAACAAGGTGCTTCAGGTACTTCCAGCAATAAGCAAAGTGGAAAATTTACTTTAAGTCCGGATGAAAATAAACAGCTTGCCCAATCTTCTATTCGAATTACCGAAAAAGATGCGCTAAAAGTGTTTCTGCTGATTAAGGATAACGAAACAGATCGGTTGGTTTCTAAAGACAGCCTACAGATCAACCTGACCAATTTTGAAAAAACTGCCACCTATATTCCGGAAACCAGCATCGAACCTCCCGGATTAACAATAGATGACACTAAAACCAGATTGGGACAGATTTTCTACCATGCTTTTTTCAGAAAATACAATCAGTTTACCACCAAATTTGAAGGCACTATTACAATTTCCGAAGTTCCTGCATTTGGACGGAGCTCCAGAATTATGATTTCACAGGACGACCAGGTGGTGTACGCATTTATGGCTAAGCCGGATGAAGAATTTTTAGAAGGTGAAGCCAACAAGTCTTTATCTATACTGCAGGAAATGCAGAAAAGAAACAGCCTTCGCAACAGAGATTTTAAATACTAACCCACATGAAAACAACATTAATCTTAATTGCTGCATTCTGCTGCAGCTATGTTTCTGCGCAACAGTTGGTTTATAAACCGATAAATCCGGCTTTTGGCGGAGATACATTTAATTACCAGTGGCTTTTAAGTTCTGCCACATCACAAAACCAGTTCGATAATAGCGACAACAGACTAAACAGCCTTCGTGATCTGAACTCACTGAATAGCTTCACAGAAAACCTCAACAGGCAAATGCTTAGTCAGCTTTCACAAAAACTTTTCGGCAATCAGTTTGGTGAAGGTGACTTGCAGCCGGGAACCTACATTTTCGGATCAATGTATCTGGAAGTAATTGAAACCGGCCAAGGTCTTCTCATCAGTATCCTGAATACCGACACGGGTGAACAGTCAGAAATTCTAATACCCGGCTAAAAAAATCCCTCCCCCATGAAAACATATTATTTACTAACTGCACTTGCTCTTTTGCTGATACCGCAAAGTTGCACTTTATTCAATTTACCGGCGAACGGAGAAAAATCCACGCTCGGAGAAGTGACTCCTTACACTTCCGAAATAAAGACCTTGCCTCCTCCAAAGGAAAAAATAGTTGTCGGAGTTTATAAATTCCGTGACCAAACCGGACAGTACAAAGCGGTGGAAAACGGAGCCAGTTGGAGCACCGCAATTCCACAGGGAACCACAACGATTTTACTAAAAGCACTGGAAGACAGCCGATGGTTCACAGCTATTGAACGAGAAAATATCGGCAACCTGATGAACGAAAGACAAATCATCAGAAGTACCCGAAAAGAATACACCGGAGAAAACGACCCATCTTCTCTTCCACCTTTACTTTTTGCAGGAATCATTTTGGAAGGTGGTGTTATTTCTTACGATACGAACGTAATGACCGGCGGAATTGGAGCAAGATATTTTGGTTTGGGAGCAGGCGCACAATACAGGCAGGACAGAATTACAGTTTATCTGCGTGCCGTTTCCACCTCGACTGGTGAAATCCTAAAGACCGTCTACACCTCCAAAACTCTTCTTTCCACAAGTGTGAACGGTAACTTTTTCAGATTTATTGATGCCGAACGTCTTTTAGAAACAGAAATCGGAATTACTCAAAATGAACCGGTACAACTTGCCGTAACTGAAGCCATAGAGAAAGCTGTTCACTCATTGATTATTGAAGGTGTTCGTGATAATCTTTGGGCTAATAAACAAAAATCTCCGGATGATTTTAAACAACTGATTGCAAATCACAAAGAGGAAGAAATTACCAACAACACAAGAATCATTGGAAATAAATTTCCGGAGCAAAACCGCAGTAAGTTTTCTTTCATTGGATATGCAGAAATGTTCAAAATCAAAGGAGATTACACCGGAGCACAGACCAATTTGGCAGGCAAAGTTGGTTTCAAATACTTCCCAGTTGAAAACTTCAATCTTGAACTGAACGTCAACTTGGTCAATTTCGAAAACACTGAAGTCCTAAATGAATCTGCGTTGATGACCGAGATTAACCTCGAGTATTTGCCGCTTGCCAAGTACAAATTCACACCTTTTGTTTATGCAGGATTAGGAACAGTAATTCTAAAAAATTCTACAGATTACAAATCGCAAATCGGTGGTGGCGTGGAATATTTAGCAGGCAAAAATATTGGGCTGCGCGCAGTTACGCAATACGATCTCGGTTTTACAGACAACTGGGACGGTTTTGTTAACGGTAAAAGAAAAGACCATGGTGTTCGGTTCGGGTTGGGCATCAATCTATACTTAGGAAGTGGAAACAAAAATTAAAATCATGAAATCATTACTATATATTATATCAATCTTCAGCATGGCATTATGCATGCTGTCCTGCAGCGAAGATCTTGTTGATCAGGTTCAAACGGGAACACTTAAAGGTGTAGTGGTGAAAAAAGGCACTAACCAGCCTCTAAAAAACGTGAAAATTTTCACAAATCCCTCCACAGAAACTGTTTTTACAAAAGAGGACGGATCTTTTGAAATTGCAAACATTCCAGTTGGAGACTACTCACTTCGTGCTGAAATGAGCGGTTATCTTACTGCATTCCAAGGAATTAACATTAAAAATAAAGATCAGATTGTATCCGTGGTTTTTGAGTTGATGGATGATAACTCATTGAACTCGCCACCTTCTGTTCCTGAACTGATTAGTCCGACAGATAATTCTACAGAGCAGCCACTTTCGGTACAGCTGAGCTGGAGCAGCACAGATCCGGATTCACTGGATATTCTCACCTGTAAACTCACTGTGAAGAACGATTTGGATGAAATCATCATTGAAGTGAATGAGCTTACAGAAACGACTTATACTCTCAACGACCTTAAATTTGGTGTAACATATTATTGGCAAATCAGCGTTTCCGATGGAATAAATCCGGCAGTTAACAGTGAGGTTTTCAGATTTAAAACTTCAGAAACCCCTAATAATAGATTCCATTACGTCCGAAAACTGAATGGTAAATATTACATTGTTTCTGCAAATGAAGCAAACACATACTTCGAACTCACTTCATTGGCATACGACAGTTACAGACCGAGAATGAATCAAAACGCCAACCTAATTGCTTTTCTCAGAAATGTTGGCGGAAATACTCACATTTTTACTATAAAACCGGACGGATCTTCAGAATTTCAGGTAACTGCAATTCCGTTGGGCGGATTTAATAATGTAGAGACAGATTTTTCCTGGAGCACAAACGGAAAAGACTTTCTTTACGCTAACTACAATAAACTTTACCGAATAAACAAGGACGGCAGCGGATTGGAAAATATCTACACAACGCCGGATGGAAGCTTTATCGCAGAATGTGACTGGAGTTACGACGGAAGTAAAATTGCATTAAAAACTAACGACGCTAATGGCTATAATGTAAAAATTTACATTATTGATATGTTGGGAAATACTGTAAAAACCGTCCTTGAAAATATGCCGGGGGCTGCAGGCGGACTGAATTTTTCAGTTGACGGAAACCTTTTACTCTATAGCCGAGATATTTCTGGACATCAGGAAGATAATTACAGACAGCTCGACAGCCATTTGTTTATCGTAAATCTTACGACGGATGAAGTTCGTGATATATCTATAGAAAGTGAAAAACCAAACGGATACAATGATCTTGATCCAAGATTTTCTCCTAATAATGCCGAAGTTATATTTACACATACCTCGAACGACGGCATATCACAAAAATCTGTCCACAAAATTATTTTGCAGGACAGTGAAAGGACACCTCTGTTTCCGGATGCAGAAATGCCGGATTGGGAGTGATGTTTTCAAGGGGTGGTTGAGGAATTAATTTTCCTCAACCTTTTTTTTAACAAAAAAACGCACCCTTTCGGATGCGTTTCACTAACATGGGCAGAATTAAACAATTCGGTTTTCGATAGAGTATTTAACCAGTTTCGAAATATTATTCACACCGTACTTCATCATAATATTTCTTTTGTGAGTATCAACTGTATGCGAGCTAATGAAAAGGGTTTCTGCAATTTCGCGGGTTCTAAGTCCTTCACAAAGCAATCGCAAGACCTCCAATTCTCGGGTTGTAAGTTCTTCGCTAAAAAAATTCTTCTTGGCATTATCGGTTTCTGTTTGATATAAACTTTCAAGGAAAATCTTCTTCACCTCTTCGGTTATATATACTTTCCCGGCCAAAACCTGTTTAATAGCAAAAAGACATTCATCGGTCCCGGTATCCTTTCCCAAGAAGCTTTTTACTCCGGCTTCGTAGCACTTTTTCATAGCACGGACATCCGCAGTTTTTGAGATAATAACGATTTTTATCTCATCATTTTTAGCCTTCATTTCCTGCAGAATACTCTTAATCTCAGTAGCCATTACGCCGCAAAGATTTAGAACAATTAAGTCAATTTTTGTAGGATCTGCACCAGAAAAAAATGCAGAATCAGTAATTCCGCTGAATTTGAATTTGCTTAAAACAGCATCGTTTTCCAGAAACTTGGTGAAAACATCCAGATACAAACGATGCTCATCAAAAATGAGTATTTGACCTTTCATGTAGTTGTTATTAGTTATTGCTAATTTATAACAATTCCATGAAACTGGATATATAATTTTCTATAAATTACTATTCTGCTTAAACAATTACTAAAAATATAACAGAAAAACGTAATTAATTCAGAAACATAGTGTACTTCCTACTCTCATTCAAGACTGCCATTAAATCGCTGTCAATTGTGATGTGACTTTGCAAAGTGAAAAGCTCAATGTGTGAATTGTCATCCGGATTTTTGATGAAGAAACTCAATTTTTGGCTACCGTCTTTACTGTCGAAATAATTTCGGAAAAATTCTATATCTTCCCTTCTTAAATCCTTCACGTTCATCACAACTGTCATGCTTTTCGCAAACCGTTCGAACGCTTCTTTAAGCTCAATCACGTCGGTAACGTTTAGATAAACCCTGCCTTCACTCAGCAAGTTTCCTGCTTTATCTTTTTTACTTCCGCTTATAGAGAATTTAATTTTCAAGATCACAAATCGCTGAACATCCAGTTTGTCGCGAAGGCGCAAATAATCGCGGTCTCCTAAACGAAAACGGTAACTTCCGGAATAATCCTCCACTGTAACATACGCAGTTTTCTCGCCACTGTTTCTTGAGTCGGTCACCGTATACTCGGTAATCAGTCCGGCAACCATAAATTCTTTTGCTGCTTCATTATAACGAAGTTTTTCTTTGTAATCTTTCAATTCTTCAAAAAGTTTTATCTGTTCTGATCCGAAGTTTTTCTCTTGAAAAGCGGCAATCTCGTCAAGATTCAGAAAGTTGAAATTACCACGTGCCTGTACATTTTTCACAGGTTCTTCCTCGATGATTTCACCGTCTTCACCCATTTCCACCATTACATCCACAATTTCAGTATCGGTGTCAGTTTCAGTATCGTCATCGGCTTCAATTGGAGCAACAATTTTTTCAACCGGAAGTTCTTCCTCGTTATTACCTTCCAAAATTTCTTTTTTTGAAAGAGCACCCTGAATGAACTGATACTGATACTTAAACTCATCCAACGGATGCGCAGAAAGATAGAAACCGATGATTTCCTTCTCTTTGTTCAGCATGTGCATGTTTTGCCATTCCGGTGCCGGAAGGATTTTTGGAGGTTCAATTCTCACCTCATCGGCAAAATCGGCAAACAGCGAATTTTCAACTTCGTTCTTATTGTCCTGAAAGCTTTGTCCGTACCGTAAAAGTTTCTCAATATTAGTTTTTCCGGCTGTATCGATGTCAAAGTATTGTGCACGGTGATAAGTGTCGATTTCGTCGAATGCTCCAGCAATTACCAAACTTTCCACTACCCTTTTGTTGATTTGTCCACTTGGAATTCTTTCAAAGAAATCATAAACATTCTTGAATTTTCCATTTTTTCTCACCTCAACAATTGCTTCACTTGGCGCTTCGCCAATGCCTTTAATGGCTCCTAAACCGAAACGGATTTGTCCTTTTTCATTTACGGAAAATTCATACTGACTTTCGTTTACATCCGGTCCCAAAACATCCACTCCCATTGCTTTACAGTCTTCCATAAACATGGTAATCTGCTTGGTGTTGTTGATGTTGTTACTCATCACACTTGCCATATATTCCGCAGGATAATTGGCTTTTAAGTATGCAGTATGATAGGCGATGAGCGCATAACAAGTGGAGTGAGATTTGTTGAATGCATACTCCGCAAAAGCTTCCCAGTCTTTCCAGATTTTATTAAGCTTGGTTTCGTCTAAATTGTTGGATTTTCCGCCTTCAATAAATTTCGGATACATCTTATCCAAAACCAATTTCTGCTTTTTACCCATGGCTTTTCTCAAGGTATCGGCTTCACCTTTTGTAAAGTTGGCGAGTTTCTGAGAAAGCAGCATTACCTGCTCTTGATACACCGTAATACCATAAGTTTCCGCAAGATATTCTTCGTTTTCCGGCAAGTCGTATACTATTTCTTCAATGCCGTGCTTTCTGTTGATAAAGTTCGGGATGTATTTGATCGGACCAGGTCTGTAAAGCGCATTCATAGCGATAAGATCGGCAAAAACCGTAGGTTTCAATTCACGCATGTATTTCTGCATTCCCGGACTTTCGTATTGAAAAATTCCGATGGTGCGGCCTTCCTGAAAAAGTTGGTAGGTTTTTTCATCAGTCAGAGGAATATCATCCGGATTAATCTCAATTCCATGGCGGTCTTTCACAAGTTTAATCGCATCCTTAATAATAGTGAGTGTTCTTAAACCAAGGAAATCCATTTTCAGCAAACCCGCATTTTCAGCAACGGAGTTATCAAATTGCGAAACCAAAATATCTGCATCCTTCGCCGCGGTGGTGATAGGAACCAAATTGGAAATATCTTCCGGCGTAATGATGACACCACAAGCATGGATTCCCGTATTTCTAATTGCGCCTTCCATTTTTCTTGCAGAATCCAAAACAGGAAAGCGCGCATCCTCCTCATTTCCAAGAATAGCTTTCATTTCGTCCGCTAGCATTTTGTCTTCTGGTGAGAGCTTATTATACTTTGCAAATGCTTTGGCAATATTCATTCCCGGTGAGGACGGAATCAGTTTTGCGATGTTATTGGTTTCCGGAATAGAAAGATCCAAAACCCGTCCCGCATCTTTAATCGCAGACTTCCCTCCCAGAACGGAGTAAGTGATGATCTGGGCAACGTTGGATTTTCCATACTTTTCAACTACCCATTTGATGATTTTATCTCGACCTTCGTCATCAAAATCGATATCGATATCGGGCATGGAAATACGTTCCGGATTTAAAAATCTCTCAAAAAGGAGATCATACTCAATCGGGTCAACATTAGTAATTCCCGTACAGTAAGCAACAGCGGAACCTGCCGCGGAACCTCTTCCCGGACCCACCCAAACATCCATTTTTCGGGCTTCGTTACAAAAATCCTGAACAATCAGGAAATATCCGGGATATCCCGTGTTGGCTATAACTTCAAGTTCGAAATCCAGTCTTTCGGCAATTTCTGGCGTAATTTCCTTATATTTTTTTCTCGCGCCTTCGTAAGTTAAATGTCTCAAGTAAGCATTTTCGCCACGTTTTCCTCCATCCAGCTTATCTTCTTCACTCTGAAATTCTTCAGGAATCGCAAATTCCGGGAGAAGAACTTTTCTGGCCAAACTGTAAGGCTCGAACTTGGCAAGAAACTCTGAATACGCTTCGAAAGCGTCCGGATAATCCCGAAAGGCGGCTTTTAAATCTTCGGTATCCTTCATATAAAATTCCTGCGACGGAAGGCCACGTCTTTTCCCAAAACCTTTTCCGACAGGTGATGAGAGTTTCTCTCCGTCTTTTATGCAGAACAGAATATCCTGAATATTGGCATCCGATTTTTCGGTGTAGTACGTTTCATTCTGTGCAAGGATTTTTACATTGTACTGATCGGCAAACTTTAGCAAAACTTCATTAACATAATATTCTTCCTCTACATCATGGTTCTGAATCTGCACGTAGAAATCATCCTGAAAAGTATCTTTCCACCAACGGAAAAGTTCTTCCCCTTTTTTCTCTCCAAACTCCAGAACTGTGTTTGGAATATCACCCGAAATTCCGGCTGTTAAGGCAATTAAATCTTCTTTATATCCAGCAATCATCTCGCGGGAAATCCTCGGAACACCAAAATAAAATCCGTTAACATAACCCAAACTTGAGAGCTTTGCGAGGTTTTTATATCCGTTGAAATTTTTCGCAAGCAGCACTACATGAGTTCTGCGGTCCGGATCGTCTTTCGTGAACTGTTTTTGTTCCGGCCGGTCGGAAATATAAAATTCGCAACCTAAAACCGGGATAATACCACAGTTTTGATCGAGATACTTTTGCTTGTTTGCCTGAAATTCTTTCTCCTCTGCTTCATTTCTTTCCAGGTCTTTCTGGTCTTCGTAAGTGGAGTTGAATTTTTCGCATTCCGAATTCCACTTTTCAACTTCTGCAACAAACTTGAACGCTCCCATTAAATTCCCCAAATCAACCAAGCCAACCGCCGGAAACTTATTGTTTACGGCCTTTTTCAACAAATCGCTCAAACTTGTCGAAGACTGTAACGAGGAATAAATACTGTGGTTATGGAAATTAAAATAATCGCCGATTTCAATTTCAGGAGTGTCGCCAAAATCAACAGTTTTTTTCTTTTTGAAGGTTTCAACCTGTCTGCGAATGATTATAGCAAACGGTTTTATTGGATCCGGATTACGGTTTTTGAAATTTTGAATAATGGTCTCATCAACTCCTAAATCTGATGCATTGATGACACCAATCCTCATCATTTCGAAAAAAACCTGAGCTGTAGCATTTACGTCTGCAGCAGCATTGTGAGCTTCATCAAATTTGTGACCGTACAGTTTTTCGTAAAGTTCTTCCAGTTTAGGTGCTTTGTAACGACCTCCTCTTCCCGGAAGCTGACAAAAATCGGTTCCAAAAATCATTGTATCAGCCTTTGGAAGATCCATTAACGATGTTTCAATATTTTTCCGGTAATATTCAGCACGGATAATATTGTAATCAAAATCGACATTCTGTCCTACTCCAAATTTTGCTTTCTCCAGTACCTTATTGAATTCGTTCAGCACAAATTCCAAATCATGACCTTCCTGTATAGCAAGATCTGTGGTTATACCGTGTATTCTTGCAACATTGTAGGGAATATCATACCCTTCAGGTTTAATTATATAATCCTGATTATCAATTAGATTTCCATTTTCATCATGCAGTTGCCAAGCAAGTTGTACCATTCTTGGCCAGTTGTCAGCATCTGTCAGCGGAGCTTTTTCATTCTTGGGTAATCCGGTAGTTTCAGTATCAAAAATCAGGTACATTCTGTATAAATTGGAGGTGAAGGTTGTTGTATGCAGATTTGCATCCAAACAGTTCTGTAAAAATAGAGTAAAATTTTCTCAGAAAAAAATTGCAGAACTGAAGTAATTTCAGTAGAATATTAAGTCTAATTAGCAAAAATTTCAACTAAAGTATTGGCTGTGAGTAAAAAAAGTTTTACTTTTGCAACCTGTTAATCAACCTCTGACGAAAGACGTGAATGTTGTTTAGCCCAAACAATTTTTTTATTAATAATGGATTTATTAAAGTACGTACAGGAAAAGTACATTGCTAAGAAAGAATTCCCAGAATTCAAAGCCGGTGATAACATCACTGTGTATTACGAAATTAAAGAAGGTCAGAAAACAAGAACTCAGTTCTTTAAAGGTACCGTAATTCAGCTTAGAGGAACTGGTGCTACAAAAACTTTCACCATCAGAAAAATGAGTGGTGATGTAGGTGTAGAGAGAGTTTTCCCAATCAACATGCCTGCTTTGCAGAAGATTGAAGTTGACAGAAGAGGTAAAGTTAGAAGAGCGAGAATTTACTACTTCAGAAACCTTAGAGGTAAGAAAGCGAGAATTAAAGATGCTCCTTTCAAGAAGTAATTTAGACCAGCAACATAAGAAAATCCCGGTGAAATTTCACCGGGATTTTTATTTCTGTAATGCGGCTATACATTCCTCTCGAATCTGCCAAAATTCCACTAAGGAATAAGGAATTTCGTTTTTCTCTTTCAAATACTCCTCCAAATATTTTTGATGATACTGCACTTTAAAATCGTTGAGCTGTAACGGCGAAACCTCAATTTCCGTAAGAAGGTCACCAACAAAATTTTCCGGTCTTGAGCCTCTTCTTGTAAAATCATAAATTTCACTGTCAATTTTCAAGTAATTGTGGACTTCGGGAATTTAACTCAGTTGATAATATTTCAGGACAGCTGCTATTTTTGGCGTATTTACGGCGTTCATTGAAAACACGCCCAACACTAACTTGACATTTTCTATGCCACTTTCATCAGCGACAAACTTCAAAAGTGCATGCTTTGTATTGCAAGTTCCTCTGCGTTCGTTCAGTGGACAAAAAATATTATTTCTGTCAATATTTCTGCGGTAAGGTAAATTCTTTACGTATACACAAAACTGTAGAAAAGCATCTTTCTTATTCATTCCGGAAAAATAAAAAACCGCCCTGAAAAACAGGACGGTTTAAATTTATGAATTAAAAAATTACTTCTTGATCATCAGTTTTGTAGAATAGTTGATTCCGATACCCGCAACTTTTACGATATAAATACCGTTGGTAAGTTTTTGAGTATTTATAGCATCGGTAGCAGCAATTCTCTGGCTAGAAACCATTTTACCTGAAGCATCGAAAATATCAACCGTTACTTTGCCCATAACATTGTGTGCAGATTTCAGGAAGAATTCGTTCTTAGCTGGGTTTGGATAAATGCTGATTGCTTTACCTGCCGAAACATCAGAAGCTGCAAGCGCACATTCCTCCGGAACGGAGAAATCTTCAACCTGATCATTGATATTAGTTTTGGATCCTGCAGAAGCATTAACCCCTAAACCTCTCTTAGCAAAAGTTTCCCAAATCATACATTTATCGGCTCCTCCTGTAGTATTCTGATCCGCTGCCAAAATCGCATCACGTCCGTCTATGAAAGTTGGAGAACAAGGCTGAAGTTTCAAACCATCTGTCACCAACTGAAGAACTCTTGTACTACCATTAGTTGAATTTGCCATAACATCTGCAGAATAACCGTATTTTTCAACATACTTCCAGTGAAGATCCCAAAGCATAGTTGCCCATACAAATCCGATTGAATGTACATGCGGAACAACCTGACCAAGAGTATTGGTATATTCCATTCCGTTTGTTTCGCCGTATGTGTATGGATTTACAGAGAAATCCGGGCTGTATCTTGCAGGTCTGATTCCGCCACCTGTAATTTCCTGAGAAACCGCAAAAGTTCCGATTCCTCTTGGAACTGAAGCATTATCTCCCGGTCTGTTCGTCAACAATAAAGCAAAGAAATCTGACCAACCTTCACCCATCTGTTCTTTAGACTGAGATGAAGAAAGACATCCGTATCCGTTTCCTGTATTCCTGTTAGAAATACCGTGACCATATTCGTGTACGATAATTCCGTTATCGAAACTTCCGTCTTTAATTGGCTGTAAATCCGGATCGTATTTTAGTGTAATATTTACATTTCCTTGCTGAAGCAGGTTTGTCATATAAATCCCTTCAGAACTTTCTATTAGAACAGATGGAATTGTAATGGCCGGATTGGTTCCTGCCATCCCAGAAGTAGCTGAAGAATTTGGAAGATTGTAAATAATAGCACCTACTGCACCTGCAATCTGTGCATTATGAACTTTCAACTGAAACTCGCAGTCGCCTCTTGCAATCAGCCCGATTTTACCTGCAAGTGAATTTTCCGGAAGCGCTGTACATGCATCCAAAACCGGAGAAAGCATTACATCCGCCGTAACACCGGTTGGTGTAAGTTCCGGACCGAAAGTTGTCGAAATATAATTACGTACCTTTCTGCCAACAGCTTCTGCAGGCGAGTTGTAATAAACTCTTTCAATAATATCCGGAGTCCAAAGATACATCTGCATTCTTGGTCTTGAACCATCCGACGGAGTCGCGAAATTTGCGTTATTCGTTCCGCCACCGTCTTGCGATTCAGCCATTACATAATCTCCCTGAACACCTCCTTTACCATAATTCCAGGCCTGGAAATTTCTTGCAGTTTCCGTGAAACCTAAGCGATAGAAAATATCATGGATTTTATTGTTAACGTAGAATAGATTGGTTGTTGCCGCATTTAGATTCGCAGTAGTCTGGTTCGGCACAAAAGAATAGTCGAATACTCGGGATGAACCACCATCAGGAGAATCTCCCGGAGTGTTATTGTCCTGAATATCTTCGTAAGCGTGTACATTGTTTCCTCTTGTCGTTGTGTAAACCTGAGGCGAGTTACTTGCTACACGATGCCATCCATCAGGTGAAGCATCTGTAACCCACGGATTTGTTTCCATAGTTCTGCTCCCGTGGATTGGACTTTCAATTGGCAGTGCGAAAACACGGTAACTTGCATTGTCCGGTGCTAAAGCTGCAGCCGGTGCATCTGCGAAAGTAGTTTTGTCTTCAAACTTATCAAATCCGTCCGGAATATGCTCCGAATAGTCATGGCTGTACGCATCATGATTGAAGCTGCATGAAAGCGTAAGATTTTCCTTCACCAAAATTTCACCTGTCTGTGCATCAGCCAAAACATCCCAATAGTTGGACGATCCTTTTTCTTCAAAAATATATTCGTAGCAAAGTCTCAGGTCGTGCGAATCAGTTGCGTAATAAATAAGACGGCTTCTTACTCCGTTTTCATTTTCGCCGATTTCCTCTTTCATCCCAACCAATTTGTACGCATTGTCCTGAAGACCCATGTTCTGCAATGTAGTGCTGAAAATGGACTGCTTGGAAGACGCTGCAGCCGGATCTGTCGCTTTAGTGTAGTTTTTCGTGAAGTTATCGGTAAAATAATTCACTTCTGCATCTTTAATTAATGCTGTTGCTACCGAATTGTAAATCGGAATTCCTTTGTAAGACTGCTGCACTTTTACGACATCCGAACTCATGGATCTCGAAAAATCTTCATTGATGATTTCAAAATCTCTAAGATCTTGCTTCAGAATGTTGCTTTTTACAGCCATATGGTTTTTGATAACCGTTTTAAAATCTTGTGCAGAGACGTTCCCGAAAGAGAACATCAGAAAAGCTGCCGCGATTTTAAGAGGTAAATTTCTGTTCTTCATATTAATTTGATTATTTCGCTCCGAATATACTAAAATTCGGAGGTTTGAAATGTATAATCAACAAAAAAAACACCTCAAATATTGAGGTGTTTATTATTATGAAGAAAAAATGTGAGGATTAGTTACCTTCCATTTTCTTTTTCAATTCTGCCAAAGCATCGATATCTCCAAGAGTTGTTTTCTCTTCACCTGAAGTTACTGCAGGTTTTGAAGCCGCTTCTCTTGTGTTTTTTCTTTCCTCTTCTCTGAAGATTCCAGTGTGAGAAACTACTACTCTTTTGAATTCTTTGTTGAATTCGATCACTTTGAATTCAGCTTCTTCTCCTTTCTTGATTTTGGATCCGTCTTCCTTCTCCAAAAGTCTTGCAGGGCAGAAAGCTTCTACTTCTGCATCTTCGAACTGAACCTGAGCTCCTTTGTCAAAAACATCAGTTGCTTTACCGTTGTGTACAGTTCCTTCTGCGTATTTAGTTTCGAATTTATCCCAAGGATTTTCCTGAAGTTGCTTGTGACCTAGAGAAAGTCTTCTTGCAGCTGTATCCAGCTCAAGAACTACAACATCAAGTTGATCTCCCACGTTACAAAATTCTGATGGATGCTTGATTTTCTTAGTCCAAGAAAGATCTGAGATGTAAATAAGACCATCAATACCTTCTTCAAGCTCTACGAATACACCAAAGTTTGTGAAGTTTCTCACTGTTCCTTTGTGCTGAGAACCTACAGGATATTTCTGTTCGATATTTTCCCATGGATCTTTAGAAAGTTGCTTCATACCAAGAGAAATCTTTCTGTCTTCTCTGTCAAGAGTTAGAACTTCAGCTTCTACTTCGTCACCAACTTTTACGAAATCTCCGGCGCTTCTCAAGTGAGTGCTCCAAGACATTTCGGAAACGTGGATAAGACCTTCAACACCTGGAGCAATTTCTACAAATGCACCATAGTCTGCAAGTACAACCACTTTTCCTGTTACTTTATCACCAACTTTCATGTCAGCAGAAAGTGCATCCCAAGGATGAGCTTCCAATTGCTTCATACCAAGTTGAATTCTTGTTTTCTCATCGTCGAAATCTAGGATAACCACTTTAACTGTCTGTCCATCTTCAAGAACTTCAGATGGGTGATTAACTCTGCTCCAAGATAGGTCTGTAATGTGGATAAGTCCGTCAACACCTCCAAGGTCAACAAATACACCGTAAGAAGTAATGTTTTTAACTGTACCTTCAAGAACCTGTCCTTTTTCAAGTTGCGCGATGATTTCTTTTTTCTGATCTTCGATGTCTGCTTCGATAAGTGCTTTGTGAGAAACGACAACGTTCTTGAACTCAGGATTGATTTTAACCACTTTGAATTCCATTGTTTTTCCAACGTACTGATCGTAATCTTTAATTGGCTTCACATCGATTTGAGAACCTGGAAGGAAAGCTTCGATACCGTGTACGTCTACAATCATACCTCCTTTTGTTCTCGATTTTACGTAACCGTTTACTACTTCACCAGTTTCATGAAGTTCGTTTACTTTATCCCAAGCTTTAAGCGTTCTTGCTTTTTTGTGAGAAAGCTGAAGCTGTCCGGATTTGTCTTCTCTTCTGTCAACCATTACTTCAACCTCATCACCTACTTGAAGGCCTTGGTTGTAACGGAATTCGTTTAGAGAAATTACACCTTCAGACTTGAAGTTGATGTCTACGATAGCTTCTTTGTCAGTAAGTCTTACAACTTTCCCGATAAGTACATCGTTGTCTTCAAGATCAGTAAGAGATCCTTTGTAGATTTCTTCCAGATCAGATTTTTCTTTTCTTGCATCAGCATCAAGACCGGACTCGAAAGAATCCCAGTCGAATTGTTCAGGTGCTACGTTTTGGTTCATTAGAACCTCGTCTTTAATATCAGACATAATTTAAAATTTGTATTCCGGTTTCGAGCGATCTGTTTTGCGCGGACTCAAAATTCGGAAGATGTTAATTGTTAATGTTTTACTTTTCTAGATCTGTCCGCAAAAAAGTGGTGCAAAAATACAAAAAGTCAGCGTGTTACGCAACAAATCCTTTTATAATATTTCACAACATCGTTTCATTAACTTTCTTCGGATTATTCTAAGTTAATTTTTTATCAGATTTTCATAAAATTCACTCAATAAAATTCATCAGGAACGAATCAAGAACGAACTTAATTCATGCCGTATTAATTTCTGAATAAAATTATTCTTCATACATCTTTTAACACGAGGTTAAACTTTATATAAACCTGAATTTCAGGGTGTTTTTGTCATATTATTTGCAACAATGCTAAACATAACATCACAATATTAATTTTAAAAATTTAAATCATGGCTTATACAGTAGTGGGAATGTTCCCAAGCAATGAGGACGCTGCAAGAGCGTCGGAAAAATTAGACAACAACGGATTTTCCAAAGAAGATTACAATGTATCTTCCTACAGAAGAAACGAAGAAATTGATAACGACTTGAATTACGACTACGAAGAAGATGAAAAAACCACAGGTTTTTGGGATTGGCTTTTCGGTGATAACGATGATGACAGAAAAAGGTACAGTTATGCCGGTACAAAAAGTAATATAGTAACAGTTTACACGGCAGATACAGACCGAGCAGAAGAAGCGAGAGACATTATGAACGATATGGGCGCCATCAACGTGAACGATTTTACGAAAGAATACTATCCACAAGCGGAAGAATTCGTTAACGATACCAACGATCCGCATTTAACACCGGAAACGCGTGCAAGAATTATTGCAAAAGCAAGATCTGGGGCGTATTTGGATAGCGACCGTTCTTATAATTTCAGACAAAGAGAAGGAATGTCGGACAGAATGGATTCCGGTGGAAACTTTTCTTAAAATATAACCTTGAATAAATTCAGGAGGCATTTCGATAGAAATGTCTTTTGTTTTTTCCCTAAACGCTAAACTTTATATATTTGCTTAAAATTTGGATGTGAAGATAAACCTGCCCGATAAACTGTACTACCCAATTGGCGAAGTTGCAAAAGCCTTCGGCGTCAACACGTCGCTGTTGCGTTATTGGGAGCAGGAATTCCCTATTCTTCGTCCCAAAAAAAACAAGAAGGGTAATCGCTATTTCACGCCGGAGGACATCAAAAACCTCAAAATTATTTATCACCTCGTTAAGGAAAAAGGATACACTTTGGACGGGGCAAGAATTGCGCTTACCACTAACTCCAAACTTTCCGAAACGATTACCATGATCGACCGTCTGGAATTTGTAAAAGCCGAATTGGTGAAGCTTAAAGAATCCCTTTCCAACAAACCCACAGAATAATAATTGGGTGTTTTCACCCTGAAAATACCGTTTTTTCACTGCAATTTTTTCGAATTGTTCAGTCTAAATTTGTTAAAAAATTAAGGCCATGAACACAACAGGAAATTATCTTTTGGGACTTGCAACCGTTGGAACTCTGTTTTTTACCGGTGTATTCTTTTACAATAATGAACCCGTAAACTCTGCGGAAATTATTGAAACAGCGTCCATCGAAACCTTTGTTGCAAATATTTCGGCATTTGATCCGAATGAACTCAGCGCAGAAGAATGGCAACAGCTTGGGTTCAGCGAAAAACAGACTGCAACCATTCTGAAATACAAAAATGTGGTTGGCGGAGCTTTCAGCTCGAAGGAACAGTTGAAAAAATGCTATTCCATCTCCGAAGAAAAGTTCGTTGAACTGGAACCTTTTATTCTTCTTCCTGATTTCGAAGAAAAGAAATATGGCTACAAAAGCTCTGATTCGAAAAAATATGGTACATATCAATATGAACCCAAGAAATACAGCAGTAAAAAATCCCTCAACATTTCCGGCAAATTCAATCCAGATCATTACAGTGAAGAAGATTTTGTACGAATGGGATTCTCCGAAAGACAGGCTGCAGCAATTTTGAAATATAAAAATTATCTGGGCGGAAGCTTCATCAGTAAAGAAAAATTCAGCGAGTGTTTTGTCATCAGCGAAGAAAATTATCGTGCTTTGGCGCCATTTATTCTGTTGCCGGAGAAAACACCGGAAAATTCACTTAAGAAGAGAAAAAATACAAAACCAAACGCACCAAAAATTCAATACTCGGTTTTTGATCCGAACAGCACTGATCTGGAAGGCTGGATAAATTTAGGATTCTCCGAAAAGCAGGCTCAGGTAATTATCAACTATCGTGATAAAAGACTGAAAGGGCAATTCAAAAATCTGGAAGACATCAAAAATTGCTTTGTAATCTCAGAAGAAAAATTTCAGGAGATGCTGCCTTTCATTAATCTTGATGTTTCTAAAACAGCAGAAACTCTCGCTTCATCTTCTGCAACCAATTTCCGTAACATTGATCTCAATCAAATCACTTTCGCTCAACTTATAGAATATGGTTTTGATGAAAAAGCCGCCGGTAGCTTTCTGGGTTTCAGAAAAAAACTTGGAGGATTTGTTAATTCGGACCAAATTCTGGACACTTATAATATTGACAGAGAATTGATGAAAAAACTACTTTCCGAAGCACAACTGAAAACAGAAAAAGTTCAAAAGTATTCATTAGTAGACGCACCGGAAAGCTGGCTGAAAAACCACCCCTACTTTAAATATCAAGCCGATAAAATTGTATATTATCGGATAACCTATCCCGACGATAAAAAAATCATGAAGAAACTGAATGCGAAACCTGAAGCAGAGGCCAGAATGAAATTGTATCTAAACTAAAAAACTGCTCTTGCGAGCAGTTTTTGTTTTTATTTCTTAATGAATTTCAAGCTTCTGTGATCTAGCTGAAGCAGGTAAACTCCCGGCTGAAGTTTCTGAACATTCAGATAGTTTTTATCCTTGAAAGAATTTTGTTCAGACAACATTAATCTTCCGGAAACGTCAAAGATTCTTACATCTTTTACGTTCGCAACAGATTGTCCTTTCAGATATAAAACATCTCCAACTACCGGATTCGGATAAAGTGAAATATCGGAAAGGTTTTCCGTAATTACATCTGCAGCAGACAGAGTTCCTAAATTTTCACAGTAATCAGAAGGATGTGATGTCCACTCAGCTAAATTAAATGTCGCCGTTGGATGAAGTACTGAAGTATTTCGGTACAGTGAAACATTTTCAAGCACGGAAGAATTATTTGTATCAAGCGCTCCTAAAACATCAACCGTTGTTGATTTATAGCGAAGTTCTACATAATTATTACCTGTATAAGTAAGCTGTGGAGCGGCCGTTACAAATTTTGCCTGATCGTTGGTGAAACAGGTGAAATTTGCATTAGGATTAATCACTACAAAAGTTTCGTTGTTTTGTACCGTTCCCTCAAGTTCAAACGCTGCAGGAAAATAATAGATCGGATTGTTATAATATTGCAGACTCAATTTGTAACCTTCCAAATTTACAGGATGACCTGTTCTGTTGGTAATTTCTATGGCTTTATTATTTGCGCTGCCCTCAAGATATTTCGTAACCTGCAAATCTCTTGCATAAATATCTGAAGCTAAAGTCATCACGTTTAATGCAGTGCTTTCTGCCGACTCATTATAACCGTTATCATAAGATTTAACGGTAAAAAAATAGGATGAAGATGGATCAAGATGATCAACCGTTACCGAAGGAGATTTTGTAGTTGCCACTAATTCTCCATTCTTAAATATCTTATAACCTAAAACATCTGAATCAGGACTTGCATTCCAGCTCAGATTTACGAAATAGGCGCTGTTCTGTGCAACCGTTAAATTTGATGGCGCTTGTGGTGGAACTGCATCCGGAGCTTGATTCCAGATTAAATTCACCCATTGCGGATTGTCAACAAATGGATTTCTATTTTTCTGAAGTCCATAAACCAAATTATTCCTGTCGACTTCTCGCTGAGAAACCGGATCCAGATTATGCCACTGAAGCAGCATCGCAAGATACCAATCTTCAAATGCTTTTTCCTGCGTGCCGTCCAATGGATTTCTATCGTTAGCCGGCGAAGTTCCGTTATAAAACTCAAACGCAGGAAGTTTCTTTTCATATCTCACCGAAAAGTAAAGCAAACTTCTCGCGATATCTCCTTTAAATTCATCAATTGGTTCGTAAACACGTCCTGTATAAGCAGAACCCGGAGTTCCGTTTCTGCTGATTTTAGAACCATTACTGAAGGTGTCATAATTTGTTGTACCGGCAACTCCGTACGGATAATTACTGCGAAGCTGGTTGATTCTTGCATCTGTCGGAATCACATAATGCAAATCCGAGTACATCGGATACGTACTGTTGAACGTACTTTGTGGCATCATATGTTCTCGGTTCCATCCTGATCCTTCTGCGGTGGAGGAGCCGGTCATGTCATCCACGGTGTATTCGTAAGTGTCCTGTCCACTATGAATTTCAGAATAAATATCTAAAAGATAGGTGCTGTTAGAAGCATCGTGATCGTAGTATTTATCAAGATCGGTAATCCCGTAATAATTTACTAAATCTCCATAATGCCAGTTAACTGTTTTTGTCGAAATAATTTCGTAAAGTTTTGTCTTTAAAGCATAACCGGTTAGGGATTCAGTACCGCTGTAATAACCCGCAGGAGCCTGCGAAAAAAAAACAGCCGGCAAAAAAAGTAAAATTGATAGAGTTTTTTTCATGAGAAAATATTGAAGCACAAATTTACGGATTTATAAAAAAATACCGTGCTGATTTTCAATAATTAACTAATTTTTCACATATCATTATCTGTAAGAAATTAATAAATACTTATTATCACAAAACAGCTAATCGATACATAGTTTTGCCAAATTAACTATATTTGAGCAAAATAAATTATATAATGAATACCGACTCAGTTCACAACTTACAAATGATTGCCGATACTGCACGAGATTTTGCAGAAACCAACATCCGTCCGCACATTATGGAATGGGACGAAAGCCAGACTTTTCCTGTTGATTTATTTCATCAGCTGGGAGAAATGGGCTTCATGGGAATTGTTATTCCGGAGGAATATGGCGGATCCGGCTTAGGCTATCATGAATATGTAAAAATTTTGGACGAGATTTCTCAGGTAGATCCTTCTATCGGTCTTTCGGTTGCGGCACACAACTCACTTTGTACCAATCATATCTATGAATTTGGTAATGAAGAACAGCGACACAAATGGCTTCCTCAACTGGCTTCAGGTAAAGTAATCGGTGCGTGGGGACTTACCGAGCACAACACAGGATCCGATTCAGGCGGAATGTCCACAACTGCTGTAAAAGACGGCGGTGAGTGGGTAATCAACGGAGCGAAAAATTTTATCACACACGCTATTTCCGGTGATATTGCCGTGGTGATGACCAGAACCGGTGAAAAAGGAACAAAAAATAATTCAACTGCTTTTGTTTTGGAAAAAGATATGCAAGGTTTTTCTTCAGGTAAAAAAGAAAACAAACTGGGAATGCGCGCTTCCGAAACTGCAGAACTTATTTTCGATAATGTAAGAGTTCCGGATTCACATAGATTGGGCGAAGTTGGTGATGGTTTCAAGCAGGCGATGAAAATTCTTGACGGTGGAAGAATCTCCATCGCAGCACTGTCTTTGGGAATTGCACGCGGAGCTTACAAAGCAGCTTTGAAATATGCAAAAGAAAGACATC
This sequence comes from Bacteroidota bacterium, assembly GCA_023458415.1. Lineage (GTDB taxonomy): Bacteria > Bacteroidota > Bacteroidia > Flavobacteriales > Weeksellaceae > JAEWZO01. Next base: position 45,831 of record JAEWZO010000009.1, read on the forward strand.
AGTTCGGAAAACCGATTTCAGATTTTCAGGCTATTAACTTTATGTTAGCTGATATGGCTACAGAAATTGATGCTGCAGAACTTTTGATTCAGAGAGCATCAACACTGAAAAATGCTAAACAGAAAATGACACGCGAAGGTGCGATGGCAAAATTATACGCATCAGAAGCTTGTGTTAGAATCGCCAACAATTCCGTACAGATTTTCGGTGGGTACGGTTATACAAAGGATTTCCCAGCGGAAAAATTCTATCGTGATTCCAAACTTTGTACGATTGGTGAAGGCACTTCCGAAATCCAGAGATTGGTTATCGGTAGAGATATCACAAGATAAAATCATAAAGAAAATTAGCAAGAGCCGGATCATTTTTTGATTCGGCTTTTTCATTCACGTTTAACTGCTAATCTTTATATTTGCTGAAAACAATTATTTTTAATGGATAAGATAGACTCCCTAAACCAAGTGGCAGAATTTCACAGAACATTCAACGCTCCGGTTCTCGATACCCCTCAAATTCCGTCAAAAGAAAGATGCGAACTAAGAATAGAACTTCTTCAGGAAGAACTGAACGAACTGAAACAGGCGATTGAAGACAATAATATCGTGGAAGTTGCAGATGCACTTTGCGATTTGCAGTACGTTTTGAGTGGTGCCGTTCTGGAGTTTGGTCTGGGCGAAAAATTCGTGGAACTTTTTAATGAAGTTCAGCGGTCAAATATGTCGAAAGCTTGTGCTACGCAACAGGAAGCAGATGAAACCATTGCATTCTACAAAGAAAAAGGACAGGATGCATTTTCAGAAATTTCAGGTGACAAAATTAATGTTCACCGTATTTCAGATAATAAAGTCCTTAAAAATAAATACTACTCTCCTGCCGATCTTGAAACCATTTTAAACACATAAAATAATGAAAAAAATACTTTCTCTAATTCCCGTTTTTGCTCTTGCTTTTATTTCACTTCAGTCATGTGACAATCAGAAAGTGATTGTTAACAGAGAAGTTGAAACTACCAACGACGGTAAAATGCTTCTGGGTACACAAACCAGAGATCAGTTCACCAAAGAACCGTACAGCAATTGGTACAGCAAAGAGTATGATCAGTATTCAGTCGACACTCAATCCATTGAAGAACTGAAGAAAGAAAAACTTAATTCTTACCAAATTGTAGCAGTTCTGGGAACGTGGTGCGGCGATAGCCACAGACATTTCCCAAGATTTATGAAGATTCTTGACACTCTTGGTTATCCAGAAAACAAACTGACCATTATCGCAGTAAACCTTAAAAAGGAAGCTCCGAGTGGCGAAGAAGGTGTGTACAATATTCAGTTTGTACCGACATTTATCGTGAAAAAATATGGCAAAGAAATTGGTAGAATAGTTGAAAATCCGAAATCCGGTTGGATTGAAAAAGACCTTCTGGAAATCATTAAAAAAGACAACTCGTCTCTGAAAGACATTCTGAAATAAATGCAGAACAAAAGAAAAGTTATCGTTTCGTTTCTCCTTGGCGCAGCCGCAATGCTGCTTCTCTTCCTGCTTTTCAAAGGATTCAGTAAGAAAAACGAGGAAACTCAAAACGATTATTTTATCATCACCAACCAAATCCGAAAAATGAACAAAATGGTGGTGATGGAACAGGATCTTTCAACACTTTATTCTTCAAAGGTGAGTTATAAATTTCTTGGAAACGCAGTTTCAGAAAATACCGTAATGGCCTTCACTAAAACAAAAGCACAGGCTTCGTATGATTTGAATAAAATGAAAATCGATGTAGATTCGGTCAACAGAAAACTCATTATCAGAGAATTGCCGAGTCCAGAAATCTCTATCATTCCAAGTGTTGAAATCCGCTCTATTGACGATTCTTTCCTGAACCGTGTTGATGACACTCAGATAAAAAAAGTAACTGAAGCAGCTAAGAAAGATGCTGTTTCCCGTGTTGACCAGAATAAACTCCGTACTGAAGGGAAAACTCAGTTGATGGAAAACCTTGATAATATTTTCGTTTTGGCAAAAGCTTTGAAGTATACTATTGAAGACGAAACAGGTCAAATCGATCAGTCCAAACTTTAAAAAAATAAAATTATGGAAAAGCCAAAAAGTAAAAAAACGGAAGAAGCCGAAGTGAAAAAACAAAATCAGGATTACCGCAATATCCCTGCATCTTCGGACAGAATAGAATCTGAAGAAACAGCAAAAAAAGAAATAAAGGAATCGTCTGAACTCAACAAAGAAGGAAAAACAGACAACACTGAAAAAAACAGCTAAAAAGATCCGGTCGCAATGGCCGGATTTTTTTATGTGCTAATTTGCTGGTTTCAATGTTATTTTGTTTCAAAAATCCTTACTTTTGCAACTTATAATTTTTTAAGCAGAAAAATGGTAAACATCACACTTCCGGACGGAAGCATCAAAGAATTTGAAGGGGAAATATCCGCAATGGATGTGGCAAAATCTATCAGTGAAGGTTTGGCGCGCAACACAATTTCCGCAGTGGTAAACGGCAAACAGGTAGAAGTTACCACGCCAATTACGACAGATTCAACAGTGCAGCTTCTGACCTGGAATGATGATTTAGGCAAAAAAGCTTTTTGGCATTCTTCTGCACACCTTTTAGCGCAGGCAATTATGGAGTTTTACCCACAAGCTAAACTTACCATTGGTCCGGCTATCGAAAACGGTTTCTATTACGATGTTGATTTTGGTGATGAAACTTTAAGCGAAAAAGATTTCGAAAAAATCGAAAAGAAAATGCTGGAAAACGCCAAAAAAGATTCCACATTCAAACTTTACGCGGTATCAAAAGCTGATGCTTTGAAAGAATACGAAGGAAACGAATTCAAAACAGAATTGATTTCCAATCTTAACGATGGCGAAATAACTTTCTGTACACACGATAACTTCACCGATTTATGCCGTGGCGGCCACATTCCTTCAACTGGGATTGTTAAAGCGGTAAAAGTTCTGAATGCTGCAGGAGCTTACTGGAGAGGCGACGAAAAAAATCCACAACTTACGAGAGTTTATGGTATTTCTTTTCCGAAACAGAAAGAACTTAACGAATATCTTGAGCGTCTGGAAGAAGCCAAACGCCGCGATCACCGTAAACTTGGGAAAGAACTCGGAATTTTCGCATTCTCTGAAAAAGTAGGATCCGGCTTACCATTATGGTTGCCAAAAGGAACAGCTTTACGTAAGAAACTGGAAAATTTCCTGTCCGATGCGCAGAAAAAAGGTGGTTACGAATTTGTGATGACACCACACATTGGAAATGTTGAACTGTATAAAACTTCCGGTCACTTTCAGAAATATGGAGCCGATTCTTTTCAGGCCATCAAAACTCCAAATGAAGGTGAAGAATTCATGCTGAAACCGATGAACTGTCCTCATCACTGCGAAATCTATAAAGTTGGACAGTGGTCTTACCGTGATTTACCGAAGCGTTTTGCTGAATTTGGAACTGTATACAGGTATGAACAGTCAGGAGAACTTCACGGTTTGACGAGAGTCCGCGGATTTACTCAGGACGATGCGCACCTTTTCTGTACACCAGATCAGTTGCTGGAAGAATTTGAAGGCGTAATCGATCTGGTGATGTATGTTTTCAAAAATCTTGGGTTTGAAGATTTCGTGACGCAGGTTTCACTTCGTGATCCTGAGAATAAGGAGAAATACATCGGATCTGATGAAAACTGGGAAAAAGCAGAAAACGCAATTATTCAGGCAGCTAACAATAAAGATTTAAAAACCGTCATCGAATATGGCGAAGCAGCGTTCTACGGTCCCAAACTCGACTTTATGGTGAAAGATGCTTTAGGCAGGAGATGGCAGTTGGGAACGATTCAGGTGGATTATAATTTACCGGAAAGATTCGATCTTCATTACATCGGAAGCGATGGCGAGAAGCACCGTCCGGTAATGATTCACCGTGCACCGTTTGGTTCAATGGAGCGGTTCGTTGCTGTTCTTATAGAGCATACTGCCGGTAAATTCCCGTTATGGCTTACGCCAGATCAAGTAGCTATACTTCCTATCAGCGAGAAGTTCAATGA
>JAEWZO010000010.1 GCA_023458415.1 Bacteroidota bacterium
CATTCATGCAGATTCCAATGGCAGTAAATTCTGTGGTCTTGACATCCACGACAAAGATGATCGTGAGGTTATGGCTTGCGTTATCGACGACGTTATTGATTTTGCTTATGAAAAATACGGCTTAAAATAATCAATCTTATGCTGTACATTATAATTTTTCTTTCATAAATTTGTTAAATTTTTTAAATGCCAATTACCCAAAATAAAACTTTAGAATTCCGCGACCTGGGTTTGATGGATTATCTCCCCGCCTTTATATATCAGGAAAATCTGATGAAATCCATCATCGATTTAAAACTAAAAAACCGCGACCGCACCGACGGAATTTATGAAGAAACACCCAATTATTTTCTGTTTGTGGAGCATCCTCATGTCTATACTTTAGGCAAATCCGGCGATGAACACAATATGCTCGCCAACGCCAAAAAACTGGAGGAAATTAACGCAACTTTTGTCAAAACCAACCGCGGCGGTGACATTACTTATCACGGTTATGGGCAAATTATCGGTTATCCGATTCTGGATTTGGATAATTTCAAATCGGACATTCATTTATACATGAGAAATCTGGAGGAAATTATTATCCGGATGTTGGCTGAATATGGTCTGAAAGGTGAACGCAGTGAAGGCGAAACCGGAGTTTGGCTGGATGTGGGAAAACCTTACGCCAGAAAAATTTGTGCGATGGGCGTGAAAACCTCAAAATGGGTTACGATGCACGGTTTTGCCCTGAATGTAAATACCGACATGAAATATTTTGAATATATCATTCCGTGCGGAATCAAAGACAAAACTGCAACCTCGCTGCAGCGCGAACTGGAACGCGAATTTTCACCTGAAGAAGTTGAGGAAGTAAAGGATAAAATCAAGAAACATTTTTCAGAAGTTTTCGGTGCGGAGTTTGTTTAATGCCAAATTATAAAATTTATAAAAATCCGGCATTAAAATTTCGATTTTCCTAATTGCTAAAATTTTTTATATTTGTAAAATTCCAAAAAAGTAAAATGGCAGAATACAAATTATTACTTCCGAGTATGGGAGAAGGTGTGATGGAAGCTACTGTGATCAGCTGGTTATTCAACGAAGGCGACAGTGTAAAAGAAGATGATTCTGTTGTGGAAATTGCAACGGATAAAGTAGATTCCGATGTACCGACACCCGTTTCCGGGAAAATTGTAAAAATCCTGAAGCAAAAAGACGAAGTAGCCAAAGTGGGTGAAGCCATTGCGATTTTAGAAATCGCCGGTGAAGGTGAAACGATTGCAGAGCAGCCGCAGGAACCTAAAACTGCTGAAGAAGTAAAAACTGAAATTCCTACTCCAACTGCAGAAGACATTAAGGAATTGGAAAAACCTTTGCAGAATCAGCCAACTCCCGAATTTTCAGGAGATCTTTATCTTTCTCCGCTGGTAAAATCTATCGCTCAGCAGGAAAATATTTCTGAAACTGAACTGAAATCCATCAAAGGAAGCGGTTTGGAAGGCAGAATTACTAAAGAAGATATTTTAGCTTTTGTTGCTGACAGAAAATCTGCGCCACAAAGTGCGCCATCTGCAACTCCTGTCGCTGCTGCAAGTACTCCTACGCAAGCTGCTACTGCTCCGGCTTCTGTTCCTGTTCCGGTAGCTGAAGGTGACGAAATCATTCAAATGGACCGTGTTCGTAAAATTATTGCGGATGCGATGGTGAATTCAAAAAGAACTTCACCGCACGTAACTTCTTTTATTGAATCTGATGTTACCAACGTCGTGAAATGGCGTGCTAAAAATAAAACAGTTTTCGAAAAACGCGAAAAAGAAAAGTTAACGTTCATGCCTATTTTTGTGAAAGCGGTGGTAAAAGCCATTCAGGATTTCCCAATGATTAACGTTTCTGTTGACGGCGATAAAATCATCAAAAAGAAAAACATCAATATCGGTATGGCGACTGCGCTTCCTGACGGAAATCTTATTGTTCCGGTAATCAAAAATGCGGATCAGCTTTCGCTTTCAGGACTTGCAAAAGCAATTAACGATTTGGCTTACCGTGCGAGAAATAAAAAACTTAAACCAGAAGATACGCAGGGAGCAACTTACACGATTTCTAATGTTGGAAGCTTCGGAAACCTTATGGGAACGCCGATTATTCCTCAACCGCAAGTAGCGATTCTTGCCATTGGTGCCATTGTTAAAAAACCTGCGGTGGTTGAAACTCCGGAAGGAGATTTGATCGGAATTCGCCAGTTAATGTTCATGTCGCATTCTTACGATCACCGTGTTGTTGACGGTTCTTTGGGTGGAATGTTCCTAAAACACGTTCACGATTATCTTGAAAACTGGGATCTGAATACAGAAATCTAATTCAGAAATAATATCATAAAAAAACGGACTGCAAATTAATGCGTCCGTTTTTTTATGTTTAATGTTGTTTTAATGTGGCAAATTTTCCCGGAATTTTCCATAGAGCCATGTTCCGAAAATAGCGCTCGCTAAAGTTATTAAGACAGCGGTTGCTCCATAACCGATCTGTGCGAAAATCGGTCCCGGACAACCTCCAGTAAGTGCCCAACCGAAACCGAACAAAAGTCCGCCGTAAATCTGTCCTTTGTTAAACGTTTTCTTCGGAATAACAATTTCTTCTCCGTAAATACTTTTTATTTTGAATTTCTTAATCAGAAAAACCGAAATAATTCCCACTAAAACTGCGCTGCCAATAATTCCGTACATGTGGAAAGACTGCAGCCTGAACATTTCCTGAATGCGGAACCAGCTGAGCATTTCACCTTTTACAAGGAGAATTCCGAAAACTGTTCCCATTACAAGATATTTAATATTGTGATACCATTGATGCTGAAGACGGCTTTCGTTTACGCACATCGCATCCTGTTCGCGCACCTGTAAATCTTTGTCAAAATCTCTGTTCTGCATTTCCTTAATTTAAATTGAAAGAATAACGGGTAAAATTAAATTCGCCATGATAAAACCACCTAACATAAAACCAATGGTTGCTACCAAAGAAGGCCATTGAAGGTTTGAAAGTCCCATGATAGAATGTCCGCTTGTACAGCCGCCCGCATAACGCGCACCGAAGCCGATTAGAAAACCCCCGACAACCATCAGAAAAAATCCACGAATGGTGAAAAGTGATTCCCAGTTGATGAGCTCTAGAGGAACAAGGTTTTTAAGATCGGTTATTCCGTATCCGGCAAGTTCTTCCTGAAGATTGGGGTGAATGTTCACCGGATTCGGATCTTTTAGAAAAAACAGCGAGATTAAACCGCCGAGAAAAATCCCGAGAATAAAAATAAGATTCCAGATTTCCTTCTTCCAGTCATACTGAAAAAACGGAACTTTTCCCGGAAAACAAGCTGCACATGCATGTCTAAGCGAGGAGCTGAGTCCGAAAGATTTATTACCTAAAATAAGCAGCGCCGGTACCGTTAATCCGACAAGAGGCCCTACAACATACCAAGGCCACGGTTCTTTTAATATTTCTAACATTATTCTTATTACTAAATTAATTTTTCACTGCAAAAATGCGAATTACAGAAGATTTACCCTGATGATATTTGCCTTCGGAAAGAATGGTTTCGGTTTCCAAAGCTTCTGCAAATCTGAAATCCGGAAAATCCTGTTTCAGTTCTTCCAAATCATAAAGCATTGACGGATCTTTCGGTCCGCCCACTGCCGGATTTTCTTTTTGATTCTGAATGTGATTTTTGGAGAATCCTTCAATAATTAAAGTTCCACCACTTTTCAGCCAAGTTGCAATTTTTGAATGACATGCTTTTCTTTTTTCAGCCGGAAAATGGGCGAAAACCAAAACAACTGCATCCAATGAATTTTCGTGATACATTGAAGTTTCAATAGTTTCAACACGATAATCAATCCGAACCAGCTTTTCTTCAGCTAACTTTTCCGCTTTTATTTTTGCCTGTTCACTTAAATCGAAAGCAGAAACTTCCCAACCTAAATTTGCCGCAAATACTGCATTACGTCCTTCACCTTCAGCGGGAAAAAGTACTTTTCCCGGAGAAAGTGAAGATAGTTTTTCTTTTAAATATTCATTGGGGAATTCTCCGTACGCATAATCAGCTTCAAGATATCGCTGATCCCAAAAATTCTTCATTCCTATTTCTGAACTAAGCTTTGAACTTTGCTTAAACTACCGCCATTAATTACGTTTTTAAACCCTTTTGATTCCAGCATTGATTTTGCCATTGCACTTCTGCTACCGCTTCTGCAAAACACAACAATACTTTTCTTACCTTTTAATTTGGCTGAATTTTTTCCTATTGAATCTACCGGAATATTAATCGCTCCCGGAACACTTCCTGAAGCAAATTCGGATGCACTTCTTACATCAACCAACTGAGCGCCCTCTTCCAAAGCTTTGCTTACCTCGGAACTATCTGTGGAACCGAAAAGACTTTTAAAAATATTTAACATCACTTCTCTTTATTATGAATTTAAAACTTTACTCTGACACACAAAATCTGTCTTCGGGATTTCTGTTTTTGCAATAGCTCCGAAACCACCTTCAATTTCGGTGAAATTCCTAAACCCGCGCGACTGTAAAATACTTGCAGCAATCATACTGCGATATCCGCCGGCGCAATGAAGGTAAAAATGTTCATCTGTATCCAAATCTTTGGACCAGGTGTTGATGTACGCCAAAGGTTTGCTGAAAGCGTCTTCGACGTGTTCTGCTTCGTATTCAGTTTCTTTACGAACATCGATTATTTTATCTCCGGACTGCAATCTTTGCTGAAACTCATCAGCAGTAATGCGGTTAACTTCATCGGTTTCGCGTCCGGAAAATTTCCAGTTGTCAATTCCGCCATGAAGGTAGCCCAGCACATTATCAAATCCTACTCTGCTCAGTCTGGTCACCGCTTCTTCCTCAGTTCCCTGATCTGTCACCAATAAAATTGGCTGTTTAACATCAACAATCAGAGCTCCAACCCACGGAGCAAAATCCCCTTTTAAACCGATATTAATTGAATTCGGAACGAACATTTTTGCGAAATCTCCACTGTTTCTTGTGTCTAAAATTAGAGCTCCTGTCGATTCTGCAGCGTCTTCAAACTCCTGTGGTGAAAGTGCGGTGAGACCGGTTTTCAGAACCTCATCAAAGTTATCGTAACCGTTTTTGTTCATCGCTACATTCATTCCAAAATAAGCAGGAGGCGCTGTTAAGCCGTCGAGAACTGCATCGATAAAAGCTTCCTTGTTTGGTTGATTAAGTGCATAATTAGTTTTTTTCTGGTTGCCTAATGAATCCACCGTTTCTTTCATCATATTTTTTCCACACGCCGAACCAGCTCCGTGCGCCGGATAAACTGTGATATCATCTGAAAGCGGCAAAATTTTATTGTAAAGCGAATCATAAAGCAAGCCGGCCAATTCTTCCTGAGTTAAATTTGCGGCTTTCTGCGCTAAATCGGGACGTCCAACATCTCCCAGAAATAAAGTGTCACCACTAAACAGCGCAGTTTCTTTACCATGTTCGTCAATCAAAAGATAAGAAGAACTTTCCATGGTATGACCTGGAGTATGCAGCACTTTAATCTTTATATTTCCGATCTCGAAAACCTGATTGTCTTCCGCGATGATGGCCTCAAACTGCGGATTTGCTGTAGGCCCGTAAATAATCGGAGCTGCGGTTTTATTGCTAAGATCGACATGTCCGCTAACAAAATCAGCATGAAAATGGGTCTCGAAAATGTATTTAAGTTTTGTGTTATCTTTTTCCAGCATTTCCAGATACGGAGACGATTCGCGAAGTGGATCGATAATCGCGGCTTCACCGTTGGATTCAATATAATATGCGCCCTGTGCAAGGCAACCTGTATAAATCTGTTCTATTTTCATTTTTTTAAGTATTAAATTTTGTTCGGCAAAGATCAGCAGTTTTGTTTTGTTCTACAGCTACTTTAGTCACAATACAATAGGTTGTAGTATAATTGTAGTATGAATTGAATTGGTAACTAAACATGCTTTCTTAGATTTCTCCAAAACTTTCAAAGCTTTTTCCTGGTCTTCATCAAGATTATTAAGCTGAACTTCCGGAATGATAGTCGCTTCAGTAATTACGAATCTACCTTCAGACATTTCCAGTTTACAAACTGTTTTTGATCTGAATGATGAAAACTCCAACTTCAAATTTTCGGCCACAGCTAAAAATGTAGCCATATAACAACTGTTGATGGCGGCTGCATACAAATGTTCCGGTGACCAAAGTCCTTCAACTCCTTTCGGAAACTCCGGTGGAGTTGCACACTCAATCGTTTCATTCAAAACAGGAGAGGATAGAATTCCTTTTCGTCCTTCTGTCCAGGTTACATCAACTTCGTAATAATGTTCTTTTTGCATAATATTTAGATTTAATGAATTATCAGTTCTTTAATAATAATGTAAACGCCCATGGTGAGGACAAACCACCCGAAAGCAGGCTTCAATTTCTTTCCGTCAATCTTCGTTGAAAGTTTGGCACCAACAAAAATTCCTGCAACAGCAAATGCGGTGATTTTTAGGAGAAAAATCCAGTCCACCGTTCCTTCCGGCTGAACACTGAAAAATCCGATCAGCGACTGGGCTGCAATAATAACTAATGAAGTTCCTACGGCTTTTTTCATCGGAAGTTTTCCCAGAAAAATAAGCGCCGGAATAATTAGAAATCCGCCACCCGCACCTACCATTCCGGTGAAAGTTCCGACGGTAATTCCCTGAAGAAAAAACCTTGGATAATTTATTTTTTCAGCAGATTCTGTCTCAATCTGATTCTGATTATTTTTAATCATGCTGAATGAAGCAGCCACCATCAACCCGGAAAAAAGCAGCATCAGTAAAATGCTTTTGGTAATGGTAAATGTGCCTATGTTGAAAACTTCATTGGGAATCGCAGGAACAATGACCGCTCTTGCGAAAAACACGGCAAACACGGACGGAATACCAAAAGCAGCAGCTGTTCTGAAACTCACCAAATTTTCTCTAAAATACCTCCACGAACCAAAAGCACTTGTAATACCGACAATAAAAAGTGAATAAGCGGTGCCCAAAATAGGATCGATACTGAAGAGATAAACTAATACCGGAACGGTGAGAATGCTTCCGCCGCCGCCAATAAGGCCCAGAGAAACACCAATAAGTACCGACACCGAATAACCTGCAATCTCCATCATGGATTTTTAATTTGACAGTGCAAAATTCCATCAAACTAAAATCCTGTACAGCTACTTTGGTTACAGAAGGATAATTTTATTTCGACCGAGTTGAACGCGGCCGTTTTCTTCAAGCTGTTTCAAAAGGCGCGAAACTACAGCTCTTGCTGTTCCAAGTTCGTTGGCAAGCTGTTCGTGAGTGATAATAATAGTATTGGAATTTGTGAGCTCCGATTTTTTTTGCAGAAGTTCCAGAAGACGTTCATCAACTTTCCGGAAAGCAATTGCATTAACTACATCCAGAAGTTCTTCAAACCTTTTATGGTACAGTCGGAAAATATAATCGAGCCATTCGGGATGGTCCTTGATAAAAAGAGAAACTTTATCAACGGGCAAAAACAGAATTTCCGCATCCTCTTCCACTTCTGCCCTTACTTTACTGGTTTCATTATGAAGCCCACCAAGAAATGACATGATGCAACTTTCGCCGGATTTGATGTAATATAAAAGGATTTCTCTTCCATCTTCTTCCGTGCGAATCACCTTCAAAGCACCCTGCATTACAATTGGAATTGCACGGATGTAAGAACCTTCGGCAACCAACGTATCACCAACGTTGAATAATTTTGCAGTACCGTATTGATGTAGTTTTTCCACCAGTTCGGGTGAACCCTGAAATTCCTCTATTTCTCTCAGCTTTTCCATTCATCAAAGATACTGATTTGTTCTGGCGCATGAAAAATGGTGAATTACATTCGGCTATGAAATCCCGATTCAAATTACTATTTTTGAAAAAAATCAGCATGACATTTCAGATTCGGGAAGCCACACCATCAGATTCTCAGGTTATTTTCAGTTTAATTCAGCAACTTGCTGTTTATGAAAAACTGGAAAATGAAGTCGTGACAACTGCCGAAGAACTGGAAAATCAAATATTCAAAAATAAATATGCCCACGTTTTGATTGCGGAAGAAAAGGGAATTCCTGTAGGTTTTGCCCTGTATTTTTTTAATTTTTCAACTTTTGTCGGAAAGCCCGGTCTTTATCTGGAAGATCTTTTTGTTGAACCTGAACACCGTGGGAAAGGCTATGGAAAGAAGCTTCTAATCGAACTGGCAAAAATTGCTGTGAAAAAGCAATGTGGCCGAATGGAATGGAGCGTACTCGACTGGAACCAACCCGCCATCGATTTCTATAAATCATTACAGGCAAAACCTATGGACGAATGGACAGTTTTCCGCCTGACTGAAAATGATATCTTTCAACTTTCAAAAAGCTAACCGTGAAGAAATTCATCAGATTATTTAGAAGGAAATTAAAAATTGCCTTCGACAATATGCAGAACGAGCAGCTGAAACACAACATGCTGCAGGCTGTTCCGTTCTGGATTGCCTCTTTCCTTACCGGTGTAGCTGCTGTGATGTATGCAAAACTTTTTGAGTGGGGTGAAGAATTACTGGGGATTATCCTGAAATGGAACGATTGGGCTATTTTCATTATTTCGCCTATTGCTTTCGTACTTTCTTGGTGGCTGGTAAAAAGATTTGCGCCTTATGCGAAAGGCAGTGGAATTCCGCAGGTAATGGCCGCTGTTGAACTGGCTAACCCACGACACCGTTTTAAAATAAAATATCTTCTGAGTTTTAAAATTATCATTATCAAAGTGGTTTCCAGTATTGTGATGGTGATTGGTGGTGGAGCAATCGGCCGTGAAGGTCCAACCATTCAAATTGCGGGATCTATTTTCCGGTTTGTGAATCAGATGCTGCCGAAATGGTGGCCAAAAATTTCCATCAGAAATATGATTATGACGGGTGCAGCCGCCGGACTTTCTGCAGCTTTCAACACTCCGATGGGAGGAATTGTTTTCGCGGTTGAAGAACTGGCTAAAATTCACCTTAATTATTTTAAGACAGCACTTTTTACCGCTGTAATTATTGCGGGATTAACGGCACAATGGCTTGCAGGATCGTATTTATATCTTGGCTATCCCAGAACTGCGGGTGTAACAGTTAATATAATTTTTCCGGTAATAGCCGTATCTCTCGTTTGTGGAATTTTAAGCAGCTACCTTTCTGTAATCATGCTTAGAATCAACAAATGGAAAGCCAGAAAACTGAAAACCAATACTCAGAATATTGTATTTCTGGTGGCAAGTGCGCTCATACTTTCAACTTTGGCTTACTTCTACAGCTGGGAAATTTTGGGCTCAGGAAAAGGAATTATGGATCGCGTACTTTTTACTGATGATAAATCTGAAGCGTGGTACGTTCCTTTTTTTCGTATGATTGGGCCGGCTCTTTCCTTTACATCCGGCGGTGCAGGTGGAATTTTTGCGCCGGCTCTAAGTGCAGGCGCAAGTTTTGGTGCATTCTTTTCCGGAATCATGGAGTTGAAAAGCAACGAAACCAACGTCATCATACTTGCGGGAATGGTCGCCTTTCTTACAGGAATAACAAGAGCGCCATTTACCTCAGCAATTCTTGTTTTGGAAATGACAGACCGCCACTCCCTTATTTTCTACCTTATGCTCTCAGGAATGGTTTCTTCATTGGTGGCAATGATGAACAGCAGATATTCGCTTTATGCAAGTCTGAAAGAAACCTATCTCCAGGAACTGGACGAAAAATCTAAAAAGAAAAAAATAAATCTGAGCGATCTGAAGAAAAACGGTTCTACTTGAATGCCGCCGTAGAAGCATCTATTTCAATTATCACATTCATTGTTGTTATTTATAAACATTATACAATGCAAAATTTTTTTTAAAAAATTTTGCATACTATAAATCATTTCATAATTTTGATTCACAATCCAAAAAATCTTTATTATGAAAAAACTTTTATTCCTTGCATCGATGATGGCACTGCCTTTCTTCGGAAATGCTCAAACGTATTTTTCTGACAACTTCGATGATGAAGACGTATCAGATTGGACCCGTTATGATGTTGATGGAGACGGTCTGCATTGGGCAGATTATTTTCAAGTTACGGATGGCGCTGGTACACCTGTAACACCTATATCTTTAATATCCAGATCTTGGCAGCAGACTCCCAAAACTCCAAATAACTGGATTATTTCGCCAGCTGTTAATTTAACATCTGCCACTGGTAATATTGTACTATCTTGGAAGGTTCAGTGCTCTGCTTCACAGTGGGATCAAGAACATTATTCCGTTTATGTGGGAACCAGCAGTGATATGGCCTCATTAGAAGCTTCGAGCGTTACCTTTTCGGAAACTTATGATGACCCTGCAGATGCAGGCACTCAGTATACAAGAACTCTTGATGTAAGCAGTTTCGCCGGTCAAACAATTTACATTGCTTTTCGCCACCATAATGTTACGGATATGGATTTTATATCTATTGACGATGTGACAGTGAGAACACCTGCAACCGAAGCTCCGGGATGTGGAACCCAAACAGCTCCGGCTAATGGTGCTGTAGATGTAAACCATGTACAAACAACATTAACCTGGACTGCACCAACAACCGGCGGAGCAGCGGAAGAGTATGAAGTTTATTTGGATACCAATGCAGATCCTACTACTTTAGTGGCTACAGTTTCCGGTACATCATATACACCAACAACATTGCTTCCGGATAATACTTACTATTGGAGAATAGTACCTAAAAACACTGCAGGAAGCGCTGAAGGATGTTCAGTTTCTTCTTTCACTACAGCGTTTGTTGAAATGCCTGATTGTCCGACAATCATAAACCCGGTAAACGGAGCTACAGATGTTGAATATCTTACAGGTGTTGCTATTAGTTGGTCTGCTGCAACTACCGGAGGCACACCGCTTAGCTACAATGTTTATATTGGAACGGACCAATCTAACCTAGAATTACTTGGAAATATTACAGGAACTGCAGCAAACATTACGAATTTATTGCCAAGCACAACTTATTATTGGTATGTAACAGGTGTGAACGATGGCGGTGAATCTCCAGAATGTACTGTAAATTCTTTCACTACTGTTTCCAGTCCGTTCGAACCATATTGTGGTCCATTGGCGATGTCATTCAGCGTAGAGCCGATTTCCAATGTAAATTTCGCTGGTATCAACAATGCTTCTAGTCCAATTGTAGGTGAATCTCCAGCTCATGAAGACTTTATTTCAGTAGTAGGAAATGTTACAGCAGGGGAAACTTACGAAATAAGACTTCAGGGGAATACCGGAGGAAACTACACAAACCGTTTCGCAGTGTTTATCGACTGGAACCAAAATGGTGTACTTAATGATGCAGGCGAAGTTTACGAAGTAACTCAAACATTAGTTAACTCTACAGGAGAGGATGGAAAAGAATCAGTTCATTCCATCGCTGTTCCAGCTGATGCTCTTGAAGGTGATACAAGAATGCGCGTTAAGAAAATCTTTGGAACAAGTAATTACCTTAATCCATGTTTAGGCGCATCATTTGGACAAGCTGAAGATTACACAATTACTGTGGCAACTTTAGGAGTAAGCAATGCGACTAAAAATGCTCTTCAGGTATATCCAAACCCAGTTGTAGATATGCTGAACATTAATGCCGACAGCAAAGTGAAGTCTGTAAATGTTTATGATGCAGCCGGTAAACTTGTTTCTTCTCACGTATTAAATGCTGCGAAAAACCAGGTGAACCTAAGCAGACTTTCTGCAGGAGTTTACGTAGTTTCTGTTGAAACAGAAAAAGGTACGCAAACTGTGAAAGTGATTAAGAAATAATTTTTGCTCTTAATATGTTTGAATAGAACCTGCAAAATGCAGGTTCTACTTTATTTTAATTTCTTCATTTTTTGTGTATTAACAAAAATAGATGTACTTTTGCACCTCGAAATAATTAACAATTTATTTAACATTATGAACAATTACGAAACTGTTTTCATTTTAACTCCCGTTCTATCTGACGCACAGGTGGAGGATGCAGTTAAAAAATTTGAGGACCTTCTTAAGGCTCACAATTGCGAAATCGTTGCCAGAGAAAACTGGGGACTAAAAAAACTTGCTTACCCTATTCAACTGAAAAAGAATGGGTTCTACACTTTGATCGAGTTCAAAGGTGAAGGAACTGTGGTTGCAGATCTTGAAACTGCTTACAAGCGTGACGAAAGAGTAATCCGTTACCTTACTACAAAACTTGACAAACACGCAGTAGAATACGCTGTTACAAGAAGAGCGAAAAACAAAACTGCAAAAGCTTAATTTTTTAACCCTTAAAATTACAAGACAATGGCAATAGATGAAATGGCAAAACAAGCCTCAGCGGGAGGAGAATCTGAAGTAAAATTTCTTACTCCGCTTGATATCAATACAAAATCAGAAAAGAAATACTGTAGATTCAAAAAATTCGGAATTAAGCATGTTGATTATAAAGATGCTGATTTCCTTCTTCAGTTCGTTAACGAGCAGGGAAAAATTCTTCCAAGAAGATATACGGGGACTTCTTTGAAATACCAAAGAAAAGTATCTGCAGCGATCAAGAGAGCAAGACACCTTGCTTTGATGCCGTACGTAGCAGATATGCTTAAATAAAAAAATAATTTCGGGATTCGTGTTACGGGTCCCGAGATTTTGAAAAATAAAAAAATCATTAATTGTTGGTTGCAGTAAATGCACCTAACTTAAACAAAAGGACAACAATGGACATTATTCTAAAAAAAGACGTAGAAAACTTAGGACTTGAGTTCGATACAGTAACAGTAAAGCCGGGTTACGCCAGAAACTTCCTTATTCCACAAGGATATGCTTCTCTTGCAACACCTAAGAACAGAGCTGCATTAGCTGCAACTTTGGAAGCAAGAAAAGACGAAGAAGCTAAATTGGTAGCAGACGCACAAGCAAAAGTTGAGCAACTGAAGAAAACAAACATTACTATCGCTACAAAAGTAGGATCTGGTGATAAGCTTTTCGGTTCTATCAACAATGCAAACCTTGCTGAGGAATTGGCGAAAGCTGGTGTTGAAATCGACAGAAAATACATCAAAATCCCTGGAAACACTATCAAGAGAACTGGTAAATTCTCGGCTCTTGTAAGACTTCACAGAGATGTTGAGTACAACTACGAGTTCGATGTTGTATCTGACGCTCCGGTTGAGCCAGCTGCTCCAAAAGCAGAAGCTAAACCTGCTGCAGCTGAAGAAACTACGACAGAAGAAGCTTAATCTTACAGATTACAAAAATACTTAAAACCGATTCAATTGAATCGGTTTTTTTGTTGCTATTTCATAAGGAGCTAAAACAAAATAACCAGAATGCAAAAAGCTATTCCAAAATAAAGTTTGAATAATTCACCCAAATCTACTGGTCCAGCTTCTCTGTCTTTCAGGTACTTTTTCTTTCTTACTAATTGAAAAATTAAAGATACTCCCAACAATGCGAAAAATACGATTAAAGAATATTTGGTTTCCAACAGTCTTACTTGATTTGAATAAAAAACCCCGCAGATTGTTCAGCAGGATTTCATTTTAGTATTTTGCTTTGTCTTTTACATTACCCAAAATATCCGGGAAGTACAAATCAGCAAGATGCTCAAATTCATCGCCCCGCATAAACATCGTAGCATCCACTTCTTCATAAGAATCTTTTCCTGCAGCTGCAATCAGTTCATTACACATATGCAGTGTATTTTTGTGGAAATGATAAACTCTCTCGCTTTTGTCCGTAACATCCAGACCTTTAATCAGCATTTTATCCTGTGTAGCTACACCTGTCGGACAGTTGTTTGAATTACACCTCAACGCCTGAATACAACCCAGCGCAAACATAAATCCTCTTGCATTATTACACATGTCCGCTCCCATCGCAATGGCGCGAAGAATATCGAGACTGGTCAATACTTTTCCGCTCGCAATAATTCTGATTTTTTTACGAAGATTATAGCTTTCTAAAGTTCTGTTCACAAAGATGAGGGCAGGTTCAAGCGGCATTCCTACTCCATCAGAAAATTCTGGTGGTGCAGCTCCGGTTCCTCCTTCAGCTCCATCAATCGTAATAAAGTCAGGATAGATTTTGAGGACGTTCATTTGCACACAAATTTCTTCAAACTCACGCGTTTCACCAATACACAGTTTGAAACCAATTGGTTTCCCGCCGGAAAGCTCTCTCAACTGCTGAACAAACTTCAGTAAACCGGCAGCATCAGAAAAAGCCGAATGTGAAGGCGGAGAAATAATCGTCATTCCAGGAGTTACGTGACGAATCGCTGCAATTTCAGGTGTATTTTTAGATCCCGGTAAAACTCCGCCATGTCCAGGTTTAGCACCTTGCGAAAGTTTTATTTCAATCATTTTTACATTCTCGATTTTCGATTTTTCAGCAAAAAGTTCGGCTGAAAACTTACCTTCATCATCACGACATCCGAAATATCCTGTTCCAATTTGCCAGCAAAGATCTCCTCCCTGTAAATGGTACGGGGAAATCCCACCTTCACCGGTATTATGGTAAAAGTTACCTTTCTTTGCTCCTCTGTTCAACGAAATCTGTGCGCGGTCGCTTAATGAGCCAAAACTCATGGCCGAAATGTTAAATAGCGATGCACTGTATTTCTTTGTACACTGGTCTCCACCAACTACAACTCTTGGAAGTTCCTCTTTAGGAGACTTCGCATATATGGAATGTTTTATTCCTTCATATTTTCTATGGTTAACTTCCAACTGTGTTCCGAAAGCTACTGTATCACCAAGGTTTTTTGCACGACGATACGCCGCAGAACGCTGGTTACGAGGAAAAGGTTTCCCATCGGTTTCGCGCTCGATGAAATACTGTTGCATTTCGGGAGAAATACTTTCAAAAAAGTAACGGAAATATCCCAGAACAGGAAAGTTTCTCAGAATGGCATGTTTTGTCTGGAAACTGTTGTAAATCCCCACTCCATACAGCACTGTTAACAGAATTGGAATCCAGTAATGCGCCCGGATTAGAATAGCGACTACCCACGTTAAAACCAAAAGTACAATCCCGTACCTAATGAATTTATCTCTCATTTTTAAATGTTATGAATAAAATCAAAAATACCTAAAATAAATGATAAAAAAGACCAAACAGCGTATTCCTGAAATATTTCGATTTTTTTTGGCTTAAAATTTGACTTCAACGTTTTAATAAAAATCTTCCGCTATGAGAAAAAATACAATTTTAGTCGCCACAATGGCCGTCGCTACTTTAGCAACCACTACTCAATCCTGTGTCGCACTTGCTACTTCTAGCATTGGACTTGCTGTATTGAAACAGATTCTGCTTGGCGGAATTAATAAAGGTTTAGGAATCTTTGCCGATAAAGACAGTTTTATGGCGAACCAGCTGATTGAAGCTGCGTTACCTCAACAACTTAAGGATATTAACTCTACTTTGACCAGTTTGGGACTAAGCAGCCTTGTTCAGAAAGAAAAAGAATATATCGCGCAAGCTGCAGCCTTTACCGTTGATGTTTCGAGACCGATTCTAACCAACGCTGTAAACAACTTAACTGCCGAAGATGCTGCCCGAATTGTTCAGGGAGGAAGCGGTGAAGCCACAAAAATATTGCGCGAAAAAACTTCGCACGAACTGATGCTTGCAATTGCACCAAAAGTTGATGCAAAGCTGAATGAATACGGAATCATCCGTTCACTGAATAATGCTTTGGCAGGCTCCAATTTACTTGGAAATATTCTTGGCGGACAGAACAGCAGTACTTCCGTAACCTCTGGAATCAGTAATTTCGCTTCACAGCAAATGGTCAACGGACTTTTCAATATTATTGAAAATCACGAAAGACAAAACAGCAATACAATTATGCAGTCGCTGAATAACGCTAAATAAACCAAAAAAAATATTTTATCTTTGAGTTTCCGGGTTTTCCGGAAACTTTTTTTTAATTCTAAGCAAAAATCATATGAACATTTTAGATAACCAAAGCAGCAAAGATCCTGAAGAATTTTATGCCTCCTTAAAAGAAAAACTGGAGGAAACCCATAACTTTCCGGAAGACTATCTTTTTAAATTTATTGTCACAAGCAGCGAAGCGAAGCACACCGAAATTTTCAGAGTTTTCGACGGTGTAAAATATACCCTTACCTCGCGCGACAGTAAACAGGGAAAATATACCGCACTTAATATTAATGCTTTTGTTTTGGACGCGGACCACGTTATTCGCTTATATAAAGAAGTGGGAAAAATTGAAGGCGTAATGATGCTCTAACCACTTTATCGAAAACATCTATAAAAATTTGTATCTTCATCAACAAAATTAATCAATGAAAAATTACCGAAAAATTTTACTGTTGGCAGCAGTGGCTACTTTCACCTTAAGTACTGCACAGACAAAGGATCAAATGGTGAGCAGCATCATGACTGAAACCTACGAAAATTCACAACTTAAACAGTTGGCTTATGAACTTCTTGACGAAATTGGACCAAGACTTGTGGGCTCTCCAAAGATGCAGCAGTCGCATGATTGGGCGGTGAGGCGTTTCCAGAACTGGGGAATTGAAGCCAGAAATGAAAAATGGGGCGAGTGGAAATCTTGGGAAAGAGGGACTACAACTATTGAAATGACTCATCCTTATACCAAATCATTGGAAGGAATGCAGTTAGCTTTCAGTCCTGCAACGGGCAACAGAGGCGCAACTGCAGAACTTATTGCGATGCCTATTTTTAAATCTGAAGCTGAATTCAAAGCGTGGCTTCCAAAAGTTAAAGGAAAATTCGTGATGGTTTCTCAATATCAGGAAAGCGGCCGCCCGGAGTACAACTGGAAGGAATTTGCCACTGAAGAATCATTCGAAAAATATAAAAAAGAAACCGACGAGGCCAACAAAGCCTGGAACGAATCTCTCCTTGCAATTGGACTTACTTGGAGATCACTAAATAAACCCTTTGAAGACGCCGGAGCTGCGGGAATTATTCTAAGCAACTGGAGCAAGGGATTTGGCGTTAACAAGATTTTCAATGCCGGAACAAAAAAAATTCCTGTAGTGGATATTGCACTTGAAGATTACGGTCAGTTACACAGAATGCTGCAGCACGGAACTACACCAAAATTAAAGATTGTGACCAATTCCAAAGATCACGGAATGGCGCCAACATTTAACACTGTTGCAGAAATCAAAGGAACTGAAAAACCTGATGAATACATTATTCTTTCCGCTCACCTCGACTCTTGGGATGGTGGAACAGGAGCAACAGATAACGGAACCGGAACCATCACCATGATGGAAGTCGCAAGAATCCTTAAAAAATTGTATCCTACCCCAAAAAGAACCATTGTTGTAGGTCTTTGGGGAAGCGAAGAACAGGGCTTAAACGGAAGCCGCGCGTATGTTTCAGCGCACCGCGATCAAATGCCAAAAATTCAGGCATTATTCAACCAGGATAACGGGACCGGTAGAATTCAGAACGTAAGTGGACAGGGATTCCTAAATTCTTACGATTATCTCGGAAGATGGATGGCTGCAGCGCCAAGAGAACTGACAAAAGATATTAAAACAACTTTCCCTGGAACTCCGGGCGGTGGTGGCAGTGACCATGCTTCTTTCGTTGCAGCGGGCGTTCCGGCATTTATGTTGGGTTCATTAAATTGGGCATACGGCAATTACACATGGCACACCAACCGAGACACTTACGATAAAATTGTTTTTGACGATGTGAAAAACAACGTTGCTCTTATTGCTATTATGACGTACATGGCAAGTGAAGACCCGGAGAGAGCAAGTGCAGAAAGGATTAAACTCCCAATGAATCCAAGAACTAACGAGCCGATGACATGGCCGGAAGTTCGGGAACCTAACCGTAAAGGTGGAGTTGAGTAAATTGAGAAGACTGTCTTTTGGGCAGTCTTTTTTTTATCCCATTATTAAAGTATAAACAACCGCATAACAGATTTTTCCTTGACACCTCGAATTTGTTTGGCTTTCATTAAAAACCTAACTTTGTAGTTAAGCATAACATTAAACAAAATCTAATCAATATGTCAAAAGCAATTTCGCAGGTTCCGTTTGCAGTAAACGAACCCGTAAGAAGCTATGAACCGGGATCTCCCGAAGTAAAATCACTGATCGCCACTTATAAGAAAATGTGGAAAGAAAAAGTGGAAATCCCAATGATCATCGGTGGAAAAGAAGTGAAAACGAAAGAAGAAGTTACCATCAATTCCCCGCAAGATCATAAACACAATCTTGGCTTTTACCATAAAGGTACCATGAAGCATGTGGACGATGCGATAAAAGCTGCTTTGGCAGCAAAAGAGCAGTGGAATGCTTTAGGCTGGGAACAGAGAGCTTCAATATTTCTAAAAGCTGCTGATTTGGTTGCCGGACCTTACCGCGACAGACTGAATGCAGCAACCATGATTGGCCAGTCCAAAAATGTTCATCAGGCGGAGATTGACGCTGCGTGCGAATTTATAGACTTTCTAAGATTCAATGTTGAATTCATGACGGAAATGTACAGCGAACAGCCAGTTTCCGACAACGGAATCTGGAATAGAAGCGAATACCGTCCGCTTGAAGGTTTCTGTTTTGCGGTAACACCTTTCAATTTTACGGCCATTTCAGGAAATTTACCATCGTGTATGGCGATGTTAGGAAATGTGGTAGTTTGGAAGCCATCTGACAAGCAAATCTACTCCGCTCATGTGATTATGGAAATTTTCAAAGAAGCCGGACTTCCCGATGGCGTTATCAATATGATTTTCACCGACGGAAAAGCTACTGCTGAAAAAGTTCTTGCACATCCGGATTTTGCCGCGCTTCATTTCACAGGTTCAACATCGGTTTTCCAGGGAATGTGGAAAATGATTGGTGACAACATCCACAACTATAAAACTTACCCAAGAATTGTTGGCGAAACCGGAGGAAAAGATTTCGTAATGGTTCATCCTTCAGCAAATGTTGAAGCCGTGGCTACAGCTTTGGTAAGAGGAGCTTTCGAATATCAGGGACAAAAATGTTCAGCAGCGTCAAGAGCTTATGTTCCTAAATCTCTTTGGAAAGATGTGAAAAAAGTGATGGAAGCACAGTTGAAAACTGTAAAAATGGGTTCACCGGAAGATCCTTCCAACTTTGTAAATGCGGTAATCGACAAAAATTCCTTCGAGAAATGTAAAGGTTATATCGACAGAGCAGCAAAATCTAAAGACGCGAAAGTAATTATCGGTGGAAAATGCGATGATAAAAAAGGATGGTTTGTAGAACCTACAGTGATTGAAACAACCAACCCGAAATACGAGTCGGTTTGTGAAGAAATCTTCGGTCCAATCCTTTCCGTTTATGTTTACGAAGACAAGAACTGGAAAGAAACTTTGAAGCTTGTTGACGAAACTTCTCCATATTCACTTACAGGATCAATCTTCTCACAGGACAGATACGCTATTGACGAAGCCTATAAAGCTTTGGAAAACGCAGCAGGAAATTTCTACATCAACGATAAGCCAACCGGCGCCGTTGTTGGACAACAACCATTTGGTGGAGCAAGAGCATCCGGAACCAATGACAAAGCAGGTTCTAAAATGAATCTTCTTCGTTGGGTTTCTGTTAGATCCATCAAAGAAACTTTTGTATCACCAAAAGATTATAAATATCCGTTTTTAGGTTAAGAATTAACGGTTTATGTAAATAAAAATCCGCAGAATAATCTGCGGATTTTTTTATTTTCTTGGTTTGAACTAAGCATCACCATTATAAATCCAAAGCAAAACCGGTTTAGAGGTCTTCTGAAACTTTTGATCTAAATAGCTCATTGTTTCATCATCGGAAACCGGACAACCCTGGCTCCAACCTAAAGGCATATGCGAAGGATAAATTTCCTCAGCGGAAACCGGAGTGTAGGAATGCAGCACGATGATTCTTTGGAAAGCTTTGCTGTTGGTCGGTTCCAGACCGTGAAGTTTGTAATGAACATTAATTCCCCACTGACTATACGAACGGATTCCGACTCGGTATTTTCCTAAAGAAGAAAGTAAACTGCCTTCAACATTGCTGAACAACGGTTCTGTCTCGGTACTGCTCTGCTCTCCTTTTCCAATTCCGTGTGCACAGAGAGCGCTTCTCTCCACTTTTTGGTTGTTAAAATCGTAGACAAACATTCGGTGTTTTCCTGAATGAATACTCATATCTATCAAAATGGCGTAGTCCGTATTGAAGTTTTCTGCTTTGCAGAATTCGAGGGCTTCTTCAGCTTTGGCTTGAAGTAGTAATTCAACTTCCTTGGAATTTTTTTCAAACAAATCAGGAAAACCAAGCGTAGATGCGGACGAAATAGCTTGCGACTGATCGGAACAACCTGAAAAAATCAGAAAAGAAAAAATAAAAAGAAATCTTTGCATCTCAAAGTGTTTTATTAATGTAACGTAGAAAAAGAGTTTTAATTACGCTACTGCAAACCTTTGAATTATGCTTTACCATGTTATTTATGGGATAATTGAGTTTCAAAAACTTTCAAGTTCATTTTTTAACAAAACTTTATGTTTTGGGAAAACTTTGTGGCATAATTATTACAATACACTACACATCAAATTAAAATTTCAAAAAATAAAATTATGAAAAAGTCAAACGGATTATTAGCACTTTTAGGATTAGGAGCATACGCTTTCTGGAAATATAAAAATTCAACTCCGGAACAGCAACAACAGGTAAAAGATAAACTGAACACCGCAAAAGATAACTTCAATAAGTGGGGATCAGATCTAAAAACTAAAGCAAATGATGCAGTTTCACAAGTTCAGAATAAAGTGAACGAAACAACTGCAAAAGCTGAAGATACTTTGAACCAAAACTAAGGTTCAGCAACAGAAATCATATAGTTGAGAAGCCGACACGCCTACAGCGTGTCGGTTTTCTTTTGTGCAACCAATGAAAAAACGATTGGTATTTTGTCTCCAAACTGCGGAATGCGAAATTTTCCTTTTTCAAATTCTTCGTTGTGTTTAAAGCACGGATACGGTGACCAGTTGTATTCTCTGAAAGTTTCCAACTCTAAGTTTTCATTCAGCAGACTTTGAAGCACTTCTGATGTTGGATGATTCCACATCACATAATCCTGAACAATCGGTGCCAACTGATCTGCGTACGTTCCTTCATAAGTTTCCGCAATGGGTTTTTCGTTAAAATAATTGTATTTAACCATCGTAAAATCATCATCGTACATCCAGACAAAAGGATGAAACTCCACGAACACCAGTTTTCCGCCGGGTTTTAAGAATCCCGAAATCAATTTCGCCCATTTTTCAAGATCGGGAAGCCAGCCAATAACACCGTAAGAACTGTAACCAATATCAAACTTTTTGTGCAAAACTTTATTCAGTTCATACACATCGGAAACGATAAATTCTACATTGGTATTACATTTTGTATTGAGTTCTTCAGCAGCTGCAATGGCTTTTCCCGAAAAATCTACTGCGGTAACTTCTGCACCCAATCGCGCCAAAGAAATAGAATCCTGCCCGAAATGACACTGAAGATGCAGTATCTCCTTCCCTTTTACATCTTCAAGAAGTTCCAGCTCTATGGAATTGAGGGAAGTTCTTCCTTTGATGAATTCGTCTACAAAATAAAAATCCGATTTTAAATGTGGATCTACTTTTGCATCCCACGATTTGCGGTTGATTTCGATATAATTTTCCATTACAAGAATTTAAGAAGTGAAATTACAAATTATCCCAAAGTGTTTTCACCTGCAAATCACCAAAACCGTAGATGGGAAACTGCTTTTGAAACGCACGAAAAAACTCAGTGAAATTTTCAGTTTTAGTCTTCAGATTCTTGAGTTGAGATAGAAGTTCACCGTTAAATCTGTTGGCGTTGGCTTCAGCAAGTTCTTCTAAATTGCGCACTGTTTCCAAATCAGTAACTATGAAGTTATTGCTTAGTTGATAACTTTTCCAAAGCGTTGAAATTTTCTCTTTTTCAGCTGCTGATAATTTTACAGGTTGCTGAAAACATTTTTTCAAATCATCAGAATCGCTATTTCCAAATCCCGAAACTTCGTTAGTTGGAAAAATCCTGAACAGATCAAGAGTTCGATCGGCTAAATCATTAACCAAAAACCAATAATTGATTTGACAGAACAAATCGTCCTCGAACCAAAAATAAACTTCAAAACCACCTTCAACTTCCTTGATTTTTAGGAATTCATCGATTACCATTTTCTGATAATCTCCGTCCGGAGACCAGTTTTCTCGAATAAATTTTTCTCTGGTTTCAAAGAAATTTTCCTGAAAAAGCGGACCGTCCACCAAAGCTTCGCGCCAAACAATTCGATCATCTGCAATTTCCGCTTGAAATTTTTCAGCAAGACAATCACCGTTCAGGATGTGATCAACTTTTTTCAGGATAAGAATTCTTCAAGAGAAACTGTTTTCTGCTCGCCGCTTGCCAAATCTTTCACCGTGATTTTCCCTTCGTTGATTTCCTGTTCGCCAAAGAAAACCAGATTAGGAATGGATTTCTTCTCAGCGTAAGTAAACTGCTTTTTCAGTTTTGCAGATTCCGGATACAGTTCTGCAGAAATATTGTTTCCGCGTAGTTTTGCAATTACTTTCATGGCTTCCAATGCTTCGTTTTCACCGTAATTGGCAAAGAGAAACTGCACTTTATCATCGTTGCTTTCGGGAAAAACATTCAGTTCTTCCATCACGAGATAAATTCGGTCGAGTCCGAAAGAAATCCCGATTCCCGGAATATTCTTAACGCCGAAAACTTCGGTAAGGTTATCATATCTTCCGCCGCCGCCAATAGATCCCATTTCAACACCGTTGGCTTTTACCTCGAAAATCGCTCCCGTGTAATAATCCAGTCCGCGCGCCAAAGTAATATCGAATTTCAGATTTTCAGGAGAAATACCCAAATCTTTGCATTTCGTTACCACAAATTCCAGCTCTTCCACACCTTTCAGGCCAATTTCGTTGCCTGCAAACTTCTCTTTCAACTGCAGAAGATTTTCCAGGGCGTCGTCGCTTTGTGTGAATAGAAAGTCGAGTTTATCAATGGATTCCTGCGGAATATTCTTTTCAAGAAGTTCTTTTTCAACTCCCTCTTTTCCGATTTTATCGAGCTTATCAAGTGCAACAGTAAAATCAATCAGCTGACCAGAAATTCCGGCATAATCAGCCAGTCCGGAAAGTATTTTTCTGTTGTTAAGATGCAGCGTAACGGGAACTTTCAGGTCGGAAAAAGATTTTAGATACAATTGAACCAGTTCCACTTCCTGCCACAAACTTTCGCTTCCTACAACATCTGCATCGCACTGATAAAATTCACGGAAACGACCTTTTTGAGGGCGGTCTGCACGCCAAACAGGCTGAATCTGGTAACGCTTAAACGGAAAAGTTAGTTGACCGTGATTCATGGCTACAAAGCGCGCAAATGGAACCGTTAAATCATAACGCAGCGCTTTCTCGGAAATCTGAGAAATCAGTTTCTGCGAATTCTTGTTTTCCCAGTCTTCAGTATTGGTTTTTGCCGCATAATCGCCGGAATTCAGTATTTTGAAAATGAGTCTGTCGCCTTCTTCACCATACTTTCCGGTAAGTGTGGAAAGATTTTCGAAACTTGGAGTTTCCAGCGGCTGGAAACCAAAAAGTTCGAAGTTTTTCTGTAAAGTATTGATGATGAATCTGCGTTTCACCACTTCGTTGGCGGTAAAATCGCGTGTTCCTTTGGCTAATCCTGGCTTCATTGCAAAATTTTAGTATTAAAATAAACAACCGGAAAATTCACAAAAAACCTCCGGCTGAATACTGCAAAAATACCAATAAAATTTAACATTCACGAGCTGGAAATCTGCAGAAACACCTGAATAAATCCTAACAAAATTCCTATGGAATTTTGCTACACTGTTTCAAGAATTTCCATAATTTCTGAACCGTAATTTTCAATTTTATGTTTGCCGAAACCTTTAATTTCCAGAAGCTCTTCCTTTTTTGCCGGTTTGAACTTCGCAATGGAAACCAATTCGCTGTTCGTCGCAATAAAGTATGAAGGAAGTTTTTCCTCACGAGATTTTTCGGACCGCCAAAGTTTCAAAGCTTCAAGCAGTTTCACTTCATCATTATTCAATTCTTCAGATTCTGCAGAATATTTTGCAGGGCGGCTTTCGCTCACTTCCGATCTTTTGTCTTCATACTGAATCAGTACCGACCAATAAGGCAGCTCATCATGAACCAACTGCGTGCTGCAGTTCAGGATTTCAAATTTTCTCAGATAAGAATTCAGTAACTTTTCGTCTTTGGCCTGGAAATCTTCATCGAGACGGATTTTTAGTATTTTTATTTTCATGGCGTTTTGTTTTTAGTTTTTTTGATGAAAAGCTTTGCCGAACAACCTGCATCCGGCAAAGCTGAAAAAAGGATTTATTTGTTGCCCAGAAGAACAAGTTCTTCCACACGGATTTCAGTAATATGACGTTTTACACCGTTATTATCTTCGTATGTGCGGTACACGATTTTGCCTTCAACAGCAATCTCCTTCCCTTTTTCCACATACTTTTCCATAATATCGGCCGTTTTTCCATGAGCTACCAAATTGTGCCATTGCGTATCTTCCACTTTTTCACCATTGGAATTGGTGTAATAATCTGAGGTTGCCAAACTTACTTTCGCGATCTTTCCGTTTTCAAAATTCACGATTTCTACGGGTTTTCCTGTTCTACCGATTAAGGTAACTTTGTTTCTTAGTGACATAGCTTTAAAAATTTTAATTAAACATTCAGATAAGAGACTCACTGTTTTTCTCAAATCTCTGCTGCAAAGTTGTGTCAACCAAAAGATTTAGTCGGTTAAAAAACATTTACAGTCGTTTATAAACGTTTAAAAACAGATATAACACTGAAATTCAATAATTTAATATAATTAATATTTAACGCTATTTAATTCTGTCGAGAGGTGATTTTACAGCAGCAAGATTGCGATCGGCAACGTGGGTATAATTTAAAGTTGTTTTGATATTGTTGTGGCCGAGAAGTTTTTGGATAAAAGTTACGTCTGTACCCAACTCCAGCAAATGTGTGGCGTAGCTGTGCCGCAAACTGTGGATACCGACGGATTTTCGGATTCCGGCTTTTTTCATGGCAATTTTAAAAACAGACTGTGCGCTTCGGATTGAGTACTGCTCTCCACTGCGGCCTTCGAACAGAAAATGTTGCGGACGGTAAATGCTGTAATATTCGCGAAGTTCAGCAAGAATACTTTCGGGCAGATTGACGTATCTGTCTTTTTTACCTTTTCCGCGCGAAACAAAAACGCGCATCGTTTTGCTGTCGATATCTTCTATGCGGAGATTTACAATTTCGCTCACACGCAAACCCATCCCGTAACACAATTTTATAATAACGCGGTGTTTGAGATTTTCGGTGCTGTTGATGATTTTGGAAATTTCCTGTGAGTTGAGTGATTTTGGCAGCAGTAAAGGTTTTTTAGGCCGTGGAATATCGAGGAACATTTTTGGTCGGTGAAGCACTTTTTCATAATAAAACTTAATCGCGTTGATGCGGCTGTGCAGATAATTTTCTGAAAGCTGAAGATCGTTGATGCAGTACAGAAAATAACTTTGGAGTTTTTTGGGTGAAAGATCTTCTGCCTTGTGGTGTTTCAGCACGATAAGCAACTGTGCAAACTCTACACTGTAGGTACGAATGGTATTGTTGCTGTAAGATTTGAGCTGTAGACAGTTGATAAAATCCTGATAAGCAGCTCGGTTTTCGGGATGTATTTTCGCAATAATTTCCTTTCCGGCGGACGCGATTGGTAATCCAAGTTTTGTGCGGTTTAAATAAATGTCGGGCACATACCATTTCTTCTGCGACCGCGACCAGGTTGCAGTGTTTAAGATATTTTTCAGTAATTTTTTGTTTTCGGCTGAGTATTCGAAACTGATCCAGATTACATTTTGGTTCCGGTGTTCTCCGAAAGAAAAGCTAAAAATATTTTGATTAAGCAGTTGCGTTGAAGAAATATCCATAATTGCGCATTTAAAATATCCATTTCAAATGTAAATAAAATCAGGCGGAGAAAAAATACTGCATTTTACTGATTTTCAGTGGGTAGTAAAAATAATGAGATGACATTGCAGATGTTTGGGAATTGCGTATATTTGTGTGTTATGTGCAATGCCACCAAAAAACCGCACCAACAAAGAAAATATTTGAGTTTTAGAAAATGAAAAAAACAAAAAAAGTAGAAGAAAAAATCACTCAAAAAATATTGATGACCAAAAATTTGAGAAAATGTTCGCACACGGGAAAAATTTTGCCGTTGAGCGAATTCAAACTCATGAAAAATGGAAAATATGACAGCCTTTCAAACGAAGGACGGAAACTTTACCAACAAAAATACCGCGAAAAAAATCCTGAAAAGAAAAAGGAATTGGACAAAAATTATCGTGAGCGAATGCGAGCGAAAAAAGCAAACGAAAATCTTCAAGAAAACTAAAACTACTTTCTAACTTTGTGAAAATTGGACGCTCCAAAAATTTCGCTGACTTTTACAAATTTTGCGTTAAAGTGTGTGAATAAAACTTGCGCAAAATGCGTTCGGAAAAAATTTTGGAATTTTAACAAAAAAAAATCACAAAATCAAAAAATAAATCTAACTTTAACACACGAAAAACTTAATGGAAACAGGCACTGCACATAACATGGGTTTTGCAAGATGCGGGGTTGAAGGAAATCTTAGAAATATTCTAGAAAATACCCGCAAAAAACTTTTCCATTTTTTAGTTTTTTCGTAATTTTAAAAAATGGAAAAAGTTTTTGCTAGAGTTTCGTCCTCCTCTCCACTTTCGGTTGCAGTAGCCCGCACCTCGCAAAG
>JAEWZO010000011.1 GCA_023458415.1 Bacteroidota bacterium
AAAACCGATGTGAAAAGGACGATCCCGCCAATTCCTGCAAATTTATTCCATTCGCTTGGTGTTTTACGAAGTATATGAAGATTTCCTCCGGAACAAACCATCAGGAATTTCTGGAACCAGTTCATGCTGTGGTTCACGGGATTATTATTTTGATGCATTGTTTTCATCACACAATTTTTTCAATAGGTAGTTAAAACGAAATCTTTGTTACAAATAGTATTAGGTTTTGCAAGTAAGCATCGTAGTTTACTATTTTAAAATACGCAGATTTACGTATTGGTCTTCGTCGCTTGTTAACATAATTTTGAACAAAATACTAATAATGAAGAAAGCTATACTTTTTCTATCCGTTTTTTCCTTTCTGCATGTTTCCTCACAAGTAGGAATCGGAACCACGAATGTATCCTCTTCTGAAGCCTTGTCTATTTCTTCCCGATTAGCGGGAGAGTCTGCAACCGCTCCCGGACGCGGATTTCTGCCTAGCCGAGTTTCTTTAACCGGTGAAACCGATGCGGTTACCATTCCCAATCCTGCTCACGCATTAGCGGTATACAATACAAACGGTTTGCCCGGCTTTTTTTACTGGGACAGCTTGCAGAATCCTCAAAGATGGCGAAGGCTGATGGATGTTCCCGGTGTCATGGAATTGATGGTACCGGTTAAAAACTACAGCAGTGCTTCTACAGGTGGAGCAAGTCAAGGTACAGGAGTTGGAACGGCAGTGGGGTATACAATTGGTGAGCATTTTTCAGTTCGCCCATGGGTAAAAGTACCGGGGATGGAAAGAACCATTAACATCTACAGTGCAGATAACAATGTCACCATAGTCGGGAGCATTCCATTACAAATTAATAACAGCGGGACAGAAAATACTTACGACGTCCATAGTTACGCAGTTGGACTCTTCGTAAATGACAGGTTGGTTTCAGTGCGTCCGTTTGTTATGTCAGCGGTGACTCGCATGAACTGTGCCATAAAATCAGTTGAAATAAAAACTAATCTAAGTAACCTTACAGCTGGTAATCACAAAGTTGAAATGTACGTGATAACAAGAAGCGATCTAGTCGGATCGGCTACTACGCTTACTTGGGGAGCACCTGCTACAGGATGCACCACACAGAACGGGTTCATGGCGACAGGGAACATTTCCGTGCAAACGCAACAATTCTAAATACACAAATTATGAAAAAAGTATACATCATCATTACCACTATCTTGATGGCTGGTTGCGCGCTTGGTCAATCAGTAGGTATTAATACGGCGACTCCCCATGCCTCCGCCATTCTGGATGTAAAGAACAACGGCGCACCTCAGAGTTGGACTCTTCCTAAGATTCACCTCACAAGCGTCACTGACAAATCCGTAATTGTAGGAGAAGCCCCGGCCAACGCCCTTATGATTTACAACACCAACGAGGACTTGGCGGCGGGAAAAGGCATTTATTATTGGGACGCAACTGACGGCCGTTGGCAGTTTATCGTCAGCCAGCATACCATTGCCTTATTCCGGGACCTTACCCGTTATTACACGAAAGATACGGAAGCTGCCACAGCATTGAGCACCGCACCATCCGGATTGACCAACTTTACATTGAATTCCAGTACCGCTGGTTGGACAATGATTAAAGATACTGATGGAACAAACCTAACGATGCCCATCCAGATTGAGCAGCCTGAGAATTACTTGGACGTTAATTTGTCAGGAACTTGGATTACTGCGCTTGGCAATAATAACGACAATGTAAACCGGGGATTTGACGTTGCTTACGGAATCTTTGTGGATGGGCAGCTGAAATATGTTAAAACGGAATCATTATTGGCTTTGAATCCGTGTAATATCAACAGTTTCTATGTGAATGCTATCATCCCCAACCTTTCCCCGACGCTTAACCTTAATGATTATCATAATGTTACCTTCGGCGTAAGACTGAGACGGGTTCAGGGCACCGGTAACAACACCACAAACTTTCCCTCTGGAACATCGCTCAAGATTGGCGGTGCACCAAGCGGGGCAAGTCGTGGCTGCAAGAATGCCAATGCGTTTGAAAACACCACGAAAGCTACAATTTATGTGAACCAAGTACTGTAAAAAAATGAAAAAGACATTAACCACAATACTGATCAGCCTAACCACCGCACTGAATGCCCAGATGCTGATTACCCCGGCAGGAAATGCTGCCACCAACGGACATACACCTCACCCATCTGCCATGCTGGAGTTACGCAGCTCAAACCAGGGATTTTTAGTACCACGCGCTGCACTGACTGGTGCGCAAGACACAACGACAGTTCCCAATCCAGTGGAAGGAACCGCAGTAGTTTGTACCACAACTAATGCAGACCACGAAGATCTTCCCAACACCATTCCGACTCTTGCGGTGTGGGACGGTGAACGGTGGCTGTTTAGCTACCTGAGGGAAAATGTGGTACTGGATCTGGATAAAGTGAGAAATTTTACTTTCCAGAATACGGGTTCAGTAACATTTACCAACTTTCCAGGCTCCAACCCTAATTTTTCTTTTGGTCAAGGAACTGGAGGTTGGTCAATCCTAATCGACTCAGATGCACCCGGAGCAGGAGCCTTAAATCCATCTTTCGAGTTTGATTATGATGATGCTACCCAAAGACTGGTGATTGACGTGGAAGGGATATCTGCAGTTAATAATAATACAGACAACATAAGGTATGGGTATGCCGTAGGTATTTTTGTGGAGGATCGATTAGTGAATGCGCAAAAGTTTTATCATACAAATGTTGGTGGTGCCTGTACTTTTCACAAATATAACCTCCGTGCCATCCTGGAAGAAAATCAAGTTGTTGGAAATCCGCCAACTCCGATACTAAATAAACTGGCTGGTGAAACCTATAATGTAAAAGTTGGAGTAAGGGCGTTGACCAAAGGCGAAGCTGGTGAAGGTAATTTCAGTAGATTAGTATTCGGCGGTGATGCCGGAGATCGGTATGGAACAACTACACCTTGTGCAAACCTCAACCCCGGAACGGCACGCTCCTACATGAACGTTCTGACCATTGAACAGCATGATGTGCAGGATCCTTGATAGAAAACAAAAACACAAATCTCTATAACTGAAAATCTTCTTCCAATTACGCTGAAGGAGATTTTTATTTGATACGGTCGGGATTCTGCTTCAGAAAACTTGCCCAGCCGGTATAGGACTTTTCAGTTCGTTGGTTTCCGGAATTGAAATGATGACAAACGGCTACAGCCAAACCGTCGGAAGCATCAAGATATTTCGTGGGGAATTCTTTCAGTTTCAGAAGATTTTGTAGCATTCCCGCAACCTGTTCCTTGCTGGCGTTTCCGTTTCCGGTAATGGCCATTTTTACTTTTTTCGGAGAATATTCGGTAATGGGAATATTGCGGTAAAGACTTGCCGCCATCGCAACGCCCTGTGCACGGCCAAGCTTCAACATACTCTGTACGTTCTTTCCGAA
This sequence comes from Bacteroidota bacterium, assembly GCA_023458415.1. Taxonomy (GTDB): domain Bacteria; phylum Bacteroidota; class Bacteroidia; order Flavobacteriales; family Weeksellaceae; genus JAEWZO01. The sequence goes on from JAEWZO010000011.1 coordinate 3,456, forward strand.
GAAAGGCGCTTCCAACGCGACCTCATCCGGATGAAATTCATCAATCAGTGCCAAAGTTTTATCGAAAATATATTTGAGTTTGGTTTCGTGGTTGGGATATTTTTTCAGGATGAGTTCGTGGATGGAAATCAGTTCCATTTTTCCTTTCTTCACGGAAATGATTCCGTAACCCATCACCGTTGTGCCGGGATCGATTCCTAAGATTATTTTTTCTGCATCCACAAAGCAAATTTACCCCTTTTTATTGTAACAATTCTGTGCTACTGTCGTCTTATAATACAAAATTGTATTAATCTGATATTTTTATGAAGAAATTATTATTAAAGACAGTTTTGGTTTGTACGATGGCTGCTGCGATTCCTACTGTTGCTCAGCAAAGTGCACCTCCAAAATTGGTCACAACAATTGAGGGAGTTAAGGAGTATTCCCTTGCGAACGGAATGAAAGTACTTCTGCTTCCTGACGCTTCCCAAAGTAACATGGTGGTAAACATTGTGTACAATGTGGGATCCAAAGATGAAGGGTACGGAGAAAAAGGAATGGCTCACCTTCTGGAACACATGCTTTTTAAAAGCACCAAGAATCTGGGCGACATCAAAAAACAGCTGACCGACAAAGGTGGAGTGGCTAACGGAACAACTTGGTATGACAGAACCAATTACTACGAAATTTTCCCTTCCAGCGACGAAAACCTGAAATGGGCAATTGGGATGGAAGCGGACAGAATGATAAACGCGACCATTCTTCAGGAAGATCTTGACAAGGAATTTTCCGTAGTAAGAAATGAATTCGAAATCGGAGAAAACAACCCGACGCGTGTAATGATGCAGAATGTTTTTTCCAATGCTTACATGTGGCACAACTACGGTAATTCTACGATTGGAAGCCGTGAAGACATTGAAAGGGTAAAAGCCAATACGCTGAGAGTTTTCTACGAAAAATATTATCAGCCAGACAATGCCACCTTAATTATTGCAGGAAAATTTGACGAGAAAAATGCGCTGAAATATATCGGTGAATCTTTCGGACCAATTCCAAGACCTGCACGTAAACTGGGAGGAACTTATACAGTAGAACCTGCACAACAGGGCGAAAAGTATTTCGAAATCAAAAGAAACGGTGAAAACCAGATTGTTGCAGCCGGATATCATACCGCTGCTTATGCAGACAAAGATTATGCGGCACTTAATGCACTAGAAGAAATTCTTACCGCAGATCCATCAGGTTACCTGTACAAAAGTCTGGTAGAAACCCAGAAAGTTTCTTCTGTGTGGACTTTCAACCCAACGGTAAGAGATCCCGGGATGATGTATTTCAACTTTGATGTTCCTAAAGACAAAAACCTGGATGAAACCACTAAACTGGTACGTGCTGAACTGGATAAAATTGCAGAAATCAGTTACAACGCAGAAGACCTAAACCGTGCGAAAGCAAAACTTCTGAAAAACATTGACAATCAGAAAAACAACACGATTAATTTCGCCATCGGCCTTACAGAAATTGTGGGTGCAGGAGATTACAGACTTGCGTTCCTTTACAGGGACAATGTCGAGGCGCTTACTTTGGCAGACATCAACCGAGTTGCACAGAAATATTTCAGAAGCAACAACAGAACCATCGGAGTTTTCCGTCCTGCAGCCAATGAAACGAGAGTTACACCTCAGGAATTCAGGGATCATCAGATTGCTGCGCTTACCAACAACTACAAAGGTAAAGCAATCGAAAAAGAACCGGCTCCGTTCGAAGCGTCCATCGCTAACCTGAAGAAAAATACTGTTGAAGGAGCGCTTTCCAACGGAATGAAGTACGGACTGATCAACAAAGAGATTAAAGGTGATAAGGTTCTTGCAAGCTTCAGACTGAAAATGGGTAACGAAAAAGATCTTGCCAACAAATCGCAAGTTGCAGAATTGATGGCAGACCTTCTGAAAGCCGGCACAAAGTCTAAAACCAAAGAACAGATTCAGGACAGATTAGATCAGCTGAAATCAAGCATTAATCTCAACATGAGCGGACAAACTATGTCCATTGGTGTAAGTACTTACAAAAACAGCTACGCGGAAGTGATGGATATTTTGAAGGACATCCTTACCAATCCAACTTTCCCACAGAATGAACTTACAAAAACGGTTACTGAATATTCAACGTATCTTGAAGGTCAGCTGAAAGATCCGCAGGCGCTTGCACAGAACGAACTTCAAAGACTGGCTTCTTCCTATCCAAAATCCAGTATTTATTATACGGGAACAATCCAGGAGCAGATCGACGGTTATAAGGGTGTGACAAGAGCACAGATTGTTGATTTTTACAATTCGGTTTTCGGTGCAGGTAACGCATTTGGAACCGTAATCGGAAGCATTGATCAGAAAACCGCAGTAGCATCTATGGAGAATACATTCGGAAAACTGGCTTCAAAATCTAAATACACGGAAATAAAGCCAACGTATTTTGATACGAAAAAAGTAGATAAAAACATCATTACTCCAGACAAAGAAAATGCGGCAGCGTTCGGAGCGATAAACTTCAAAATGGATCAAAACCATGCAGATTATCCGGCGCTTGTAATGGCTAACGAAATTCTGGGAAGCGGCGGTTTCTTATCAGCAAGACTTCCAATGAGATTACGTGAAAAAGAAGGTATTTCTTACGGTGTAGGTTCATTCACAAGTGTTCCGGTTTCCAATGATGTTGCGATGTGGGGTTATTATGCCTTCCTAAATCCGACAAAACGTGACGCGGTGGAAAATGCGATTAAAGATGAGGTTTCCAAAGCATTGGCTTCAGGTTTCACACAGGAAGAACTGGAAGTGAACAAGAAAAGTTACGCTAATGTCAGAACAACCAGTTTAGGGAACGACGGTACTTTGATGAGTATTGTTCTGAATAAACTGCAGTACGGAATTCCGTTGGAGAAATACGACGAACAGAATGCTAAAATTCAGGCACTGAAACTTAATGAAGTAAACAGTGCGCTGAAGAAATACATTTCCTTGGACCGTTTAACATCGGTTTACGCAGGAGATTTTAACAAAAAATAAAATTAGTTTTCGCTGATAAAATAGGAGTCCGTTGCAGTAAAGCAGCGGATTTTTTATTTGAATTGAATTATTTCTCAACCTGTTTTATCATTTCTTTTCGCAGCTCAACAACTGCGTTTTCTACTGCGTCCAGATTTTCTTTTACGAGTTTGTGAGGAACGAAAATCGATTCCTTGCCCAAACTCTCATTGGCAAAATTGGAAAGAATCACCACTGAAGTTTTCGTTTGTGGATAATAAACAAGCAGAGATGGCGAACCTTTTACATAACCTGTGTGAAAGAAAGCTTCCGGTTTCTGTTGGTTCATCATAATGCCATAACCGTAACCCACATTTCCCAACACGTAATGCTTTCGAGAGATGTAATTTTTTTGGAGCTGCGCCAAAGACTCAGGCTTTATGATTTTTCCAGAATAGAGCGCCGCATTCCAGCGGTGAAGATCTGAAACTGTGGAGAGCAGTCCACCTGCAGCGGTTCCAATCGATTTTTCAGCCAAACGCAAAGGCATATTTTCCACTGTTTGAGAGTTTTGCAAACTGCCGATATTTGCGGAAGCAAATTTTTTACCCTCAAAATTTTTGGCTGTAGAGGAATTTTTCATTCCTGCTTTTTCGAAAAGTTCGCGCACGTTTTCATCATAACTTTTGCCCGAAACTTGCGCCACAATTTCTCCAAGATAATTGTAACCTTTGTTAGAATAGCTGTAATCAGTGCCGCTTTCAAACTGAAGATTTTCACCGAAATCATTCAGTCCGGAAGTGTGATTTAAAAGCTGATGAATAGTGATTTTATCGAATTTCGGTTTCTGAAAATCCAGTAAATACTTCGCCGCCGGATCGTTCACGTTCAGTTTTCCCGCTTCCTGTTGAAGCAAAATTATAACTGCTGTAAACTGTTTTGAAACCGAAGCGATCGCAAACACCGAATTGCTGTCCAGTTTTGATTTTGTTTTAAAATCTTCGAGTCCGTTTTCCCTTTCATACAGCGTTTCACCATTCTGAACAATTGAAATGCTCCCGTTGAACTTCGACTTTGAAAAAATGGAGTCCATTTCTGCAGAAATCAGTTTTTTCTGAAATGAAACGATCGTGGAATCGATTACGGCATTTCGCGCTGTGATTTTTTCTGCTTCAGATTTACATGAAACAACGTTTAAAATTAGGATAGATAAGAAACAAAACTGCGTAAGATTCTTCAGCATTGGAAAAAATTTTGCTAAAATTAAGAAAATTATTCCTGCAGAGTTGTAAGCAAACAATTGGTATTGTTTATAAATTAGTAGAAATATTCGTATTATGAACCGCAAAGATTTCTTGTTCAAAACTTCCGCAGCTTTTCTGGGTTTGGCAATCGCTCCTTCGGTGATGAGCTGCACTTCGCAGAGAACTGTTTTTAATCCAATTGCTCCTTCGGCCGGAAACTTAAAAACCGTTCGAGGAAAAGTTTCCCGATATGTAAATAAAGGCGGTTCAGTCGGTGTTTTTGAAACAAAGGATGGATTTGTCGTTGTAGATTCCCAGTTTCCGGATTCCATCCAACCTGTTTTGGATGCTGTTTCCACGAAAGGGAAACCAATTTTGTATCTTGCCAATACTCACCATCACGGCGATCACACTTCAGGAAATATTGCATTTAGAAACCTTACGCAGAATGTAGTTGCGCATTCAAGAGTTCCGGAACTGCAGAGGAAAGCAGCAGAGGTGAAAGGTAATCTTGATCAACAGTTGTACGCTAATTTACTCTTCGACGAAAAATTTAGTTTTGATCTCGGCAACGAAAAAGCAACGGCAATTCGTCTCGGCGCGGGACACACTTTTGGCGATGTTGTGTATCATTTTGAGAAAGACAATGTGGTTCATATGGGAGATTTGATGTTTGTAGATATTGTCCCTGTATACCGAACAAAAGACGGCGCCAATTCCTTCGGCTGGCTTTTGGCTCTTGAAAAAGCACTCGAAATATTTTCCGATGATACTAAATTTATTTTCGGGCACGCCTCTCAACCCGAAAATACCGTCGGTACAAAAGAAAATTTAAGGGAAATGAGAAATTTCCTGGAAGCTTCAAACGTATTTATGCTAAAGAATATTGCTGAAGGAATTTCCAACGAAGAAATTCTGAAAAAGCATCAGTTTATTCCGGGATTTGCCAATAGAACCACACCAGAAAGATTTCCGGATTTTCTTAAAGGTATTCGCGAAACTGTAGCCAAAAAATAGAATTTCAATTAAACAAAAAACTCCCGAATTTCGGGAGTTTTATCTTGATTCTTGGCTCTTGAATCTTTTTTACATATTTCTACGGTATTTTCCACCCACTTCAAACAGTGCATTCGTAATCTGTCCAAGCGAGCAATGTTTTCCGGCTTCCATCATCACTTCAAACAAATTCTGCTGATTGATGGCTGCTTTCTGAAGATTTGCGAGCATTTCTTCTGATTTGTCCGAATGTGCGTTCTGGAAATTCTCCAGATTCTGAATCTGTGCCAGCTTTTCTTCTTCGGTGGAACGGATTACTTCGCCCGGAAGAACTGTTGGAGAACCGTCTTTTCCGAGGAAGGAGTTCACGCCGATAATCGGATATTCTCCGGTGTGTTTCAGCCATTCGTAATGCATCGATTCTTCCTGAATTTTTGAACGCTGATACATCGTTTCCATTGCACCAAGCACGCCGCCTCTTTCAGTAATTCTGTCAAATTCGGCATAAACCGCTTCTTCTACTAAATCGGTTAATTCTTCAATAATAAATGAACCTTGCAGCGGATTTTCATTTTTCGCCAAACCTAATTCTTTGTTGATAATCAACTGAATCGCCATCGCTCTTCTTACAGATTCTTCGGTTGGCGTTGTGATTGCCTCATCGTAAGCGTTGGTATGCAGTGAGTTGCAATTGTCGTAAATTGCATACAGCGCCTGAAGCGTAGTTCTGATATCGTTGAAATCAATCTCCTGCGCGTGTAGTGATCTTCCCGAAGTTTGGATGTGGTATTTCAGCATCTGCGATCTTTCGTCTGCGCCGTATTTGTACTTCATCGCTTTCGCCCAGATTCTTCTGGCAACACGTCCGATTACCGCATATTCCGGATCAACGCCGTTGGAGAAGAAGAAGGAAAGGTTCGGTGCAAACGCGTTGATATCCATTCCGCGACTCAAATAATATTCCACATACGTGAAACCGTTTGCGAGCGTGAACGCCAGCTGAGAAATCGGATTCGCGCCGGCTTCTGCAATGTGATATCCGGAAATGGAAACCGAATAGAAATTTCTCACTTTTTCCTTGATGAAATATTCCTGAACGTCGCCCATTAATCTCAAAGCAAATTCAGTGGAAAAAATACAGGTGTTTTGTGCCTGATCTTCCTTCAGAATGTCCGCCTGAACAGTTCCACGAACGGTTGCGATGGTTTCAGCTTTGATTTTATTGTAAACCTCTGCATCCAGAATTTCATCACCTGTAATTCCTAAAAGTTTCAAGCCCAAACCATTATTGGAAGGGGGAAGTTCGCCGCTGTAGGAAGGTCTTTTCAAACCTTTATCGTCAAATTTCGATTTGAGTTTTTCCTCGACTTTGTCCCAAAGATTGTTTTCTTCGATATATTTTTCACAGTTCTGGTCGATGGCTGCATTCATGAAAAACGCCAGAAGCATCGGAGCCGGACCGTTAATCGTCATGGAAACTGAAGTCAGAGCATTAATCAGGTCAAAACCTGAATACAGTTTTTTTGCATCATCCAATGTCGCGATGGAAACTCCGGCGTTTCCGATTTTCCCGTAAATATCCGGTGGTAAAGCAGGATCCTGTCCGTACAGTGTCACCGAGTCGAAAGCTGTAGAAAGTCTTTTCGCAGGCATTTCTGCAGAAACGTAATGGAAACGACGGTTGGTTCTTTCCGGGCCGCCTTCTCCGGCAAACATTCTTGTCGGGTCTTCTCCGGTTCTCTTGAATGGATAAATTCCTGCGGTGTAAGGAAATTGTCCCGGAACGTTTTCCTGACATTTCCAACGGATAAGGTCGCCCCAATCCTGGAATTTAGGTAAAGAAATTTTCGGAATTTTCAGTCCGGAAAGCGATTCGGATTTGGTGTCCACCTTAATTTCTTTTCCGCGAACGAAATAGGAATAGGTATCTTCCTTCATTTCTTCCTTAAAATGGTGCCATCCGTGAAGGAAAGCCACGTTTTCTTCCAGTAAATCTTTCTTGGTTTTCAGGAAAACTTTTTCCAGTTTATCGTGTGTATGCTCGTCGTCGGTAATCAAGACTTTTGCTCCGTCAATGAGGTACATTTTTTTCGCAATCAGTGCCTGTTCTTCAACATTTTTGTCGTAACCGCGGTTGTTTTCCACAATTTCGGAAAGGTAACGCACACGTTTTGGCGGAATTACAGTAGTGTCGTCGGAAACATTCTGCTCTACGTATTCCGCAAACTGTGGTGCGCTGTCGCCCTGAGCTTTCTTAAGCGTTTCATTAACCTTATTCATTAAAACGTTGTACACTTCCGTGGTTCCCCAGTCGTTGAACTGTGATGCTTTGGTAGCATATACCGGCATATTTTCAAGTGGCTGATCGAAAGCCGTGTGATTTCTCTGGAACTGCTTTCTCACTGCCTGAAGCGCATCCAAAGCACCTCTTTTGTCTGATTTATTGAGCGCTACCAAATCAGCGTAATCCAACATGTCGATTTTTTCCAACTGTGTCGAAGCACCGTATTCAGGCGTCATCACATACATCGAAACATCGGCAATTTCCGTGATTTCTGAACCACTCTGTCCGATTCCTGAAGTTTCAAGGATGATGACATCCGGCTGAGCAATTTTCAGAATGTTGATGGCTGAATGAATGTATGGCGAAACCGAAACGTTATTCTCACGCGTCGCCATCGAACGCATATACACGCGTTTGTCATTGATGGAATTCATCCGGATTCTGTCGCCCAGAAGTGCGCCTCCCGTTTTCTTCTTGGAAGGATCGACGGAAATAATCGCGATTTTCTTTTCGGGATTTGCACGAAGGAATCTTCTCACGATTTCATCGGTTAAAGACGATTTTCCTGCTCCTCCGGTTCCTGTAATACCGATAATCGGGATTTTGGAATCCTTTGCTTTTTCGTCAATGGCTTTTACCAAATCGGTTTTTTCATCAGAGAAATTCTCAACCGCCGAAATAACCTGCGCAATGGATTTTGAATCTTCAAATGAAATTTTATCCAAATCGGAAACCGATACTTCTGAACCTGTTGCAAAATCAGATCTCTGAACCAAATCATCAATCATTCCCTGTAAACCGAGTTCACGACCGTCATCAGGCGAATAAATACGGTCGATTCCGTAATCCATCAGATCCTTGATTTCTTCCGGAAGAATTACACCGCCACCGCCGCCAAAAATTTTGATTTGCGGAGCTCCTTTTTCTCTCAAAAGGTCGTAGATGTATTTGAAATATTCGTTGTGCCCACCCTGATAAGAAGTCAGCGCAATAGCATTTGCATCTTCCTGAATCGCAGTGTTCACCACTTCTTCCGCAGATTTGTCGTGTCCAAGGTGAATGACTTCGCATCCCGTTCCCTGAATGACGCGGCGCATGATGTTGATGGCTGCATCGTGTCCGTCGAACAACGATGCTGCGGTTACGATTCTTACTTTGTTTTTAGGTTCGTATTTTGAGGTTTCCATAAAGAATTTTAGAAAAATTGTGGATTTCTCGAAGATAGTTAAAACCGAACAAATTGGAAAGCGCTGAATAAAGAAATTAATGTATTAAAAGTATACTCATTATTACCAGAATAACGAGTGCGCCCATCATCCCGATGAAATTTAGAATCATTAATGCCGTACCCTTGTAAAAAGTTGTCTTTCTGCTGGTGTGATACACCTTTCGATGCGTAATAAAAAAGTATGCGACTGCATAAAAAGCTAAAGCAATAGTTAGTATTGTGATGGGAATAGTCGCAAAAGTGGAATTGCCGAATAAACCAAGAAATGATGAAAGCAAAGAAATCATTAAAATTGATAGCAGCAGAAAGGAAAAATAATGAAGAGTAAAAACCCCATGATCAAAGTACCACCATCTTTTTTTATTATGAAAAATCCACATCAGAAAAGCGAAAATCGGCATATAAACGAAAAGTGCTTTCGGAATCATATTCACAAAAATTTCCTCGAATTTTTCCTTAATCTGGCCAATGCTGAAGCCTTCTTCTTTAAGCTGGAAGTACTTTTTTGCAAACGGCCGGTTTAGTTTGTATCCGATTCCGGATTTTCGGTAAATAGAATCGAACTGTTTTAAATTTTCTGCTCCGAAATAACCGGATTCCAATTTCATTTTAGAAATCCGTTCGTCTTCAGAAATTAAAGTATCGCTATGTACTGAAGGTTGTTTTTCTAGTTCTTTTAAGTCATTTTCAGAAATCAGGTTTTCTTCTCTAAAATCTATTAATTCAGTTTTATTTCTGTTTGAGTCGGTGGCTTCAGCTTTTCGGATGCTCTGCGAATCCTGCAGTGTGATGACTTCCTTTTTAGGAAGAAAAGCCAAAATCAGAAATGTTGCGAAACTCACAAAAATATACAGCTTAACCGGCGCTACAAATAACTGTCGGCGACCGGCAAGATAAATATGCGTGAGATTGCCGGGTTTGAAGAAAAGGTTTTTCAGGGTTTTCCAAAACGGACCGTCATAATGTGTGAAATCTTCAAAAAAATGTGTGAAGAGGTAATGAAACGGTTTTCTTGGCTCTGTATTTTCCTGTCCGCATCGTGCACAAAACCTGTCGGTGACGGTATTCCCACAGTTCAGACAGTTGTTTTCTTCCCGAAGCTTGCCATGGCTCATAAGGTATAATTTTTAAACAAAATTAATTATTAAAAAGGAACACTTAACCAAGAAAAAAGTAATGTTGTTTAATTTAGAATGATTTGAAGGAAAATGTATAGTTTTGCGGGAATGAATAGAGCGGTTATTTATTTTTTTGCCGGTACGTTGATCAGTTTTTTACTCAATCATTATGTTTTTGAGAGCCTGGGCTGGGTAAAAGATTTGTTCAACGCGGCAGCTTTTGGTTTGGGGTGGGGAATGGCTTATTTCGTTGACCGTCCGGAATGGCCTTTGACGAAAAAAATGGGCATTTCGCTGATTGGAATTGCACTGCTACTTTTAGTAGGATTTATCTTTTTCGATTTTGAAACCGCAGTTCCGTCCATTATAAAATTCTCCACAGTTTTTGTCGCGTATTATTTGCTGGCAAGTTTTCGGGAATCGAAATCGCTGCGAAACTGATTCTATTCTTAGGTCTTTTTTTGAGGGTCGCTTTTTAGAAACTACTGAAAATCAATAATTTTTAAATATTTTCCGGATGTCTTTTCTCTTTTAAGGAAAAAAGTCATACCTTTGCACACCCTTATTGGGAAAATTATGTTTAATCATTAAACTTACAAGTGTGAATACATTAAGTTACAAAACAGTTTCAGCGAACAAAGCTACCGCTAATAAAGAATGGGTTGTGGTAGACGCTGAAGGGCAGCCATTAGGAAGGTTAGCTTCCACGGTTGCAAAGATTTTGAGAGGTAAGCACAAGACAAATTTCACGCCTCACGCAGACTGCGGAGATAACGTGATTGTTTTGAATGCTGGAAAGATTACTCTTTCAGGAAACAAATGGGCTGATAAGACTTACATTTGGCATACAGGATATCCTGGTGGCCAGAAGTCGCAGACAGCTGAAGAGCTATTGAAAAAAGATCCAATGAAAGTTTTGGAAAAATCCGTAAAAGGAATGCTTCCAAAAACCAAGCTTGGAACTCAGCTGTTCAAAAACCTTTATCTTTATGAAGGTACTGAACACAAACATGAAGCTCAGCAGCCAAAAACTATTAATGTTAACGAATTTAAATAATTAATATGTCTACAGTTCATAAAATTGGAAGAAGAAAAACTTCAGTAGCAAGAGTTTACGTGAAGCCAGGTTCTGGTAACATCACTGTGAACGGTAAAGATGCGAAAGAGTATTTCTCAACAGATGTAATGGTTTACAAGTTGAACCAGCCTTTCATCCTAACTGAAACTGCAGGTCAGTACGATGTTACCGTAAACGTTTTCGGTGGCGGTAATACAGGACAGGCAGAAGCGATCAGACTGGGAGTTTCCAGAGCACTTTGCGAAATCAATGCAGAATTCAGACTGGCACTTAAGCCACACGGACTTCTTACAAGAGACGCAAGAATGGTGGAAAGAAAGAAACCAGGTCAGAAGAAAGCAAGAAAGAGATTCCAGTTCTCTAAACGTTAATCAAGAAGATTCAAGATGCGAGACGCGAGATTCGATACTTTTGAAAATCTTTGTTCTTGGCTCTTGGTTCTATTATCTAATCAAAAAAATGCCCCGTTTAGTTTAGCATCCAAACTCTTCTCCCATCTAAAGAAAAGTTGATTGCGAAAAAGCGGAACGTAAACTAAAAACAAAAAAGAGACATGGCTAAAGCAAATGTTAAAGACCTTTTAGAGGCAGGTGTACACTTCGGTCACATGACCCGTAAGTGGAATCCAAATATGGCTCCATACATCTTCATGGAGAAAAACGGTATTCACATCGTAGATTTACATA